>PVWI01000237.1 GCA_003003725.1 filamentous cyanobacterium Phorm 6 | reverse complement strand
TGGTAGGGGCGGTGCCCCCGTGCCCGCCCAGCCTGGGGTTCCCTCCGACGAAAAGCGTTACATCCGTTCCCGCCGGGGCGAAAATTTCGATATCGCAGAATGTTTGACACTGGAAGAAATCTTTGATTTGCAGTTAATCAAGTGCAGTTTAGTAGTTCTTTCCGCCTGCGAAACCGGGTTGACAGATATCAAGAATACCACAGATGAGTATATCGGATTGCCCAGCGGTTTTTTATATGCCGGGGCGACAAGTGTACTCAGCACTTTGTGGGCTGTAAATGACGTATCTACAGCGATTTTAACAATCAAATTTTACGAGCTTTTGCGTGGGGAAAATCGCCCGCCTGTGGCGATTGCTTTGCGAGAGTCTCAGTTGTGGCTGCGGAGTGTGACTGTTAAAAGTTTGCTAGAATGGGTGGAAGCGTCGCAGTTGCTGAGTGACGAACATAAAACCACGATTCAAGATAGCTTCGCCTACGGTTACGACGACGATTATCAGCCTTACGAAGCCCCTCACTTTTGGGCGGCTTTTTGTGCAGTGGGACAATAATAGGAGTAAATAACAATGACAAATGAAGAAGTGGTAATGACAAAAGACGAAAAATTCATTAACGGATTCCTGCAAGTCTTTGAAAATAAACCCGAATTATTTGAACTGTGGAACGCGGTTGAAGCTTTAGACGATCTCGATAAGGCGATATCCAAGATGGCAGATAAATCTAATCAGGAAGTAGCAGTGGTTATTAGTGATTGGTGTAAAAAATATCCTAAGATCACGGATGAGATCAGAAACTTGCTTAAAGATAGAAAACTAAAACCAGAAGCCACCAAAAAAGAAGCACAAGAACCAAAACTATCAAACCGCTATCCAGAGTTGCCCGAAAACCTCAAAAAACGCCTTCCCAATTCATAGCAGCCGCGCCAATAACATGAGTGACAAAATTTCTGCCCCCAATGTCTATTTATACGCTTTCCAACTGCAAAGAAACAGTAAGGGCAGCAATAATCCTCTGTGGAAACACTGCGACAATATCCTCGCCCACTTTACCGATAAAACGGTAACGCCCGATCTAGTTTTCCCCGAAAACTCTCACAGCAACCGCAACGATTTACTGCCCAATGTCTCGCTACGATTCAACGAAAATCAGCCCGTAGAAGGTTTTGTGCAACCGCTACAAATTCAACAAGATAGCTATGCTTTCTGCTTAAATATAGGTTGCCCGGAAGACGGCACCGCCGATAATTTAGGTGTCAGTTTCATCCAGCAATTCAACCCAAATCAAGCCTTACTCATCAACGGGGATGACAATTTTTTAGGTCAAACTCTCCTGATTACCGCGTGGCTTCCCGAAAACTCATCGGATAATTTAGATTCCCTCAAACCCCTCGCCGATAAATGTCGCAATGCTTTATTCCAAGGCGACTCGCCACCTGTATTTTACCGATCGGGTAAACTGTTCGGTAGTCCAATTTTTGAATACGGTTCAATTAGCGATATTGCGAATTACCGCCACCTGCTTGTTTGGCTACTTTCCGACAAACAAACTGACAAAGATTTTAACACTTGCCAGGAAGAAATATTTGACCTACTATTTTACCGCAACAAAATTATCAAAGCTTTTCAAGACAGCCGCCTGATTTACCACGAACTCGATCGCGAATACCGGATTATTGAGAAAAATATGGAGATATTGCAGCAGCAATTTTCCAGAGGAACTGTATTAACTTCTGTCCAATTGCAGGAATTTCAGGAACAGCTAAAGCAACTCTTCAGCAAAGCTGTAACTTATACTCGCCTGCTGCGAAAACTCGAAGATTATGACAATACAATTGCCCTAAATCTTAACAATTATACTGACATTTTGCAGAAAATTTGTGATATACTAGGAATCGATAAGGAAGAACTATCAATATTAAATAACTTCAGTAGAAAAACGGCTCCTTACGTGCGATCGCAAATAGCCGGAGACTTAGGATATTTCCGCCACGGGACAAACTTAATCGACCAGGCGATCGCCTCAATCCGCGGCATAGTAGAAATAGAACAAGCCAGGAGCGATCGCACCAACCAACTCGCACTCCGCAACAGCGAACTCGGAGAGAAAAATCGGGACGATCGCCTAGAAAGCACAGTACAGGCGATCGGCGTAGGTTTAGCAGCCGGTGGTATCGCCGCATCCAGCGGTACAGACAAACTCTTCGAGACAGTCCAAAACCATCACATCCCAATTTTAATGCAATGGCATCCCTTTGTATTTTCCTTTGCCTTGAGTTTTGCGATCGCCCTTTTGGCAGCCGGCATCACTTGGTGGCGCACTAAACCAAAAAACAATTGACAGTTGACAGTTGACAGTTGACAGGGATGTTTTTCAGAGTGAAATTTAGACCCATTTATAAAAATAACCGCCTTAAATACCCTGTTTATTCTTTAGTCCGCGCAGGCGGACTTCGTTTGTGTAGACGCGGTTTCAACCGCCGAGTGATATTCCACCAGTTTTTTATAAATTTCAACAAACAGCATCTGAGATCCAAATAACGTGTCAAAATAGAAATGTGAAATCAATTCTATTCTTTCCTCATGGGTAAACAGCGCGTTCTTTCAGGAGTTCAGCCAACAGGCAATCTTCACCTCGGAAATTATCTCGGTGCCATTCGCAACTGGGTAGAAAATCAAAGTCAGTACGAAAACTACTTTTGCGTAGTCGATTTGCACGCAATTACCGCACCGCACAATCCAGCAACCCTAGCCTCCGACACTTACGCCATCGCCGCCCTTTATTTAGCTTGCGGCATCGATTTAGAACATTCTACTATTTTCGTGCAATCCCACGTCTCGGCCCACACAGAACTAGCATGGCTGCTAAACTGCATTACACCGATTAACTGGCTCGAAGATATGATTCAGTTTAAAGAAAAAGCAATTAAACAAGGCGAAAACGTCAACGCAGGCTTGCTAAATTATCCCGTATTGATGGCAGCAGACATCTTGCTTTACGATGCCGACAAAGTGCCAGTGGGAGAAGACCAAAAACAGCATTTGGAACTCACCCGCGATCTAGTCATCAGATTAAATCACCAATTCGGCACACCAGAAAAACCCGTATTAAAACTTCCCGAACCGTTAATTAGGGCAGACGGCGCGAGAGTGATGAGTTTGACTGACGGTACGCGCAAAATGTCGAAATCTGACCCTTCCGAACAAAGTAGAATTAATTTATTGGATTCACCCGATACGATCGCCAAAAAAATCAAGCGCTGCAAAACAGATGCCGTGCGGGGTTTGACTTTCGACGACTCCGATCGCCCGGAAGCTAGAAATTTGCTGACACTTTATCTCCTGCTTTCCGGCAAATCCAAGGAAGAAGTTGCCACGGAGTGTGAAAATATGGGTTGGGGTGACTTTAAACCCCTGTTGACAGAGACAACAATTAATGCCCTGAAACCGATTCAGGATAAATACAAAGACATCATGGACGATCGGGGATATTTAGAATCTGTATTACGTCAAGGAAAAGAACAAGCAGAAACCATTGCCAACCAAACTCTAACTAAGGTTAAAAAAGCTTTCGGTTATTCTCTACCTCTTTAATCACTGGAAATTGGAAATTGGAAATTGGTAATCGGTAATCGGTAATTGGTAATCGGTAATTGGTAATTTTATCGAATCATTAATTACTTATTCCTAACATTCGTTAAATCCCGTAGATTGCTAGTTGCTGAACTTCCCTCTTCCTTCTTCCCTCTTCCCTCTTCCTTCTTCCTTCTTCCTTCTTCCTTCTTCCTTCACATATAACTATGAACCGTTTTCGTACAGCCTGCACCACCCCTGGAGAATTTATAATTACCGCCGAAGTTGCCCCGCCAAAAGGCGGCGACATCACCCACACGATCGCAATGGCTGAACTTCTAAAAAACAGAGTTCACGCTATTAATATCACAGACGGCAGCCGCGCAGTGCTGCGAATGTGCCCGCTAGCAGTTTCCGCGATTCTATTGCAGCACGGCATTGAGCCGATTTGTCAAGTTGCTTGTCGCGATCGCAATCAAATAGGCCTGCAAGCCGATCTCATGGGAGCCCACGCTTTAGGCATCCACAATATCTTGGCACTCACCGGCGATCCAGTCAAAGCCGGCGACCACCCAAAAGCAAAAAGTGTATTTGATTTTGAATCAGTGCGGCTGCTGCAAGTCATTCAAAAAATGAACGGCGGCAGCGATTGGAATGACAAACCTTTAACAGACGGAGTTACCGATTTATTTGTCGGTGCCGCTGTCGATCCGCAATCCCCCAGTTGGTCTGGTTTGCAAAGTCGATTCGAGAAAAAAGTAGAAGCCGGAGCACAGTTTTTTCAGAGCCAATTAATTACAGATTTTGAAGTTTTTGATAAGTTTATGCACCACATTGCTGCTGGCTGCAACAAACCAATTTTAGCAGGAATATTTTTGTTTAAATCAGCTAAAAATGCTGAATTTATTAAAAAATACGTGCCGGGAGTCCACATCCCGCAAGAGACGATCGATCGTTTGGCAAAATCCCCAGCACCTTTGCAGGAAGGCATAAAAATTGCGGCCGAACAAGTCAAGCTAGCGCGGCAATTGTGTCAAGGAGTTCACCTGATGGCAGTGAAGCGAGAAGATTTGATTCCTCAAATTTTGGATTTGGCGGGAATCGAGCCGCTGAGTTAACATTGAGTTACTGCTAACATTTTAAATCCAGAGGACAGTCATGGTTCAAACTATAGACAATCCCACAATTTCTCCCACAGCCGAGCAGCATTTCACTTGGCGCGGCTTAACCTGGCATAAATTCAAAGCAATTCAAGCTAGTTTTGAGAATGTGCCTGGAGTGCGGTTATTTTATTGTCAAGGAGTTTTAGAAATTGTGGGCATTAGTAAACCTCATGAAGCATTTCAATCGATAATTAGCGTATTGCTTGCGATCTACTTTGAAGTTAAGGAAATTGAGTTCTTTCCTAGCGGTGCTTACAGCCAAATTGTTGATGGTCAAGTCGAGTATCAGGCAGATTTGTCTTATTGTTTCGGGACAGATAAGGATGTTCCCGATTTATGTATTGAGGTGGTAATTACTAGCGGCAGTCCGATAAAACTTCAGAAATATCGGCTGATGGGTGTGCCTGAAGTTTGGTTTTGGGAAGACGGAACGCTGCAACTTTACCGCTTGCGAGAGCAGGGTTATGAGCCGATTGCTAGCAGCGAATTGCTGCCAGAATTAGACTTATCTTTGTTGAAGCGTTGCATTTTATTTTCCTCGCCATTGGAAGCATTAAAAGAGTTTCGTAAAGGTATTAGTAGCAATGACTAATTCAGATTTACTCGATCGCGATCATATCAAAATAGTAGAGTCGCAAATTTCTGAAGTTACCGTGTACACCGATCGCGCCCTGATAACCCGCCGCGGCACAGTAGCCTTGACGGGAAACGAACGAGAATTGACGATCGCCTCTCTCCCTACAACCCTCGAAACAGAGTCAGTCAGGGGCACCGGTGCGGGTACAGTCGCCGTGCGATTGCTGGGAGTACGCACCGAAACAGTGTTTAGCAGCGAACCTACGGGCGATCGCATCGCCGAATTAACCGCACAAATCCAAGAGTTAGAAACCCAAAGACGGGGAATTAACGACAAAATAACCGCCCGAAAAATTCAGCTCAAATTTGTGGAAGGTTTGAGCGAAAAAAGCGTCGGTTTCTTTTCCAGCAGCATCGCCAAACAGCAGGTAGGTTTAAACGAAACTGGCGAATTGCTCAACTTTTTAGGAACTAATTACCTAAAATACGTAAGTGCGATCGCCCAACACGAAAGACAGCAGCAGGAATTAGACAAGCAAATAGAAGCCTTACGCCAGCAGTTGCGCCAACTACAAACTCCCCATTCCCAACAAAGTTTTAACATCATTGTTGCGATCGAACCAAGCGGTAGTGGCAACTTTGAACTCGAAGTTTCCTATGTAGTAATTCGAGCACATTGGACTCCCCTTTATGACTTGCGAGTCAATACCACCAACAACCAAATTAATCTCAATTACCTAGCTGAAGTCAACCAAAATACAGGCGAAGATTGGACAGGAGTAGCGCTAACATTATCTACAGCAAAACCAGGATTGGGAAGTCTCTCACCAAAACTAGAACCTTGGTATATTGATACTTTACACTCTACAGTCAAATTTCAAAACACCGAACTAGCAATGCGATCTCGTTTTGGTTCAGCACATTCTTCAGACTCTTATTTAGACGTATCTGAAGAGGGGATCTCTCGTTCTGTAAGCGGTATAGTCGAGATAACATCCGAACCCATAGAAGCTGAAACAGCCACAGCCAAAATATCCAGAGAAGGAGGCACTGTCTCATTTCAAGTAAGCGGAAATACCAATATTCCCAGCGATGGCACACCGCACAAAGTGACTATTTTCACCGAAAATTATCCCTTTAAACCTGAATATATTGCCGTCCCGCGTTTAGTCAGTTTCGCCTATTTGCAAGCAATTGTAACCAATCCGCTGACAGGTGCAACTCTGCTCCCCGGTAAAGCAAATATCTTTCGCGACAACACTTTTGTCGGTACTATGCAGTTAGAAAATGTTTCGCCCGGTGAAGAATTCAAACTGAATTTAGGAATTGATGAAGGGTTGAAAATTGAGCGTGAATTAGTCGAAAGACAAGTAGATAAAAAACTGATCGGCAATCAGCGACGCACGAGTTACGCTTATCGCTTAAATGTGACAAACTTGCAACAGGTGCAGGTACACTTGACACTAAAAGAGCAATTGCCAGTCAGCCGCAACGAGCAAATAAAAGTGCGATCGACTCTAACTAATCCGAAGATAGTACCAGGTGAAATGGGAATACTAGAATGGATAATGTCTCTGCCACCGCAAGCCAAGCAAGAGTTATATTACCAGTTTGTGGTCGAACATCCTCCAGATTTAAGAATCATCGGTTTAGATATTTAATTTCAATCCGTTGTCAGTTTTTAGTAGTCATATCAAATCCGGTGGCATCGGAATTAATGTTACTGCACGTGCCGTTTCCCTACAATTAATCGGGCGATAGTTACATTTTTGGCGAGCATGATGGTCTGGAATCCTCGTCCGTGCTACGATTATTTTGGGGTAGGGACACGGCACTGCCGTGTCCTCTATATCATTCTGATGCCACCGGATTTGATATGATTACAACCGGATTTGATATTATTTCTTCCCGCCACAAGCCACTAACTTTTTCTGTATACACAATTGTTGAAACATTAAGTCAGCTATTGATTCGTAGGCTTGCGGAGTCGGGTGCACGCCATCCCGAAAATAACTTTCTACCGTGGTTTTCGGCAACTTTGACCATGCCGCATGAGTATCTATGAGTGGAATTTTTAAAGCTTTTAGCCGATCGACAAACTGCGATTTAAACTTCGGCTGATTCGGTACGGGCAGTAAATCTGCTCGATCGCAAGTATACAACACAAACAACGGAATATTCTTAGCTCGCACCAAAGCAACTATTTTGTCCAATCGCTGCATATTTTCGCTAAACCGTTGTGATTCCGACACCGGCACTCCCGCAGCCAGAGAATCCGATCCAAAAACATTTGACAATTTGGGGCTAACGTGTCTTTCAAACACTTCTTGAATTGCCAATAACGGTTTGCGATTCGGCATCAGTGGGTCATTCCCCACCCCCGCGCTGCTGCTAGTGGGTTGTAGCAAATCGTGAGTACCAATTTGCAAAATCACAGCATCGCTTTCAAAAGTGCCAAACTTGCGAATATATCCCAATTGATTGCCAATTCCCCAAGAACCGGCCGAAGCATTCAACACCTCAACTTGGTTTTTGATGCCCAACAAACGCGCTTCAAACAATTCTGGAATAGTTTCTTTCTGATCCGTGGTATTATTACCGTTGAGAACCGAATCTCCGATCGTCAAAATTCTGAGAGTACCTTCAGGCTTTGCTGCATCGATTTTTTCAGAACGCTGAGAAAATTGATTGTACTCAATTCTATTGCCAAAGCGATATACAAGTTGATTTGGTGCAAATATATAGCCAGCATCCGCATCAGCTTGTAGCAAAGCAGGATTTCCGAATCCCAGCAAGCGCAAGGCAAGTTCTAGCGCGCTCAAAGATGCGATCGCACAACCAGGAATCCAATACTTAGCTTTCAAAAATTTACCTGTAATTTGTAAATTGCAAAGCCATCGGATAATCTTCTTGCTTCAATCGTTGAATTACGAACTGCAAATCATCTTTATCCTTAGCAGAAACGCGCACTGCATCACCTTGAATCGAGCCTTGAATTTTTTTAAACTCATCTCGAATTAATTTAGTAATTTTCTTGGCAATTTCCTGATCGATCCCTTTTTTTAGTTTGATTTCTTGGCGTACTCTAGTACCACTAGCAGCTTCAATTTTCCCATAATCAAAAATTTTCAAAGACAAATTCCGTTTGGCGGCTTTAGTTTGCAAAACAGTGTGAATCGCGTCGAGAGTAAATTCACTGTCAGTATTGACAGTAATTGCTTCAGCTCCCAATTCTAAAGTGGTTTTGGTATCTTTTAAGTCGTAACGGCTTTGAATTTCTCGCGTTGTTTGGTCAACAGCATTGACTAATTCTTGCCGATCGAAATCGCTGACAATATCAAAGGAATAACTAGCTGCCATAAATTAGTAATTGGTAAATTGGTAATATCATGTCCCGTCAATTACCCTTATAAAAAAGGTTCGTAGTGAGGACTTTAGTCCTTCCTAAATGCGGACTAAAGTCCTCACTACAAACCAATTTTCTTTAAATAATTCGAGTGGACATCATATAATGGGAGATTGAGAATTGTTGTAATTAGTCACTAATTAAGTGTCTCTCAACTAATGACTAATGACTAATGACTAATGACTAATGACTAATGACTAATGACTATTAACAATTAGCCATTAACAGTCATCAAACTGAAATAGAATAAAGAAACAGTGCAAGAAGAACTAATCGCAAACATGAGCGATCGCCCCAGCGGTATATTCAGGATATAGAAAACCGAAAACAACAACCGGGCTACAGGAAAAGCGATCGCAGCCAAACCCGCCGCCTCCGAATCAACCCCCGTCACAAAAGCCATCAAAGCCGCCGCTGAAAACAGCATAAACGTCTCAAACGAATTTTGGTGAGCCCAAGTTGCCCGCTGAGCGTAATCCGGCAACCTCTCAAACATAGCGCGAGGTGCTGCTTGATCGTAACCTAGCTGCAAGCGAGCGAGGGCAACCACCAAAAACGGTGCGTAAACCAGCGCCGCAGCAGCAGCAATACAATCAAGCAAAATAACCGACACAGGCAATCCCAACACCATCATCCGCCTCGCATTTTAATCAAAATAGAACAGAGTAACCACCTTGCGCTGTTCCTCCGCATCCTGGCAAGTTTTCAGCAAAGTGTGGCTTTCGTGAAAAGCAAAACAGATCAATTGCTGACAGCGAGAAATAATCTCCTGATTGCACATGGCGCTGGCTTCCGGGAGAGACAAGCTGTCATTTTTGGGATTTTCTACCAAATGTATCACTTGTTCGAGTTGGTCGCGGGACTCCTGTGGCTGGCGACTCATGCTTTGTGGCAAAATCACCGTCAGCAGATTAGGATCTGCTCGCATTGCCCCCCGAATCGCAGCTGAATTGGTGCCTGTAGCCCCCGATGTGATGAGCTGGTTGCCTCCCAGAACTATGGCGTAGCTCAGCATCTCAATTAGCTGCTGGTGGGTAATAGGAACGTGACGAGAACCCAAAAGAGCAATCCGCTTGGAGCTGGTTTGCTGGATCGCCGCAAGTTCTTGTAAAAAATCATCAACTCTGGGTAGCTCAATTGATTGACTCAAAGAATTTATTAAATTAAATAAAACTACGTTGTGGATTCTAGCAGACTCACTAGCAATTGCCACCAAAAAGAAGTTAATAATTCCTGATTTACGAGATATGACTGGAAGATGGACAGATTTGAGGCCGCCCGAAGGCATTCGGCAGCCCAAGCTGAAGGTAGAATTTAAGAAAAATTTAGAATTTAAGAATTTTTCTTTTTTATTTTTAAAACAAAAAACTTTCTGCCGAATGCTCTTTGCCGAATACCTTATTTCCTCAGCTCCGGCTGCCGAATAGCTTCTGATCCGGCTGGCTGCTTAATGGACTGGATCGCCCAAACCCAAGGATGCCATCATGCCGTCCAAGTCAAAGTGTTCTGCCATTAGCTGAGTAACACATTCCACCTTGATGCGTTCGTGCAAGCGGACGTTGCCAAAGGTGCTGTCGATAATTTCCACCGTGGTTAAGG
>PVWI01000236.1 GCA_003003725.1 filamentous cyanobacterium Phorm 6 | reverse complement strand
CAAACGGGCGATACCTGACAGTTGGACGCAGTGATGCCGTTTGAGCTTGTTGAGAAGTTCTATTGCTAGGGGCGATCGCCCCAGGATGCGAATTATCGAAGAGAAAGTCATGCGCTGTTAATTTTTATCCCCGATGGGCGAAGGCTCTTCCCTGCTGCCTACTAAGTCCGATTGTACGACAAACATCTATCATTGTGGCGATCGGCTCTTGGCAGTTCCACTCCACTGGGGTAGATTTCTGCTCTTGGGCTTTCTCTAAATGTCTCGAACCTGCGATCGCGGCGAGCTAGTTCCGTTAATCTAGGGACAGACTGACAACAATTTCGATTTTGCGATCGAGATTCTCCGCTTGCAAGCTTCTCCTTTAACCAGGAAGAGCGCTTCGCCGTTACTACCGAATAATTTTAGAAATGTCTCCAAGTACCGATATTCTGATTGTTCTCCTGCTGGTTTTCCTCAATGGCGTGTTTGTGATGTCAGAGATGGCCATCATCTCAGTACGGAAGGTGAGACTGCAACAGATGGCAAACCAGGGTTCGATCAATGCCCGTGTAGCTTTGGATCTGGCTAATGCCCCGAATCAGTTCTTGCCGACAGTTCAAATCGGGATTACGCTACTGGCTATCCTGTCCGGCGCTTTCGGAGAAACGACCATTGCTAAAAGGGTAGAGCCTCTGTTGCGCTTGATTCCGACCTTGGAACCCTACTCTAAGCCGATCGCCTCAGTCATCGCAATTTTAACCATAACTTATCTCACCATAATTATTGGCGAACTCGTGCCAAAGCGGCTGGCCCTCAACAACCCTGAGCCGATCGCCTCTCGTGTCGCTATTCCCATGCGAATGCTCTCAAACATTGGCGCTCCAGCAGTGTATGTTTTAAGTCATTCTACTGACTTAATCTTGCGAATTATGGGGATTGTGCCTTCAACAGAACCCCAAGTTACAGAGGAAGAAATTAAAGTTTTAATCGAGCAAGGAACCGAGGCCGGCACTTTTGAAGAAGCCGAACAAGACATGGTTGAGAGAGTGTTTCGTTTGGGCGATCGGCGAGTCAGCGCCTTAATGACACCGCGACCCGATCTGACTTGGCTCGACCTCGACGACTCAGTAGAAGAAAACCGCCAAAAGATGCTTGGTAGCGGTCATTCCCGGTTTCCCGTTTGTCAGGGCGGGCTCGACAATGTTATCGGTTTAGTCCACGTTACAGATATGCTGTCGAGGAATTTAACAGGTCAACCGTTCGATTTAAGCGCTTCTTTGCGCAGGCCCTTATTTTTGCCGGAAAGCACGCGCGGTTTAAAAGTATTAGAGCTTTTCAAGCAATCTAGCAATCAAATTGCCTTAGTGGTTGACGAATACGGAGTCATTCAAGGATTGGTGACAGTCAACGACATTTTAGTCGAATTAGTTGGCGACTTTCCCTCCATTGAAGATGCCGACGAACCGCAAGCCGTGCAGCGCGAAGACGGTTCTTGGTTGTTAGACGGAATGTTGCCTGTCGATGATTTCTTTGAACTGTTTGGAATTGATGAAAGATCGTCAGAAAATAGGGGAAGTTACCACACAATGGGCGGTTTTGTGATTACACATTTGGGCAAGATTCCGACAGCAGCCGAGCATTTTGAGTGGAACGGTTTGCGAGTCGAAGTCGTGGATATGGACGGCAACCGCGTTGATAAGATATTGGTAATGCCGATCGACTCCACGGGCGATCGATCCGCAAGCAATCCGAAAACCTAAAATTTAAACTCAAACATCAGGACACGGCAGTGCCTTTGTCCCTACAATTGATCGCGGTAGGGAAACGGCACTGCCGTGTCCTCTATATCACAATACGGTTCACTTAAGACAGATCCCCCCTAACCCCCCTTGAAAAAGGGGGGGACAAGAATGCTCTCAAAGTCCCCCTTCTTAAGGGGGATTTAGGGGGATCTCCGGCGCATAAATAGTGTTAAGTGAACCATATTGCTCTATATTATTCCGGCTGCGCCGGAATTGATATCTATTTCTTCTTACTCCTAGCCTCATCCTTCCGCAAAGATTCCAGAATAGAACTACCCACATAATTGCTAAAAATTAGCTTTCCAGCTTGATTGTAATGGCAACAACTATCTACATAAACAGCATCTTTTGTCTGATCAAACACCTTAACCCCATTCAAAATATTGACATTATTTTTTTGTAAATTAGGAAACTTACCTAAAATAGCCGGATATCCCAGTTCCACAGCTTTAGAATAAGGAGTATCCTTGTTAAAAGCAATTCGTTTCTCAGCTTCACCAAACACCCTTTTCGTCTGATAATATTGATTTGGTTGAAGGACGTGAAAATAAGGCACATTGCTAGCAGACAACACTTTGTGCATAAAAATAGAACTTTTCGCCCAATTCCATGCCATTTGTTCAAAAGCTGCTGAATCCTCTAAAATCGACTTATTTTTATTAATAAAAACCACGCTTCCCTCGTCATCTTGCTGCTTTTTGCTACGTTCTTTTTCAAACGCAATTACATCTTTGCGATAATTGTTGACTAAATTTTGCACATAAACAGAAGTCAAAGCATCGCACGCAGCTAAAGAGCAGTGTTGCAAACTTTCCAAACCCTCATTAATTCTAGCTTTATTTTCTTTTATTCTGATAGTTGCTTGCATAGCCTTAATCGAAAGGCTATTATTCGCCAAGCTAGTCAGTGGCGAAATGTGCTGAATACTTGGCATCGCCAGATTAATTTGATTTTTATTGTTTAAATTAGAAAGTGCTACTTCATTAAAGCCATCTATATTAACTACCAGATCCAGTTCTTGACCCAAAGCCAAAAAATAGTTTAAAATTAATAACTGTTGCGGCTGTTTGTAGCCTCCGGTAGCAAAAGATAAAATTACAAACTCTTTATCTTGTAAACCCGGAACCTGTTTGAGATATTTAGGTAAGATTTTATTTTGAACTTGAAAAATTGAAAAATCGGAAGCTACGGAACCGCCAAAAATTCCGATTACAAATTGATTTTTCTTAAACTTTTTAAACGGGTAATCGTAAGGAGAAATAAAGCCATAGTTGTTGACCTTAAAACCAGGTCGAAAATCAGGGCTGGGATTTTGAATAAACCCAAAGAAAGGATGAAACCTTTCCACAATAGACTGATTTAGCCGCACTCCTTCTAAATTAATTCCTAAAGCCGACTTATTTTCCGCCTTGTCTCTAGTATAGAAAAATTGCTTGTGCTTGACAAAATACCATCCCAGGGAACCGAGTTCCAGGAAAACCAGTAAAAATGCCAAGTTAATCAAGGCAATTTTGAGGATTTCTTGGCTTTTGTTAATCAATTTTAAATCTTTCATAAAATTTTATTTAGACTTTCTTACTACTTTAATAATGGAACTGGAAATATAGTTTGCCAATAGTTCCTCTCCCACTGAATTATAGTGACAGCAGGCATCTTTGTAAACGGTCTCTTTGGTATTGTCCAAAATATTCACGCCGCTAAAAACATTAACCCGAGCTTTTTGCAAATCATCGACTTTGGATAAAAGAACCGGATAGCCTTGTTTTACACCTTCAATATACGGGCTATCCTTGCTAATCGCGATTTCCTTTTCCTTTGCGGTAAACACTCGCTTCGTTGGATAATACTGGTTGGGCTGGATAAAGTGAAAATATTTAATCTTTCTACTCGATAAAATTTGATTCATGCCGATCGACGATTCGTACCATAGCGATGCCATTTTGTCATAAGCAGCAGCATCCGGCAAAACAGAGTCAGATTTGGGAATGTATACTATACCGCTATTTGCCGCGTCTGAGTTAGATTGTTTGACTTGGGCCTCGTACTTGACGATTGCTTGCTGGTAATTGTTGACTAATTGTTTCACTCTCAGCGATGTAACGGCGTGACACAAAGCAAGTTGACAAGTTTGCAATTTGTCAATACCTGCTTTCAACTGTTTTTTGTTGTCGTTGATTTGGACGATCGCACTCATCACCTCCGGCGACACATTGCTTGCTAGATTTGTTAACGGCTGTATGTGTTGAACGCTGGGCATTCCAAGTTCAATTTGAGCTTTATTATTTAAATTTGACAGTGCTACTTCGTTAAAACCGTCAATATTCAGGACTAAATCTAATTCTTGACCCAAAGCCAGAAAGTAATTTAAAATTAGTAATTGTTGGGGCTGTTTGTAGCCGCCGTTGCCAAAATTTAAAACCACAATTTCTTTATTGGCAAATTCTGGATAACTGTTTAATTTTTTAGACAATCTTTGATTTATGTATTCATCAACTGCAAAGTTGTTTGCAACAGAGCCACCAAAAACTGCCACAATAAATTGTTTTTTATTGGTTTTAATAAACGGATATTCGTAGAGGGAAAAAAAGCCATGTTTGTTGACTTTTAACTTTAATTTTTCATTAGTAAAAGCACCTTGTTTGAGGACGTAGCCAAAAAACGGGTGCAGTCTCTCTACGATAGATTCATCTAGTCTAATTCCGATCCGTTCAATATCTTCTACTACTTTTTCTTTGGCTTTAGTTCTGGTATAAAAAAACTGCTTTTGGTTGATAAAATAAAAAGCGAGTGACAAAGCTTCGAGACAAATAAAGGCGATCGCCAAATTAACAGCGATTAAAGTTAATATATTTTTGCCTTTTTGGATCTGCGTTGAGTCTTTCATGAAATTTGACTGATTACGGTTGTTTTTTGGGGAATTGAGACTGCTTCAAATTTTCGCACAAATTTCGGTTAATCATGATACTGGCCAGCCGATGCCCGAGTTCGTTCCAGTGACCCCCACAGGGTACAGAATTATCAAAACCGTGGGCGCAGACTTGATATTTTTCCGTGTAACCTTGGAACTGTTCGGCTAAATTCAGTACCCGAAAGCCTTCGCGCGCGCCCAATTTTTCCAATCGCCTATCGGGATAAAACAAATCTTGAATGTTGTTTTGTGTCATAAAATCTTTGCGGATCTTGACATCCCGTCCAACTTGGATCGGATCGCCGATCGTCACAACCAAGAAATCAGCCTTTTTCTGCACGACTTCATTCCGCATTGTCACAATCAAACCCTCTGTCACTCTCCACGCCTCTTTCCAAGCTGCATCTTGAGGTGGATTGAGGTTTTGGGTACTCAAAGCGGTAAAATCCGCAGATAACTGCCGCTTTTTCATGTTTAAATCTACTTTTTTGATCACCTGCAAAATGCGCGAATTGTTGACGAGCAAACTGGGCAATCTGTCTACGAATGAAACGGCTCTTGCGTTGCGGTCGATCGGTGCTAAATTGCGAAAAGACATATCCGGTACTAACTTGCCGCTAGCATCATACACAAAAAATGGTCGGTAGCGATCGTATTCCAGTTTCGGGGAATTGTTAATTACATCATTGCCAATAAAAAAGGCCAGAACTACAATATCAGGATTGTAATCCCACACTTTTTTGCGCAGCATAATTAATTCTTGAGCCGTACCATAACCCTGCACGCCGAAATTGATCACCTCAACATTTTTGCGTCCCTTAACGGCCTCGCAGTTGCCTAACTTTCGTTCCAATTTCGACCAGAAAGTTTGTTCTACAGGTACGTGAATTGCTTCGGTGAAAGAATCGCCCAAAACGGCGACTCGCAGAGTATTCGGAGGTTTAGCTTTTGTGTGTTCGCGATCGCGCAAACCGTCACTATTCACCTGCACAAAACTCTCACCTTCGCCGTTCCACTCGCCCGATACACCGGGTTTGAGCTTCCAACCCAGATCGCTATCGGAAGTATGGAAACGAGTTGGCGCCGAGTCTACAAAATCTCCAATTCTTGGGAAACCCTCAACTCTGGCAACTCGTAACCCAATTTCACCAATTATCACCCCCATAAATAAGCCACAGAGTGTCAAACCTAAATTGACACCCAAATTCTTCAACTTGCTCATTCTGTCAAAACAAAGTGTAAATAAACGGAGCAATTACAGAACCCTGACTGATCACAATCAAAGCTCCTAAAAAGACTAAAGTCACAATTAATGGTAGCAGCCAATATTTTTGGCGTTCTTTCATAAACGCCCACAAATCTTTGAGAAAGTCTAATGTTGATTCAAACACTTAGAAAGGACGCTCCATACTAACTTTTGTTCTTTCTTTACTTTGGACGCGATAAGTATCCATTTTTGGATTAAGTTTGCGTCGCATCGCATCTTCGCCGAAAATCTTTTTGATTGCTCCCATCGGCCAAACTATCAGGTAAAAAACTATCCCCAGAACGATCGGCGTTTCGATCTTGTTGAGAGTCAGTCCAAACCACATCCATGCGTGATAAACGGGATTCAGCGATTTCGGTGCAACTAATGCTAGCACAACTAGGACTACGCCGATCGCCCAGGGCCACCAAGGTATAGAATGTCTCCGCAGTAAAGGTACTGCTAAACCGAATAGCAGCGGCATCAAGGCGCCGATTAGCAGCCCGAAATCGCGGAGGCCTTTTTTATCGAGTTTTTTAATTTCGTCGCTCATTTTTTAGTTGACAGTTGACAGTGGACAGTTAACAGTTAACAGTTGTTCAATAACCAATAAGCTATAACAACTAACCAAGAACTAATCTAGTTCAAATTCGTTTTTCCAAGCATCATCTTGTTTCCAAGGAATTTGTTCAGACTTCGGAATCAAGAAATTCTCCAAAACCAGATAGTCCATTTCGGTTCGCATGAAACAGCGATAAGCATCCTCGGGAGTACAAACAATGGGTTCGCCTCGGACGTTGAAAGAAGTATTTACCAAAATCGGACATCCCGATCGCCTTTCAAAATGACTGATTAAGTCATAGTACCGAGGATTGGTTTCTTTGTGAACTGTTTGGATGCGAGCCGAGTAATCGACGTGAGTGACAGACGGGATTTCCGATCGCGGAATGTTGAGCTTTTCAATACCAAAAAGTTGTTCTTGTTCCGCAGTCATCGGAATTCGCAGACTGGTTTTGACAGGAGCTACTAATAGCATATAAGGGCTAGAATGATCCATCTCGAAATAATCCGCAACTCGTTCGGCTAAGATTGACGGCGCAAAAGGTCGAAATGATTCCCGATATTTAATTTTCAGGTTCATCACGGACTGCATTTTAGCATTACGGGGATCTCCAATGATCGATCGCCCGCCCAGAGCTCGCGGCCCAAATTCCATCCGCCCTTGGAACCATCCGACGACATTTCCCTGTTCCAAAATTTCTGCCAACTGCGGCATTAACTCAGCATCATCCAATCGGTGATAGCTAGCTTTGACAGCATCCAAATATTCCAGAATTTCCGTGTCAGTAAACCGTGGCCCCAAATACGAACCGCGCATTTGATCGTGACAAGTTAAATGAGCCACAGACTTCGCCACAGTTGCCACAGCTTGGCTCGTAGTAAGGACTTCAGTCCTCTCCAGGTTCGTAGTAAGGACTTCAGTCCTCTCCAGGTTTGTAGTAAGGACTTCAGTCCTCTCCAGGTTCGTAATAAGGACTTCAGTCCTCTCCGGCTTAATATTATTATTTACTGCGAATAGCTCGTCGCCCACAGTACGAGTTTGTTCGCCATACTGATACCAAATCGCCAAAGCCGCGCCCAAAGCACCGCCAGCATCTCCCGCCGCCGGCTGAATCCAAATATCTTTGAAAATACCTTCCCGCAAAATCCGGCCGTTAGCAACGCAATTGAGAGCAACGCCACCAGCGAGACAAAGATAATCAACATCCAATTCTTTTTTAACTGTTCTGCAAAGTCGCAAAACAACTTCTTCGGTAACAACTTGAATGGAAGCTGCAATGTCCATTTCCCGCTGAGTCAATTTACCTTCACCTTGACGCGGCGGGCCTTCAAACAATTCGTCAAACTTCTTGTTTGTCATGGTTAAGCCAACAGTGTAGTTGAAATAATCCATGTTCAAACGGAAAGTTCCGTCATCTTTGAGATCCATCAAATGGGTGAGAATTTTGTCTACATACTTGGGTTCGCCGTAGGGCGCTAAACCCATGAGTTTGTATTCGCCAGAGTTGACTTTAAACCCTGTGTAGTAGGTGAAAGCGGAATAAAGCAAACCCAATGAGTGGGGAAAATCTATTTCCCACTGAGGTATCAGTTGGTTTCCATCTCCCAGCCAAACGGAGGTTGTGGCCCACTCACCCACACCGTCGAGGCACAAAACGGCAGCTTTTTGGAAGGGGCTGGGGAAAAATGCTGAGGCTGCGTGGGATTGGTGGTGTTCGGTAAATAGCAAAGATGGCTGTAGCTTTGATGTTTTGCAGTTGGCCATTTCTGCGAGCTCTCTTTTGAGCATGGTTTTGAGGTAAAGCTTTTCTTTTAGCCAGATTGGCATGGCGGTTAGGAAAGAGCGAAAACCTTGTGGTGCGTAGGCTAAATAGGTTTCGAGAAGACGCTAGAATTTGACTAAAGGTTTGTCGTAAAAAACTATGCGATCGAGTTGTTGTAGGTCAATTTTCGCTTCTTTTAGGCAATAGGCGATCGCATTCTTGGGAAATCGGGCGTCGTGCTTTTTGCGGGAAAATCTTTCTTCCTGCGCTGCGGCGATAATTTCTCCATCGCGAATTAAGGCTGCGGCGCTGTCGTGGTAATACGCCGAGATTCCAAGTATGTTCATCGCTCTCCTCACAAATAGCTATGCGCTGTATCTGACTATTTAGAATAGCAAATGATTATAACTGCTCAAGTGCGGATTTGAACTTTTTCTTGAATCCCAAATCCTAAATCTCACATCTCAAATCGATCGATTCTCCAGCTAAAATCACGCAATTACCTTCAGAAACGGGGTTTTTGCGTCCACGACTCTTCAATCCCCAAATCTCGAATCCCACATCGATCGGGCTAGCGGCGGCGAATCCTGCGCCCCCAAGCTCTGAAGTACGTCACCACCGGGAATTGATAAAATTCACCGATCAACCACACGACAATGCCTAGATGGGACAAAAAAGCTAAGCCTGTCCAAGCGGTGGGTAGCCACGACAAGCGGCTGCCGGGAACTGGGGGAAAGTAGTAAGCTGAAAGTCCCAGTAAGGTAGTGGGAAGAAAAATTAGACCGATCGCCGCTGCAAAGTAGGGCCATCCGAATTCTACGCCTTCGAGGTGGGCTCCGATCCACTGTTTGCCGTTCCAGTGCCAATTTACGGGCGGTTGTCGATCGGCCATTTGGAGCGATTGCCTTTCTTCGCTGGCGGTAAAAATATGCTGACAGAAGTTGCAAGCGAGGGCTTCCATCATCGGCATGGTAGCAATTTCACCGGTACGGCAGACGGGACAGGGATATGTATCTTGAGGATCGAAAGGTCGGGTTGATTTTTTCAGGGTTTGCATGGATCAGGCTGTTTGTCAAGATATTAAGTGATCTTAACAGAGTTTTGTCTATAAATTATGGGTTGGGTAAGGTGGGTTTTGTTTGTAAAACAGCAGAATTTATAAATAATTAATGGTGGTTGATTTCGGATTAATTACGGTGATTGTTGTGATACCTAATTCTGGCTCCGGCCCACTGAAGTTTTTCCCTCAAAGTGCCGTAATAAGAATAGTTTTCACGCAAAATGATGAACTTGGCTTCGCAGTCGGCCATCCGCACGTCTACGCGCTGTCCAGGCCAAATTGCAGTACCCAAAATGCCGTCTGTCCAGAGTTTGGTACTGAGTTCGTAATCGGCTAAAGGCCAAATGCTGACGACTGAACCGGGCGGCAGGACGATCGCCCGACTTGATAAACTTAAGGGGCAAATCGGAGTAACGGCGATCGCATCCATGCCTGGGTGAATAATCGGCCCGTTGGCAGATGCGGTGTAGCAAGTCGAACCGGTGGGAGTTGCGACAATTAAGCCGTCGCCTTGATATTGATCGACTACTTCGCCATCGACTTCCATTTCCAGAATACAGCTCGGCATTCGATCGGCAGAAGCAGGTTTGATGCACATTTCATTCAGGGCCAAAAATCGATCGCTCTCCGGTTCGAGATTGGTTCTGCTTCCCTCAAAAATCGCCGCCTGTAACATCATCCGCTTCTGCACGGCATACCTGTCTTCGGCCAGTCTGTCCCAAATCTCCTCAGTATTTTGGAAATCTTCAAAAGACTCCGTTAAAAAACCGAGATGTCCTCCGATATTCGCCGCTAAAATCGGGATGTTGTCAGCAGCCAAATTCCGCGCCGCAGCCAGCGCCGTACCGTCGCCTCCGAGCACCACCGCTAAATCAATTGGGCTGTTACTAGAAGCTAAAAACACCGGATATGGGTTATCTTTTGGCCCGCTGGGGCCCATCAAAACTTGACACCCGCGACTTTCTAACTGGCGGGCACACTGTTCTGCCCACTTCTGGCTGAGTGGATCTCTGGCTT
>PVWI01000038.1 GCA_003003725.1 filamentous cyanobacterium Phorm 6 | reverse complement strand
TCTATGTGTATGGCGACGGGCGGCGCCGATTGGTTGAGGCGATCGTACAAAGTGACAAATGCTACATAGGCCAGATTACTTTCGTCTGTCTTGACTTTGGCGGCTTCTGCGCCCGTAACGGTAATTTTTAGTTTCTCGGTTGCTGAGGGTTCGAGTCGGGAGAATTGGAAGCGGTTGTAGAGGCTTAAAGCGGCGCCGATGCAGTCGAATCCTGGGCCTAAGTTGGCGGTTGTGGCGGGTACGGTGACGGTGATGGTGGACATTACGGACATTGTTTGAGTAGTTAATTTGGAGTTTTTAACCGCAGAGGTCGGCGGATAAACGCAGATGTAGGCGAAGCCTTCCCGAAGGGTAGGCAGATGGAAGAATACTATACTATGTTTTAGGAAGTAGTATTTGAAGATGCTTGAGGGCATCTTGGTAATCTTTTGTATTGCCTGCTTTTTGATAGAGTTCGGCGGCTTTTTGATAGTCGGCGATCGCACCCGGTTTGTCTTTTAATAACTCGCGGACTCTGGCGCGGTTGTAGTGTCGCCGTAGTTGGGGTTGATGGCAATTGCGCGATCGAAGTCTGCTTTGGCTGCTGGGTAATCTTGGAGGTTGCGGCCATGAATTATGCCGCGTTTGTTGTAGGCTTTGGCATAGTTTGGGTTGAGGCGGATGGCTTCGGTGTAATCGGCGATCGCCCCTGGAATGTCTCCCGCTTCTGATTTGGCTAAACCGCTATTAAATAAGTCTTCTGCTGGATTTTGAACGATTAGTATTGGTGAGGATTGAATAGAAATGGCATGGGATATGCCGCCCAAAACTGTAATAAATCCCCAAATGGCGATCGCCCTGTAAAAGAGTTTCATAAATAATCTAAGCAAAAATCTGAGCAACAGAGCAACTAAAACCAGGTAACAAAGGGGAAGTCAATTCATCATTCCTCAACAGCGTAGCCACTAGCCTTAAACTTGTTTGTTCCCTGCGATAAACCTCGATTTGCTGCAACCGCCAATTCACGATCCAGTATTCCTGTACTCCCCACACTGAATAGAGTCTGAGTTTCAAGTCTCGATCGCGTCTTTCATTGTCTGCACCGGGGGACAATACTTCAATAATTAACTCTGGTGCGGCGGTTAAATGGCCAGATTCGTCTAGCAAGATAGCCAAGCGTTCGTTGCTAATCCAAACCACATCAGGAATGACACAATCAACATCTGTAAGAATAACTCCTGGACTAATTACTGATTCTCCTAATCCTGTTTTTTGTGACCAATTATTTAATTCTATGCAGATGTTACCACAAACTTCTTGATGATTCCAGTGTGCGGCCCATGTGACAAATAACTCTCCATCAATAAGTTCGTAACGATCGCCATTATCAGGCAATAGTTCTAAATCAGCGGTGGTAAAGCGTAGTTTATCAGATATTGTCTGGCTCATGCAAACACTCTTGATAGGTAATACAAACATTATAGACTGGTTCGTAGTAAGGACTTCAGTCCTTTCTCAAGTTTTTAGTAAATTAGGACTAAAGTCCTTACTACGAACAATGGTGCCGATCGCAATTAACCGCACATCACACTACTTAAGAATAGTTTTAGAAGCAATCCGAGTTTTCTTGCGATCGGCCTCACTCAATTGTTCGCCAGATTGCAAACGAGTAGCAGAGGTTTGTAGCACAGTTGCGGCACTTTTGTCGCCCATTTGCAGAGCAGTTTTAGCGGCTGTTTGGAGCATCGTGGCTGCACCCGCCCGATCGCCCTGTTGCAATCTGGTTTCTGCTAATTGAGTTTGGCGGTACTTAGCCAAAGCTAAAATGTGCTGCTGCACCATCGGGTTAAGTGCTGGCTGATAAACTTTGAGGATATTAGCAGAAATTGCAACGGGATCTGAGAGCAAACCTTCGCCGACACTCGGATCGTCATAGCGAATTTGCAATTGCCCGATCGCCTGTGTACCTTCTGGTAACTGTCCAATATAAATATTAGCCAAAACTACTCGCTCTACATCCTTCATTAAATCTCCCAAACGCACCATAAAGCGATCGCCCTCTTGCTGTACAGGTAATTCGATCGTATCAGGAGCAACTTGGGCGATCGGTTTGAGTTCGGCTAACCGCACTTTTGGCATCAGCGAAAATAGCAAATAAGCATTAGTCAAACCTACACCTTGGATGCGAGTAAACAACTTGCCAAACTCCTCAACCGCATCTTCGGGCCGCTGAATGTGAGCCAGAGCACCACCGCCAGCATCAGCAATCTTTTCCAAAATATCCTGGTTCCAGTTATCGCCAAATCCCAAAGAATTCAAAGTCATGTTATACTCGGCCGCCAGTTTCGCCAACTTCAAACAGCGGCTGTCGTCGCCGTGTTCATTTTCGCCGTCAGTAAGTAGAAATGCCTGAGATATAGCTTCTTTTTTGCCTTTCCCCAACTCTTCAATACCTAACTTAATCCCCTCATCAATTGCTGTGCCCCCGGCAGGACGCAATTGCTCAATTTGCCGTTTAATGCTAGTGGGGTCTCCCACAACTTGATTGGGGACGAGGACTTTGGCTTTGTGATCGAAAGCCACCGCGCAAAAGCGATCCCCAGGCTTCAACCGATCGAGCAACCGTCCGGCGGCTTGTTTGACGGTTTCCAAGGGGCGTCCGCCCATCGAGCCACTGTGGTCGAGAATCAGGCACAGGTTTAAGGGTACGCTGGAGTCGATCGCACTTGCCGTCGCAGACACCGAAATCGCTAGCTGGCGCTGCGTCGAGGGGGCGGCAGCGTCAAGGTTGGGGTCGTTTAAAACTGGGAGCAAACTAACTTTCATGCGGGATACCTAAAGATTGCGTTACTATTTCTTATAAGAATAGCTCCATCAGTTCAGGCAACATTTCGGTTTATGAACATACCAATTAAAGCTATGCAATCGCAATACTACGGGGAAGGCAACTCTCGAACTCCCCCTCCCGATTTACCTTCCCTGTTGCTGAAGGAGCGGATCGTTTATCTGGGTATGCCTCTGGTGCCTGCGGTAACAGAACTGATTATCGCTGAACTGTTGTTCTTGCAGTACGAAGACCCGGATAAGCCCATCAAAATCTATATCAACTCGACCGGCACTTCTGGTTACAGCGGCGAACCCGTCGGCTTTGAGACGGAAGCCTTCGCTATCTGCGATACGATTAGATACATTAAGCCGCCCGTCCATACTATTTGCCTCGGTTCGGCAATGGGAATGTCTGCGATGCTGTTAGCGGCAGGTACAAAGGGCTTTCGGGCTAGCTTACCCCACGCTTCGATTGTGTTGCACCAACCCAAGGCTTACACGCGCGGTCAAGCCAGTGACATTCAAATTCGGGCTAAGGAAGTGCTGGCAAATAAAGCTACAATGCTCGATATTTTTGCAAGCTGTACTGGTCAACCGATCGAGAAAATTACTAAAGATATGGATCGGTTGCTGTACCTGACACCCTATGAAGCTAAAGAATACGGTTTGATCGATCGCGTTCTTGAAAGTTCGGAAGAATTGGCGAAAGCCCTTCCTGCGGCAGCTATCTAATTTGGTTATTAGTTATTGGTTGTTAGTTATTGGTTGTTATTTATTGGTGATTAGTTATTGGTTATTGGTTATTAGTTATTGGTTGTTATCACCAAAAATTTCAAACCAAGAAATAACAAGTAACTAATAACAAGTAACTAATAACAAGTAACTAATAACAAGTAACTAATAACAAGTAATCAATGCCCAATGCCCAATTACCAACTAAACGGAGTTCCGAATTATGCCTATAGGTGTGCCAAAAGTTCCCTACAAAATGCCTGGTGGTTATGATACTCAGTGGATTAATATCTACGATCGCCTTTACCGGGAACGGATTATATTCTTGGGCAAAGACATTGACGATGAAATTGCCAATCAAATCATCGCTGTGATGCTGTATCTGGATTCGGAAGATTCGGGTAAGGATATCATTTTGTACATCAATTCCCCAGGCGGAATGGTGTCGGCAGGCATGGCTATTTTTGATACCATGCAGCACATTAAATCGGACGTGGTGACGATTTGTGTGGGCTTGGCTGCTTCGATGGGTTCTTTCCTGCTGGCTGCCGGTACGAAGGGCAAACGCTTAGCTTTGCCTCACTCGCGGATCATGATTCACCAACCTTCTGGGGGCGCGCGGGGACAAGCAACAGATATTCAGATTGAGGCGAAGGAGATTCTGCGACTGCGCCACCAACTCAACGGTATTTATGCTCACAATACCGGAAAGCCGATCGAGAAAATCGAGAAAGACATGGATCGCGACTATTTTATGTCCGCTGAGGAAGCCAAGGAATACGGCTTGATTGACAAAGTAGTCGAAGATCGTCCTTAACAGTTGACAGTTGACAGTTGACAGTTGACAGTGAAGTTTTTAGGCAGGGGATTTAAGCCCCTGCCTAAAAACAATCCACCTAAACGTGGGGGCTTAAATCCCCTGTGATGCAGGTAAGTGGTTTTTATAGGTCGTAGTGCGGGGAAACCTCGCACTACGACCTAGTTCACAGTAAATTTTGGCAGAATCTTTGCATTTAAGGATTCTGCCATATTTAATGGTATTATCAACGATCGTTCATGCTAAATGGATATTGCAGATTATTACCGACAGTTAGGACTCAGGTCTGGTGCGAGTTTATCGCAAGTTAAGGCTTCTTATCGAAAGTTAGCCAGACAGTATCACCCCGATGTGAATCCGGGAAACGAACAGGCTAAGAATAAGTTTATTGCTATTACTGAGGCTTATAAGTTTCTGGTGAATATTGCGCCCGCCGATGTTGCGGAGTCGAAAGTTGCCAATTCAACTGTGCCGCCGACTGCGACAGCGCCAGCGGAGGCGGTGAAAGCTCAACCGCAGGCTGTTAAGGTGACTCGGAAACAGCAACCGAATCCAGATAGCCAGGAATTGTCGGCTGCGGACAAAAAGTTAAAGAAAGATGCTTATTTTGAGCTGCAACAGTTGCTGAAATATCAAAAGTTTCCACGGGCGATCGCCCTGATTGAGGGTTTGGCCCAGCGGGTGCCCGAAGATCAGGAGGTGCGCCAGTGGCAGGCGATCGCCTATCAGCGCTGGGGACGGCATTTGATCGGGGAAAAGCAGGTTGATAAGGCGAGAATTTATTTGAAAAAAGCGGTAAAAACTGACCCTCACAATCGGGCTTTGTGGGCGGAAGTTGAGCGGGATTTTCGTAGATTAGAAGAGATTTATTGATTGGGGAATTGGGAATTGGGCCGAGAGTATTGAGGATTGGGAATTATTAGTTGGGTTCTGTGGAGGTCATCAAAAGCTGCATATTTTTGAGTTTTTCTAAAATAACTTGGGTATTTTCAGGTCGGTTTTCTGGTAGCGGTTCCATCAATTCGTCGATCGAGCTTAGCAACCACTCGTCAACACCTACAGCCTGATTTCTCCAATTTATTTTACCAGTTGTTGGATTTATGGGAAAGTCGATCGGCTGTAGACCCGTTAATAAATGTACAAAAGTACGCCCCAGCGCAAAAAAGTCCGATCGCACTTCTGGTTTCCCTGCAACTTGTTCCGGCGCGCAATATCCCGCAGAACCTACGGGCGTTGTATCAATCCCTGCTTCTGTTGCGGCCCCAAAGTCAATTAATCGCAATTTCCCATCGGGTGCAAGCATCAGGTTGGATGGCTTAATATCCCGATGTACTAGATGATATTTGTGGATTTCCTGCAAAATCTCGATGATTTGTTGCAGCCAATCGAAAGCGAGTGTTTGAGAAACAAACTGGTTTTTAGTTAAGAATTCGGCCAAGTTTTCGCCGCTAATTTTTTCCATCACCAAACCAGACAATTTCTGGGAGTTATTGGCGAGTTTAATTTGGAAATAACCGTCTGGTTCGACTTGAGGCACTTCGCCCCTTCCCGCTAGCCAAATTAACACTCGTGCTTCTTGCTGGAATAAACGAAGTAAATCGGGATTATGGGTGTGTTTCAAGACTTTTAAAACTTTGACAGTTCCCCATTCGTTTTCCCCGGTTCCCAAATCTTCGACTTCAAAGATATCTGTGGGGCGTGCGGGATTGGGCGATCGCACTGGTTTAATGATGCGGTAGCGATCGGCAATTAACAAAGCCGTGCCGCAAGCCAGACAATTTTGAGCAGCAGCCAGGTTTTCGCGTTGTTCGCATTGAGGATTTATGCAGTAAATCATACCAGTTTCGATTTTCGCAGGTTCGTAGTGTGGACTTTAGTCCGCAAAATCATGCAGGTTCGTAGTGTGGACTTTAGTCCGCAAAATCATGCAGACTAAAGTCCACACTACGAGCCGTTTTTATTATGGTAATTAGACCGGACATACGATCGATAAATTAGCATAAAACCCAGTAGTTCTGACCTTACTACTAATCAAATTGTTTGTCCTGTGGCTTTTAGGGCTTTGAGGACTGAAGTCCGAACGATCGAACCTAATTATTATTTTTTAACCAAACACGATATCGTATAGTGTCTCATAATTCAATATAAATTACATTTTTTTCTTTGTAGGGGCAGTGTCAAGAGATCCCATCCCTACTACCCCAGCAATTTATCCCTCAAAAACTCCGCAAAATCTCTAGCATCGCTGCGGATCAAGTGGATGCCGTCATTGGTACGCCATTCTCGCGGGGGCAGGGGTGGTAGCCACTCAAAGCGATCGGGCGGAAACAGCTTTTTCGCCAATTCTCGGACTTGTTTTATTCTGAGTGTAGCATTAACTCGCGACTCCAGCGGTATGTCAAATAAAACTACTTTTGCCCCGCTATTTCTTTGAATTTCTGCAATTTGATTTTTAATCAAATCAGCTTCTAATTTCATACTTTTTGCATCTTGTTCAGACAAAGGTTTGCTTTGAATATCAACAGTCGTTTGGATAGCTTTTTGCGATAATTCGGGAGTAAGATTGCGACCTTCTAAGCTATCTAGTGCTTCTCGCTTCATCAGTTTTAGATTCTGCTTCGAGCGACTTTTAAAAGAATCAACAAAAACGCTAATCGGACGGTATTCCTCTCTCATCATCGGCAGATACTGGCGCAGCCAATAAAAAATAGGGTGATACAAAGAATCAACTAAGTCGGCATCTATTTTGCGGATAATAGTATCGTTAATTTCTACCAAAACTATCGGAGGCTTACTTTTACTTCTTTTAACTATTTCTAAACCTGTTTGGCTCGCTCCTCCCCCCAAAGCTATGCTCTTTACACCCTCTCCAATGTCTTTAACATTAAGGTTGGCAGCTAAGGAACTACCCACCATTACCATTTTTAGATCCGAATCATCCTGATATACATACCTTTGAGCTTTGACAATATTATTTTGAATCAGGCTAACTCCCTCAGAAGCTGGCACAACTCCGCCGCTGACGAGCACTTGATAAAAACTCATTAGAAACAGAAAAATTAGTACCGGGCGCAAAATAGAACGCAACTGGGGTTTGACAAACATAGAACACCTTCTAGAATTGGAAATAAATAAATTGTTTCGAGCTGCCACTGTTGAGGAAGATCATTGCTAGCATAATTCCTAAAGCTAAATCTTGATAAAGACTCCAGACTTTTTGACCGTTTTTATTTGAATTCTGTTTGAACAAATTTTGCCAAGTGGGAAAATGGGGAATATGATAAATTACTACGGGTATGGAAAAAATTAGCGTCGGAATAATGTGACTCCAACCGGGTTTGACTTTATAGTTGCGAAATAAAGTAACTGCGAAGTCAACCGCTTCTTCAAATCGCGGCAGTTTGAAAAGCAGCCATCCCACAGAAACAAAGGAGAAAATTCCTACTACACTAAGGGTGTCAAAGAATAATTGCTGCCAGATTGGTTTGGTTTCTGCTGAATTTGATTCTGGGGATTTATTTTTGGATTTGTCGAACCCAAAAAAGCGTTCTACTGCTAAACCAAATCCGTGATAAATTCCCCAAACTGCATAACTCCAAGCAGCCCCGTGCCACAATCCTCCTAATGTCATTACTGTCATTAAGTTAACATAAGTTCTGATTTTTCCTTGGCGATTTCCGCCGAGGGGAAAGTATAGATAATCTCTGAGCCAAGTTGATAGAGAAATGTGCCACCTTCTCCAGAATTCGGAGAGGGAACGGGAGATGTAGGGAAAGTCGAAGTTGTCGGGGATTTTGTAACCCAAAGCAGCAGCAAAACCGATCGCAATTAAGGAGTAACCAGCAAAATCGGCGAAAATTTGGATTGAATAGCCGAACAACAGCGTCAGGTTTGTAATGGTTCCAAACCCTTGGTAGTAGGGAAAGCTGATCCAGAAGGTATAGTCTTTTAGGTTGTCGGCGATGACCATTTTTAGGAAGTAGCCGACAACGAGCGATCTAAAAATGAAATTTGCAGGAATGTCTTTTAAATATTTAGCAGCAATCTGGGGATAAAATGTCTTAGATTTTAAAATCGGCCCTGAGAGTAAATTGGGAAAAAAGCTAATAAAGAATGAAGTATTTAGCAGGTGCTGCGTGAAGTTGGGAGAGACATAAGCGTGTGATTCTGTTTCGGTTTTGTTTTTTTGAGTCAGTACGTCAACTATTAAACTAATGCCTTCAAATGTGTAGAAAGAAATGCCAATCGGCAGAGGCAATTTCAAGAATAAATAAGCAATGCTACCTTCGGTTCGAGCAATATTAAAAACATCCGCCACAAAGTTAGTCAGCAAACCAGCGTATTTAAATAAGCTCAAAATTAAGACATTGAGAACTACTCCCGATAAAGCCCAAAAAAATCGCTGTTTCTTGTCGGAAATTCTGGCAACTTGAAAGCTTGTCGTAGCGTTGATAATAATTGATAGCAGCAGGATTAGCAGCAGTGCGGGCGCGCTCCAACTGTAAAATATAAAGCTCGCAATTATGAGGATGGGAACTTGCAGTTTTTGCAAGGGAGGGAAATAATATATGGCGAAAACGATCGCAAAAAATACTAAAAATTCAATACTGTTAAATAGCATAGTTTGTCATTTAGCTTTTTTACGTAGCCTGTGACTCACTATATCAAGCGCCTGCGACTAATGGCAAGAGCGGACTCATGGTGGGAGATCGATCGCCCCTCCTGCCAAAGTGTATCAAAGTTTACTTATTTTTCACGCTCAGACTACTTCTTGAGATAGATGCACAAATACCTCCCGGGCCACGTTGCAATATTTGGAAACATTTCTTAATATAGAGAGAACAAAGGGAATCCGAGGAGACACCAAAAATCCTTAAGCCCTTGGGGTGCTCCGGTTAATCAGATTCTTCGCCAATAAGGGCTAAATCAATGAATAATCAGCAAAACTCGGAAGTCTCAGCATTTGTGCTAATGCTCCAAAAAGGCATTTGGCTGTTTGGGATTCTCTCATGGATATTCGGGCTGACAGATAGAAGTATTGCACTATTATCTGACGGATACCTGTCCGCGATCGATATTGTGCAGCTATTTACAGCCTCCTTTTTCTTCGTTAGCTGGCTGTTTTTAAGCCCGTTTATCCGTGTGAAATCCCAGAGTCAGCCGCAGGGAGAAACGATTCGGCAAAAAGTAGAAGTATCTCCCTAGTTTTTAAGGTGTAATGTTAGTTTTGGGAGCGCTTTTTGTTTCTTCTGCGGCAAAGCGGACAGGCCAAATGCGATCGCAAAAAAACAAAGTTCCCGCCGTCACGCACAGCGGAATCGCCAACAGATTCAACAGCGGAATGCTCACCAAACCCAAACAAACTACACCAAAACTCCCGCTAGCCGGAAAACTTGCCCAAATTATCTCCAACTTCTCCCGAAAAGGTAGCTTCCGCCGCTCCAAAGGTGCATTTAAAAAGTCCAAACTGACAATAGTCGCGCCCAAAGCTACGCCTCCCAAACTGCTAATAATAGAGCCGAATCCTGGCACAAAATTCAGCAGCAGCAGCGGTAAGCCGATGCTCAACAAAATTTGTAGTTTTCGCAGTTCAAAGCCGATCGCCATTTGAATATCCCGCAAACTACTCGCCAAATCCATTGGTGCTTCTGCGGGCAATTGACCGTTCCGCAGCAGTTCCAATTGTTCGGAAAGTTTGCCGTACCAGGGCGAACCCAAAATCACGCCAAACTGTACTAACAAAAATCCGATAATCAGCAAAAGTCCTGATACTAGGAGTACGCGCAGCAGCCATCCGAAAGCAATTGTAAACCCGCCGAGAAAGCTCAGCCAAGCTGGAAAACTCGCAATTAAAGCATTGAATCGCACGGACAAATCGGCAACTAAAACATCTATGCCTGCCAAACTGGGAAATAGCAAGCTTAAATAAAGTCCGATACCAATTAGAAAATTTAGCACGACGGGAACTAATACATAAGTCCACAGCTTGGGAGTTTGCCAAATCAGCGTGAAAGCTCGAAAAGGATAGGTGAAACCTGCTAGGAGTCTAATTGGTGCGGTGATGGCGCTGCGGGCGGGATTTGAATTGATCTGTTTTGACATATAGTTCATCAGTTGACAGTTGACAGTTGACAGTTGACAGCTACCCATAGCCGTCGATAGAAGAGGATTGGAGCAATGAATTATTTTGTTTGATTTCCCCCTAAACGGGGAGGCTTCAGACCCAATCTTCAGGCGTGAAGGAAGAAGGAAGAAGGAAGAAGGAAGAAGGAAGAAGGAAGAAAGCCCTTCGACTGCGCTCGGGGTACAAATTCTATTATTATTGTTGCTGATGAGGATTTATCGCAGGTTGCCCAAAAGTGAAGCTTTTTATTTACCATACCCCGGAACTTACGCCGACCGACAAAATGCCGGCTTGTGCGATCGCAGTTGATGTGCTGCGGGCGACTACGACAATGGCGACAGCCCTGAATAATGGGGCGGAAGCTGTCCAAGTTTTCAGCGACTTAGATAAGCTGATGGCAAGCAGCGAAAAATGGCCGGCAGACAAGCGGATTCGCGCCGGAGAGCGTGGCGGTGGCAAAGTTGAGGGATTTGACATGGGAAATTCCCCGCTGGACTGCGCCCCAGAAAAGGTGAGTGGGAAGCGAATTTTTATCAGCACAACTAACGGTACTCGGGCTTTGCAGAGAGTGCAATCTGCTGCAACTGTGTTGACGGCGGCTTTGATTAACCGCAAATCTGTGGTGCAGTTTTTGTTGAGCAAAAAGCCGGAAACTATTTGGATTGTGGGTTCTGGTTGGGAAGGAAGTTATTCGCTGGAAGATACGGTTTGTGCTGGTGCGATCGCCCAAAGTCTCCTAGCAGAAAGCGGTATTCCTGTGAGCGAGTTTGCTGGTAACGATGAAGTGTTTGGGGCGATCGCTCTTTATTTGCACTGGCAAGATCGGCTGCATGAATTGTTGGAACGTGCCAGTCACGGCCAGCGTCTCCTCCGTTTGGGTGTGATTGAAGATTTAAAATATTGCGCGCAAACGGATACTTTAGATGTGCTGCCGATACAGCGAGAACCGGGAGTTTTGGTGAAGTCGGATTTTAAAATTCCTTAAGCTGATTTCTGGGTTGAATCTTCTCCAAAAACGGGGAATTAATTTTTTTAGGTTTGTAGTGAGGACTTTAGTCCTTCTGGGTGCATCTCATTTTTGCAAATATCTTCGTAGGGGCGAAGCACCTGACGGCAGTAAATCTCTGCTTATAACTAATAAATTGTCTGCCGTCAGGTGCTTCGCCCTTGACACATTGAGATGCTACAAACAATGGAAGCTAGTTGGTGAACAAGATTTTTTTTAATTAATTACAATTAAAGATATGCGGAAGGGAGATAAAATTGTGGGATTCCTAGTGTACGATCGGCAATTAAGCATTGCTGGATTCACCACCGAATCGCTGCATTAAACACTCGGCAATTCTGGCTGCTGCACCGCTTTCTCCCATGCGGCGCAGGCCGTTTTCAGTGATTAGCTGCAACCTGTCGGGGTCTCGGAACAAAGACTGTACGGCGCTGGCAACTTCGGCGGGATGTTTGACTAAAATTAATGATGGGCCTAAGAGGCGACTTTGAGCTTCTGCAAAGGCGTAGGTAAATTGCGGGCCATTTCCGGGAATGGCGATCGCGGGTTTTCCTAAACCGACAAACTGTTCTGTAGCTGTTCCGGCCATTGCTATTGCTAAATCGGATTCGTACAAACAATCGTTAAAACTTTGCTGGGTTACAATCATCGTGGCGTTTCTCTGCACAAATGTTAAGGGCAATAGTAAATTAGGAGATTCTTGCTGAATTTCTTGAGCGTTATAAACAGGAGGTCGCAAAATACTTCCTTCTGGCCGCTGCGTTCTAGTTTCGCCCTCTTGACGCCAGCCGAAAAATTCTAAACTAGGTCGCAAAGCTTCTAAGTTTAACTCTTTTGAAATCGCTCCGAAAAATAACAATTTACGATCGGCAAACAAGGACAAAATCCCGGCTACAGCCTCTACTATTAGCAGCCAATTAGCATAGGCTTCCGGCGCTCTAGAACCCGGCAGTAGTGTGATGACGAGCGATCGCTGCATTTCCCGAAACTCTGCGTCAGGGCCGTAAAAACCAGCGGGGTTTTCCGGTTCGAGTCCGTCCATCATCGGATTTCCGAGATTGTAAGCGGGAATTCCCAGCTTTTTTAAATTGTCGGCGGTGAGTGCGTCTCTGGCAAAAACGGCCCGACAGCGCGAGTCAGTCATCAACCAGCGCTCCCAAGGCAAATAAACCGAACCAAACAAACTCTCCAAACTAATGCCCCGGGATTTGCGAGCCAGAGGCCCGTTTTCGTCCCGCAAATAATACTCCGACTTGGCGGTGCCGACAAAAGCATAGGGCGCGCCACTGAGCCAAGCAAACAGCAGCGGTACAATATCCCCGCAGGCTAAAATAACGCCGTCTTGATTCCCAGATTGTTTTTGCGTCCGCACCCAAGCCCGAATCGCTTTAAACTGAGCTAGGGTCAACTGAAGCAGTCCGCCTTTGACATCGCGCAAAAATTCTCTTCTGTCCATGTAAATAAAGCCGCCCGAAGGCATCCGCTGCACCGGGCCGATGATGCGGGCGTTTTCTAGTTGGGCGAAAGCTTGCCCTTCGCCCACTAGCGGAAATACGGCTAATTCTGGGGGATGCGGGTGCTGTTGCAGTTCCTGCAAGATGCGAAGGGCGATCGCATCTTCTCCGTGGCCGTTACTGAGGCAAAGTATTTTCAATCCCAAATCTCTCAAAAACTGTCTCTGAATATATAGAAGCAAGATTAGCCGCAGGATGCAAGGTGGTATAGCCGGATGTTGAAGTAAGTGGACCAACGATCGCGCGAGTCTGGCAATTTTTGGTAAAATAGCAGGTGAAACTCCTATTTTAGAGGTAAAATCGGATGGTACAAACCCTGCCAAAATCTCTGACACTCGAAGAGTTTCTGAAGTTGTCAGAGACCAAACCAGCCAGCGAGTACATTGACGGTGAAATCATTCAAAAACCCATGCCTCAAGGAGAACATAGTGTCATTCAAGGCGAGTTGATAAGTGCTGTTAATGCTACTCTAAAACCTCAAAAGGAGGCGCGAGCATTTCCAGAACTACGGTGCATTTTTGGCGATCGAGCGATCGTTCCCGACGTGACTGTATTCACTTGGGAGCGCATTCCCCGTAAAGAAAATGGCGGTGTGGCAAATGTGTTTGCGATCGCCCCGGATTGGACAATTGAAATCCTCTCTCCCAGCCCAAGCCACACTAAAGTTACTAAAAATATCTTACATTGTCTCAAACACGGAACTCAAATGGGTTGGTTAATCGATCCAGAAGAGCGATCGGTTTTTGTATATCGGCCGAATCAATCAACGGAGGTGTTTGACGAACCGGAACAGTTATTGCCTATGCCATCTTTTGCCAGGGAATTGCAACTGACAGTAGGAGATTTATTTGGTTGGCTGCTAGAGTGAAACAACAGAATATTATAGTATAGCCTTTCTCACTAACATGAGGTACGCATTGGGCATTGGAACTGATAACCAATAACTAATAACTACTGACTACTGATTACTGACTAATTCCCATCGATATATTGCTTTAAAATATTCCGAATTTGTTTAAGCTGAAATCCCTTAGCAAGTTGGCGCAACTTCGTGACAAACGGCACTAATTTTGGCTCTAAAATTTCCAGCTTAGCACTCTCCTCGAAAATTTCTTCAATATCACCTATAGTTGCAAGTTTCAAAATTTTTGCTACCGACTCAGCAGCCGCAGGTAACAGAGAAGAATAAGTAGGAAAACCAGATACTGGTGACAAACTAGAAGTTGTCCGCTTTTTGTTTTCCGCAGATTTCTCATAAATCCATTCTAGTCCCAGATGCACGCGCAACTGTTCCAAAAAGTGATTTGCTTCGATCGGCTTCGGAAGAAAATCATTGCACCCTGCGAGGATGCTCTCTTGCTGCGTAGACTCGAAAACGCTAGCTGACAGAGCGATTAACACCACATCTTTTAATTCCGGCAACTTCCGCAATCTTCTTGCAGTTTCTAAGCCATCCATCACAGGCATCCGCAAGTCCATTAAAATCACATCCGGTTGAAATTGAACTGCTTTGTACAGGCATTCTTGACCGTTTTGTGCTTCGGCAATTTCAAATCCCAAACGCCCCAGCATCCTGCACAACAAATCGCGATTTAGTTGATTGTCATCCACGATTAGCACTTTCCGCTTGTTGCCGACAAAACCGACAAGCCAGGGTTTTTCCTGCAAAGCAGACACTTCCAAGTACCGTTTAGTTGCGGGTAATTCTAAATCTATCCAGAAAGTGCTACCTTTTCTAAAAGTGCTGCTTACACGAATTTCGCTGCCCATCAGTTTCGCCAATCTCTGGCTGATCGAGAGTCCGAGACCCGTACCTTCAACAAATCTATTGCCTCCTACTTGGTGGAAGGGCAAAAATATTTCTTCTAACTTACTTCGCTCTATTCCTGTGCCGGTATCCTCGACTTGAAAGCGGATTTTTAAAGCGTGTTTTGCGGCGATCGCATTGTGGGCGAAGCGCAGATAATTTTGTTTCAGTTCCGAACTCAAAGTTGAGAATTCATAATTTTCTCCTTGGCCTCGACTCCATGCCCCCGTGCCGACATAGCCGACTTTGAATTTTACTCCGCCCATCTGGGTAAATTTAACGGCATTGCTGAGTAAATTGATGAGAATTTGGCGCAATCTTTTTTGATCGACACGGACGCAGATCGGCAAGGGAGATACTTGTTCGTAAGTGAAGGAAATTCCTTTTTGAGCGGCCCGCATCTGAAAGAGGTCGGCAATGTTTTTCGTGAAATTTAGAAAATTTAACTCTTCCGGGTTGAGTTCCATTTTTCTAGCTTCGATTTTGGAAAGGTCTAAAACATCGTCGATTAACATCAGCAAATGTTCGCCGCACTGTTGAATGTTGCTGAGACTTTCTTGGTGATCTGAGCTTAAGTCTTTGTCGGTTTTGAGGATTTGAGCGTAACCTAAAACGCCGTTTAAAGGTGTACGCAGTTCGTGGCTCATGTTGGCGAGAAATTCGCTTTTGGCGCGGTTGGCGGTTTCTGCTGCTAATACGGCTTGTTGGAGGGCGGATTCTGCTAGTTTGCGATCGGCAATTTCGGTTTGTGCTTGTTGAAATAGGGTCGATTGCTGGATCGCGATCGCCAATTGCACGCACAATTGTCGCAGGGATTCTATTTCTGACGAATCCCAGGGACGGGGGCCACTGCAATCCTGGGCGATCAGCAGTCCCCAGAGCTGATTTTCGGCGGTCGGTTGGGTCTGGGAAATGCTTTCTCGTGCTTTTAAAATCGGCACTATTAAGTTAGCTTTTATTTCAAATTCTTCGAGCAATTTAAGGTGGCATTCCGTCAAATCTTCCCGGTAAATATCTTCCATAGCTCGAATATAGCCTTGCTGATAAATATCAACAAATTTCTCTCTAAAACAGCCGTCAAGATTGTTAAAATTTCCCAGCGAAATTCTATCATGTGCTACGGATTCCACAACTACAATGCCGCTCCAGTCGGGATTGAATCGGTAAATGACTGTGCGGTCTGTTTGCAAAAATTGTCGCACTTGTTCGACAGCAGCGGTGAGGACTTCTTCTAAATTGAGGGAGGAGCGAATGCGATCGAGCATGGAAACTACCAGCCGTTCTCGCCTTAATTGCTGCAACAGCGCTATCTCGGCTTGTTTGCGATCGGTGATGTCGGTAATTACTCCCACTAGGCCGATTAAACTGCCAGTTTCATCTTTAATGCAGTCGGCGCGAAATAAAGTTGTTACCAGTTCGTTGCTTTTAGTTTTGATTTTAAGTTCGCCTTGCCAAGATTTGCCTTTACGGATCGTTTTAAACATTTCTAGCAGCACTTGAGTTTGCGGGTAAATTGCCGTTGCTCCGCCTGCTGTGTTCAGTTCTTCTGCTGTGTAGCCGTACCGCTGAATAAAGGCTTGATTGTGGTAGATCGATCGCCCTGTCAAGTCCGCAATGCCGATCGCATCACTCGTACTTTCCACCGCTTGAGTCACCCGCAGCAAATCTAATTCTGTTTGTTTGCGATCGCTAATATCAGTAATACTGCCGATATAGCCTTTAATTTCGCCGCCATCTCCAATTTCCGCTACTGCTTGACCGATCGCCCAAACTACACGACCGTCTGGATGCTGAAAGCGGTATTCTGATTTAAAAGGAATTTTGTCAATAATTGCTCGATACCATTCATTTTTCACCCGTTCCGCATCATCGGGATGAATGGCATTCATCCAGCCAGTTTCTGCTGCCAATTCTGCCTTTAATCCCGTGATTTTGCTCCACCGCTGATTGACATAAAGGCAATTGCCAAACGCATCGCTGTGAAATATGCAAACCGGCGATGCTTCTGCTAAAGTTTGGTAGCGTCGCTGACTCGATTGCAGTGCGGATTCAGCTTGTTTTCGGGTAGTGATGTCGCGGACTATCGAAATTATCTCGCCGCCTGCAAGCATGGTTAGCGATAATTCTTGAGGGAACTGACTACCGTCACGGCGCTGACCAGTTCCTTCTATATTGCAATAACCTTTTTCCTGGACGAGTGGCATTACTTCTCGTTCAAGATATTTAATTTCTGCGGGGCTATAGAGCATTTTCCATTTTTTTCCTTGCAGTTCGCTATGGTCAGCCCAGCCGTACATTCTGAGATAAGCATCATTTGAATAAATACATTCTTTACGCTCGTTAAAAATGGCTATCCCGTCATGGGCAGAGGCCATTGCTACTGCTTGCCGCTGAAGTTTCGACTCAGCTTGTTTGCGAGAAGTAATATCGCGGGCAACCGCATAAATTAAACCTTCTTCGCTAAAGGGCGAGGCCGTCCACAGCAACCATTTGTAAGAACCATTTTTGCAGAGACAGCGGTTTTCAAAGTAAATACTGGGCGCGCCAGTTATTACCTTTTTGGCTTCGACTAGAGTGGCTTCTCGATCGTCTGGATGAATAAATTCCAGTATCGGCTTGGCGAGCAGTTCGGCACTACTGTAGCCCAGGGCCGTTGACCAAGCCGGGTTTAAACGTTTAAAATAGCCGTCGAAACCGACAATGCAAAGCAAGTCTAAGGAGATGGTAAAAAAGCGATCGCGCTCTGTTTGTGCCTGCTTCAACTCAGTGATATCCATCACTAAACCATCCCAGAGAATATCGCCTTCGCTCCCAGATTTGCTCGGATCGTTGACCCTTTCTGGTCTCGCAGCTCCTTGCAGCCACTTAACTTTGCCCGATCGCACAATCTGCCGCCACTGCTGCTGCCAAGGTTCCAGGGTAGCGGCTGAAACTTCTATAGATGTTTCTAAATTTAAGCGGTCGTCTGCATGAATTCCGTTGAAAATAAGTTCGGCATTTTGCTCTATTACTTCTGCCTCTAATTCGTACAGTTGGCGGCAGCCTGAAGAGACGTAGGGAAAAGACCTTTCTCCAGTTGCTGACCTTCGGAATTGATAAATTGCTCCCGGCAAGTTAGCTACCAGTTTTTGAAATCGAGCTTCGCTTTGTTCCAGGGCTCTCTGCTGCCTTCTGTATTCGGTAAAATCTCTAATAGTGCCAACTATTACTTTACTGCCGTCTGCTTTTTTAAAGACGCTTTTTTTGGTAGAAATAATCCGTTCTTTGCCCGCAGCGTCTGTGAAATTTTCTTCAGTTTCCAAGCAGATACCTGTTGTCAATACTTCTTCATCTTTAGCCCAAAAAACATCAGCTTCTGATTTGGGGAAAAAGTCATAATCTGATTTGCCGATCAGTTCTTGCCGCGATTTACCGAGCAACTGACAAAAAGCATCATTTAATATAATCCAACGGTGCTGATCGTCTTTGACAAAAATCGGGTCTGGCGTAGCATTTATGGTATGGTTTAAAAATTCTTCTGACGCTTTCAATTTGGCTTCGTAGCGGTAGCGATCGCTCACGTCCAACACTACTTTAATCATCCGGTCGATAGAGCCGTCTCGGCCGCGGATGCAGCGCAGCGAAATTCGCGCGTGAACTAGGTCGCCGTCTTTTCTGAACCATCTTTTATCACAGATGTAACCGTCGCTCGTACCATCTAAAATCTGAGACAATTGTTCTATGTTACTGCTCAAATCATCTGGATGAGCCAACTCCAGCCAATGCTTTTGCAAAAGTTCTTCGCGCTCGTAGCCCAGCAAATTGCACAGCGCATCGTTAACTTCTATCCAATTGCAATTTTCACCCATTGCGGGGTCAATAATTGGAGCGATAATAGCAATTCCGATCAGGGAATTTTCCACCACCGAGCGATATTTTTCTTCACTTTTTCGCAAAGCATCTTGACTGTTTTGGCGTTCTATGGCGTAACGGAGCGATCGAATTAACAGTTCGCCGTCGATTTTTCTTTTGACCAAATAATCCTGTACACCGACCGAAATCAACCGCAGGGCAAGCTCTTCGTCATTTTGGGCCGTCAAAACTACGATCGGCACATTTGCCCCGTACTCTTTTACCCGATGCACCGTCTCAACACCCAGACTGTCTGGCAGTGAAAGGTCTAATAAAATGATGTCAAAAGTTTCTTGACTCAATCGCTGCTGCGCTTCGCTGAGGCGCTCAACTTTCGTCAGTAATATACGCTGCTTGCCACTAATTTCTGACAACAAATCTTCAATCAGCTCAGCTTCTTGATGGTTGTCTTCTACTAACAAAACTTTCAAGCAAGCAGGAGGCACAGCTAAGTTAAAAACTGCTTTCATAATTAATAATTATTAATCAAAATTTGTTCAAACTAAGTTAGATGTGACCTTTGATTTCCCGGACTGTTATTAAATTGCACATACACAGACATCGGCGGTTAGATTGCGGTGAGGGCGAGCGCTGCAAAAATTGTGTTTAAGACTTAAAATTATATCACGAACTGACTCGGCTGTCAACGCAAAACATTTTTTATTCTAACTGGCAATTTAACTTCTACCTCCCAGGTTCTGCCTAAAAATATAAGATTTAATTCAGCTCCTCCTGCCTTCTAGCTTCTACATATAGCAACCGCCACATCGGTGAGGATATAAATAACTTCATGAATAGAGCTGATACCGTCAAGCATCAATGGTTTGATTCCCGTTATGCAACTGTCAACTGTCAACTGTCAACTGTCAACTGCTATAAGTGCCTGCATGATGTCTCGATTAAGCGAGAGTAAAGTGAAAAGTTGAACCTTGACCCGGTTCCGACTCCACCCAAATAGATCCGCCGTGACGTTCCACAATCTTTTGACAAATTGCTAAACCAATACCTGTCCCAGAATATTCTCTTTGAGTGTGCAAGCGCTGAAAAATTTGAAAGATACGTTCTTGATGCTGCGGAGCAATCCCAATTCCATTATCAGAGATAGAAAATAACCAATTTCCCTCCTGTTTCCAAGCCGTAATATGAACCGCAGGCGCTGCATCGTGGCGATACTTAATGGCATTACCAACTAAATTTTGAAAGAGTTGTACAAGCTGAGAATTATCCCCCATTATCGTTGGCAAGTTGTTATATGTAACAACTGCTTCAGTGTCGCGAATCGCCCCTTGCAGATTGGCAATTGTTTGCTGGATTGCGTGATTACAATCTACAAGTTCAAAAAGTCTCTGACTCCGACCAACTCGCGAATATTCCAGCAAATCGTCAATTAAAGTTTGCATTCTCGTACAGCCATGAACGATATTGCCGATAAACTTACTAGCTTGGCTGTCGAGTTGATCTTTGTAGCGTTTTTCTAAAAGTTGAGCGTAGCTAGCAATGGTTGCTAAAGGCGCTTGCAAGTCGTGAGAAGCCACATAAGCAAATTGTTCGAGTTCCGCATTTGAACGCGCCAATTCTTGGTTAGATTTCAAGAGAGCAGATTCGGCGTACTGGCGCTGCGATATCTCTTGTTGGAGGAGCAAATTTTGCTCTTGCAAAGCTTTTTCAACGGCGAGGCGGTTGCTGATTTCTTGTTGCAAGATTTGGTTTTTTTCGTGAAGGTTTTTTTCAACGGCTAAGCGGCTGGTGATTTCTTCTTGAAGCAGCACATTTTGTTCTTTTAGCTGCTTTTGTAAATTCCGCAGGGTAAGGTGACTTTCGATGCGGGCGAGGACTTCTTCAAACTGAAATGGCTTGCTAATATAGTCAACTGCTCCCACAGCAAAGGCGTTTACTTTGTCGAATACTTCATCTTTAGCACTAATGAAAATTACCGGAATATCGCGAGTTTTAGGTTCTGATTTCAGGTGCTGACACACCTCGTAGCCGTTCATTTCCGGCATCATGATATCGAGCAAAATCAAATCCGGCGGATTAGAATTGCAGGCTCTCAGAGCCATTTGCCCGTTAATCACGCAGCGGGGCGCGTACCCCCGATGAGTCAACATGGTAGATAACAAGCGCAGGTTTTCAGGCGTATCGTCTACTACTAAAATATTGCCTAGTGGTGTCACTGGTTGTTGATTGTTCATTGATTATTTTCCAAAAAATAAAGGAAGTTCGGCAACGGATTGTGTAGCGGATGTAACGGATGGAAAGAAGACGGAAGACCGAAGAAGGAATCTTTCGGAAGGGTTTCAGTAATTAAGAACTTCCTCACCATCTGAGGGTTGCTATGTTTTATTTTGAACTTATGGAAACAAAACGGTTTCCTAGTAGGAAGATTGGGGAAATAAAACGAGTAATTCGCTCATAAACCAGTTTTTTAGCCGTTTTTTTTTGCAATTGTTGTGATTCTTCGTTTACCAGAAAGAATTGGTTTAAAGCCTCCACCCTTGTAGGGAGAAATTGAAATCAGACTATTTATTACTCCAATGCTCGGACTTCTTTTGTCAAGTGCTGTCAACTGTCAACCCTTCGGCTTCGCTCAGAGTCAACTGTCAACTGTCAACTGAATGAACAATCCTCAAACCCTCAGCAGTAGAGTCAAAGCATTGTTGTTCCAAGTCAATCCTTTATCTAACACTTTAAATCCAGCTACTTTGCACATGGATTCTAACGCAGAGGCTGTAGGCAGCCACCACCACGGCCCAAAGTCGTTGATATCAAAAACGGCTTTTTCAATTACTCCGAGAATTGGTGTGCCGTAGGTATACTGCTGCCAGTAAGCTGCTAAGATAGCTCGTTCTGCTTCGCCCAAAGCGGGAATGAAGATTACACCAGAAGCTGGAATTTCGTAGCGCCCCCGCTCGTTTTCTATAAGTTCTTGGGTAATTGCTGAAGTTAAGATTAAATACTGCCCTGTTATTTGACGCAAGCCAATTAAAATTTGCAAAGGGTGAGGGTGATGGTACAAAACTCCTGCACAGTGGACTACATCGTAAGGCTGGCCAATTTCTGCAAGCTGAATCTGAGTTATATCCCGACTGATACAATTATAATTAGCAATATTTAAACTTGCCATGCGATCGCGAAAATCATCCCAAATCTGTGTGGATGCGGGCGTGACATCAATCATTGTCAGAGAAATTGCACCGTATTTGCTAGCTACAGATACTTTTTCGTTGACTGTTCCCCACAAGCCGCCGACTTCTGCAAAAGTGTGATTTTTGGCGACTCGGGCAATGTAGCGATCGCGAATATCGTCAGTCTCAAACTCTGATAGTATAGTGCGATCGCCCGACAAGTGCTTTTTTTCCAAAACTTCCGCCAATTTCGCGGATATTGCCGGATCTTCCGGCCGGATTTCTAACGCCATCATGTACAAAACAATCGCTTCGTCAAGCCGATCGCACTCAGCAAACTTTTGGGCGATTTCGCAGTAAAATTCAGGAGAGTGTAGTGGCTGCAATTCGTGGTGATAGTAGCTGGTTGCTGCGTCTAAATTTGCCGGAGTTTTTTTAAGCAGTGCATCGCCCAACTTAGCGTAAATCTTCGGCAGATTCGGCTCAATTTGCAGCGCACAAATGTAAGCGGAAACAGCCTCGTTCCACTCGTGCATCTGGGTCAAAACATCGCCTAAATTGTAATAAGACCAAGAAAGATTAGGGTTGAGTTCAATAGCGCGTTTGTAGGCGACAGCGGCTGCTTTCCACTGCTCGGTTTTCAACAGCGCTTCTCCTAAATTGTGGTAAGTCCAAGAAAAGTTTGGATCGAGTGCGATCGCCCGCTGGTAGGCGAAGGTTGCTGCCAACCAATCCTGGAGTTTAACTAAAGTCAAAGCTAAGTTATAATGAGACCAAAAAAAATCGGAATTAAGTGCGATCGCCCGCTGATAAGACGTGGCAGCTTCCGACCATTTTTCTAGTTGAAAAAGCGCATCTCCCAACTTGTGACAAAAGGCTGAAGAATTCGGGTCTAAATCAATAGCGCGCTGGTACGCAGCGGCAGACTCCGACCATTTTTCTAATTTGCTGCAAGCTTCGCCAATGCTGTAGTAAGACCAAGAAAAATCCGGGTTGATTTCAACAGCGGTGCGGTAGATAACAATCGCTTCTTCCCATTGCTCTAACTTCAGCAGAACTGCACCTAAATTGGAGTAAGACCAAAAAGAATTGGGATTTAATTCAATACTTTCGCGGTAAGCTGTCTCTGCTTCGTGCCAGAGTTCCGCCGCTTGCAAAACATTGCCCAATTTGTAATGAAACTCAGAGATATCCGGCTGAAGCTTAATGGCTTTGCGGTAGTCAACAATAGCTTCGTCCCACTGTTTTAACTGGCTATTAGCTTCGGCTGATTGGCAATAAGCTTCGCAAAAACTAGAGTTTAAATAAATCGTACGGTGGTAACAAGCCAGCGCTTTTTCTGGCTTGTTTTGCGCCAACAAAGTATTGCCTAAGTCGAGGTATTCTTCGGCTATTTCTATCGGTTCCACCATCAGTGCTTGATACCAGCAATCTATCGCTTCCTCAGTTTGACCGACTTGGGTAAATATCCGGCTCAAATTGCGATAAAATCCTGCAAAGTCGGGTTGCAGGGCGATCGCTTTTTGGTAACAGGCGATCGCTTCTTGCCATTCTTGCATGGTAGCGCAGAGTGTGCCGAGATTAGCAAAAGCTTCGGCAAAATCGGGTTGTAGGGCGATCGCCACTTTGTACCAATACCGCGCGTCTTCTAGCTTACCCTGGGCTTGCAGCGCCTTTCCCAAGGTTTTGCAAGTTTCGGCAGAATTGGGGTGCGATGCGAAGAATTCGCTGCCAAGGGCGATCGCCTCATCCAATTTTCCAGCAGCTAAATACAATTGGGCCTGTTTCTGTAAATCAACCGCTGCTATTTCTGAATTCACTTTTGCAGTTCCTATTTAGTAATAATTACTTGGATAATTCTAGGGCAAAACCTGTCTAATTTTCAACTAACCCACAGACATCTGATTACCTGTAAACACTCGATAACCTTCACGGGATTTGTGCGATCCTCTTCGAGGGCTGCGCTAACGGATTTTCCATAGATTTGCACACAAGTTAAGGAAAAACCAATTTAGATTAAACTAAGATAGCAACAAGTTAACAGCGAGGCAAACAATGTCAGCAGCGACTCACGCACCGCAAGTCAGCGTAATTATACCAGCATACAACGGCGATCGCTACATTGTGCAAGCCGTAGAAAGCGTCCTAGCTCAAACCTTTACAGACTACGAAATTATCGTTGTAGACGACGGTTCAACGGATGAGACATATCAGGTATTGCAGCCTTATTTTGACAGAATTCGCTATGTATATCAAGAAAACCGAGGAGTAGCAGCCGCCCGCAACCGAGGAATTCAGGAAGCCAAAGGCAAATTCATCGCTTTTTTAGATCAAGATGACTTTTTTGCACCCGATAAACTAGCAGCACAAATAGCACTATTTCATCAGCAACCTTCATTAGGAATTGTCAACAGCGGTTGGCGCTTAGTTAACAACCAAGGCGAGACTATTTCGGATATAACACCTTGGCTGTATTTTCCAAAATTAGACTTAGAAACTTGGATAGTACAAATGCCCGTACTTCCCAGCGCCATGATGTTTTCGCGCCAGTGGTTAGAACTTGCAGGCGGGTTTAATTCAGAGTTTGATTCAGTAGACGATTCAGATTTAGTCCTGCGTTTAGCAGTGTTGGGTTGCGAAGCAGCATGGCTGCATCAAGTCACAGTATCCTACCGCCAGCATGACCAAAATGTATCAATAAAAAAAGCGCTCAAACAAGCAAATCTTTTTATCACCTTAAAACAAAAATTTTTCCAGCTTCCAGATTTGCCTCCGCACATCCGCGAGTTAGAAAATCCGGCTTTCTACGAAGCATTGACGTGGATGGCGTGGCAATTGTACTATAGTAGCTATCCTGTAGAAGCGGTGGAATTTTTTCAAAAATCTCTCCGCTACAGTCCTTATTCTGCAAAACAAACAGTCACAGATTGGCTCAAACGTCTGGCTGCTATTGCTAAAGCTTACGGACGTACAATCGATTTTCAAGTATTAAGAAACCTATCACAATGGAAGCAATTAATGGCTAGCATAATTCCCTCAAAAACACCGCGAGTCAGCGTCATTATCCCCGCCTACAACTGCGAGCGCTACATTAGTATAGCCGTCGAAAGTGCGATCGAGCAAACTTACCAAGACTGGGAAATTATTGTCATAGACGACGGATCTACAGACAATACAAGGCAAATTCTAGAGCCTTACCGCGATGTAATTCAGTACGTCTATCAGGAAAATCAAGGAGCAGCAATGGCTCGAAATCGCGCTTGCGAACTAGCAAAAGGCGAATTCTTAGCTTTTCTAGATGCGGACGACTTCTTTCTGCCCGAAAAACTCGCTAAACAAATTGCTTGTTTTGAAGCTGACCCCTCTTTAGGGATGGTACAAAATGGCTGGTTGATGGTCGATGAAACCGGAAAAGATATCTGCGCATCCCTGCCTTGGGAAGCCGCGCCCAACTTAGATTTAGAAACCTTTGTAGTCTACAAAAATGTGCGTCCCAGCGCGATGATGCTGCGGCGCGAGTGGTGGGAACGTCTGGGCGGTTTTGACCCTCGCTTTCCGCCAACCGAAGATTTAGATTTTGCTTTGCGTTTGGCTTTAAAAGGCTGCAAATGTGTTTGGTTGAAAGAGATATTAACCTGCTACCGCCAGCACGATCAAAATCTGATGTCCGGCGGGCCAAAAGTGATGAAAAGTATGGAAACTGTGATGGAACAGTTTTTCGCTAGACCCGATTTGCCCGATCGCATACGCAAACTAAAAAAGGCAGAACGTTACAAATGTTTAGTGTGGATAGCGTGGCGGATGTACCGCGACGGATATTTGGCAGAGATGGTCGAGTGTCTGCAAAAATCTCTGTACTATACTCCTTTTACTGGCACGGAAACTGTGTTTAAATGGTTGGAAAATTTTAGAGTTGCTTCGGAAGAATACGGCAGCAACTTTGATGCTTACGCCTTAACCAATTTACCAGAATGGCAAGACATCGTGGTAGAGGCTGCCAACAATACCTATCAATTTAAATCAGCACCTAGTTCAAGTTACCGCAAGCTGGCAGGGCACGTACTCCTGTACGCAGAAGACCACGGAATCGGCGGCTTAGCGCAGTTTAACCACTCGCTGCTTTGCAAATTAGCAGCCGACGGCTACCGAGTTACTAGCGTGCAAACTAGAACTTCTAATCCTTTAATTACCGAACAACAGCAGCTAGGCATAGAGCATATTTGGCTGGAGTTCGATACGATGAAAGAGTTTTTACGAATTGCTTACAATTGTCGCGATGCTGAACAAATTTACGCGCAAGCTAAACCTGATTTAATTATATTTAGCGACGGTTGGCCGATGGCAAATTTTGCGGCGAAACAAGTTGCGATCAAACAAAACATCCCTTACGTAATTACTCTCGGTTATATCGATCGCACTTATCAAACTTTTAACCGCGGCGATCAGATTCCCTATTTCGATGCAGTGTCCTATCAGTACGATTTAGCCAAAGCCGTAATCGCTGTTTCTCACGAGAATTTAAACTTGTTCAAGAGAATTTTTAAAGTGCCTCTGGAACGGGGAAAAGTGATTTATTATGGCAGACCGGACAGTTATTTTGAACCGAGAAATCTCTCAAACCGCCAGCGCCTGCGGCAAGAACAAGGCATCCCCGAAGATGCTGTCGTTTGTTTCACGGCGGCGAGACTGACTCCAATTAAAGGATATCAGTATCAATTGCAGGCGATCGCCCAACTGAAAAATCGTCCAATTTGGTCGCAGTTATACTTCGTTTGGGCTGGCCCCGGTTCTGCCACTCACGATAACATGGAACCGGAATTGAGAGCAACTGTCAGCCAATTGGGAGTCACCGAACAAGTTAAATTCTTAGGTCAGCGGTGGGATATTGCCGATTGGTTGGACGCCAGCGACATCTTTATTTTATCTTCCGAATCTGAGGGAATGCCGCTAGCAGTAATGGAAGCAATGGCGAAAGAACTGCCCGTAATTGCTACAGCAGTCAGCGGCATTCCCGAAGAGTTGGGAGACACAGGAAAGTTAATCGCCGATCCCAAAATTGACCCGCAACAGACAGCACGAGAGTTAGCTGAAACGGTAGAACTGTGGGCGCAAAATCAAGAATTGCGGAGGCTTGCAGGACAAGCTTGCAAGCTGCGGGCTCAAGAATTTTTCAAGGAAGAACGGATGCTTTTGGAATACGCAGAAGTTATCACCCAAGTCTTATCTGCTAGCAGCAATCGAGACAAATTTGCGTTAGCGCAGCCCGCCCCTACGGGGGCTGCGCCAACGAAGAGGATCGCCCCCAAAGTCCAAAAGCAGATCGAAAAAGTTGACAGTATGCTCTATTACTATTATCTAGTATGGCAGGCATGGCAAGCTTGGGATCGCGGGGATATGTCCGGGATGGTGGAGAAGTTGCAGTCATCTTGGAAATGCACGCCGCTGTTTACCACAGAAACTATTTTGAGTTGGATCACAAATTTTGTGATGCTATCTTCAGAAAAGGGCGTTAAACTTGATACTTACTCGCTAACTCATTCCGCAGCTTGGCAAGAATTGATCGCATCAATCCAGGGTTCGGAATTTGCTTTGTCTGTTCGTTAGATATGTTTGAGTTTCGCTTGCTACAAATCGGTTTGTAGTTAGGACTTTAGTCCGGATTGCCTAAAATATTCTGGAGAGGACTGAAGTCCTCACTACAAACCCTAGCCACCAAATACAATATGCAATTCACCTTCAATTTCAAACCTATTAATAAGCTGTTACCAATTTGCTTAGCTTTGGTAACTGTCCTGTTAATCGCATATTTTGGGCAGCAAAATGCGATCGCCCAAATTCGATCGAACATCACAGTCGATTTTGGACAGCCAGCCACTGGTATCATCTCCATGAGCGGCTTCCTGCACGGAATCGACCCTACAAAGCCCCCCGATAGCTCTGTCAAGCCCTTGCAGCCGAAGCTGTGGCGTGTGGGAAGACTCGATGTGTACGATCGAGTAATCGCCAGCGGCGCCGAATTTCAACTATTAGTTAGCGACTTGTGGGGCTACGGCACCAACCCCAAAGGCTGGCCCTATCAAAATTATCCCGAGTGGGAAGCCTTCATCCGACAGTTAGCACAGCAAAATAAGGGCAAAAAAATTATTTGGGATATCTGGAATGAACCTGATTTAATCAATCCGTTTTGGAAGGGAAGCAGAGAACAATTCTTTGAAACTTACAAAAGGGCTTACAAAATCTTGCGGGAAGAATTGGGGCCGTCAGCGATGATTGGTGGGCCGAGCATCAGCACTTACAACAAAGAATATCTCGCTGCTTTTTTGGATTACTGCAAAGCGAATAAACTGGAGGTAAATTTTCTGGCTTGGCACGAACTCAATGATACCATAATTTTATTTGTGGACGACCACGTAATCGATGCAAAACGCAATTTTCAACAAAGTCCTTTTTATAAGGAACTGAAGTTGCAAAAAATTTATGTCAACGAAATTGTTGGGGAATTAGCTCAATATCAGCCGGGGGAAATTTTAGGTTATTTGTATAACTTAGAGTATGCCAAAGCTGATGGTGCTTGCAGAGCTTGTTGGGATACAACAGGAGCTAAAAAAGTTAGCAATTGCTTCAATAATACGCTGACTGGGATGGTTGTGCCGAATACTTTTGAGCCGAGGGCGGCTTGGTGGACATACAAAGCTTATGCTGACGGAGTGAATTCGCGGGTGCTGAGTCGATCGGATAACGATCGCCTTGTGGCCTTAGCTAGCAAGTCAAATCCTGAAGGTAAAGCACAGGTGCTTTTAGGTTATTTTGACCGCAATTATTCGTCAGCCACAACTGTTACTTTGAATCTGGCGAATTTGCAAGCTCTAGGTATTCAAAGCGGTCAAAAAATTAGTCTGAAATTAGAGAAGATTCCTAACAATCTAGAAGGGGCTGTGCAGAAGCTGGTCACTGTTAAAGAAGAAAGTGTTTCGGTTGGTGGAAATAGCTTGAATTATGTTATTTCTAACTTCAATGTACATGAAGGTTACTTGTTGACGGTTAGCAAGTAGGGACACGGCAGTGTCCAAGGCGTGTCAACTTAAGGTACAACCCATAGTCCGCCAGGGGTTGAAACCCCTGTCTCAAAGCTAAAGTCCTCTTAAGAGGACTGAGAAGAAGATTTTTAAACTCATTAGTCCTCATAGCGAGGACTTTAGCTATTAGACAGGGAATTCATTCCCTGGCGGACTAGCGGGTAGGCGTGAGGATTTGCCGGACTGACAGCTTAAGTTTAGCTGGGATTTATCAAAGATTTTTGCACTGATTCCAGCCATTCTCTGACTGTTTGATTTTCGGATGTTGGGTCATAATAACAGCCTAATTCATCGAGGATGAATGTTTCTAAGTCGGCTGGGGCGATCGGCATTTCGAGCAATTTGCTAAGTTCTTCCGATGTCGCTTCAATACTTTCGGGCGGTTCGCTGCTCAGGTAGTTGCTGATTACATCGCTGGCAGTTTCAGCTTCTAGCGGCCAGTCTTGGTGAAAGTAGGAACTGAAAAATTGGGTTAAATTAGGAAATTGATCGATCATTGGGGATATGCTGTGAGAATAAAGTATCCGGGAGGTAATTTGGTGCTGCGCTGGAGGACGATTCTCAAGCGAGATGTCTGAGTTGCTTTGGATGCGCGGCGGCGCAAAGTAATGCCAATTATTCTGTTGGCGTCGTAGTCGATCGTATAACGATTAGCTCGACTTTTCATCCAGGAGTCGATCGCACTTTGATTTTTGCTCATTGCTTCCGCAATCGCCGCTTCGGCGACGGAACGATAAGTAAAGGAAGATGCACCAGAAATTCTCTTCTCCTTTTCGAGTCGCTGTCCTAGTTGTGCTTCTGTTTTGCCAACGTGTCTCTCTAAAGTATGTCCTCCTGCTGCTTCGTGAAAGTCCAATCCGCCGCCCGGGATGTTGGGGACAAAAGCTACGGTGGTTTGTGGTATCGTTGAGATTTGCGGTGCAACAACCGTGGCGTAAACCGCAGGTATTGCCGAGTGGAATAAGATTGTGATTGAGGCGATCGCACATAGGATACCTAAAAATCTTTTTAGGCGATCGAGTTGACTTTTCATGGTTAAATCTCTTTCTTATATTCTGTATAGCTGTCTACTGTTGTTTAGTCTATTTACTAATATACCATTGGTTAGTTAAAAATTGCGCGCTGCATTTTAATAATTTGTACCTACGATTTTTTATAAAAGTTCATAATTTCTGAGGTTTACAAAGCTTCACTCACTATGAGAAAATGTTAATAATTCTTTGAAAAAATCGCTGATGATTGATGATAAGTTAATTGATCATCTTTAAAAACGTGAAAAAATGCAAGTAGTTATCCTAGCTGGCGGCCTCGGTACTCGTCTCAGAGAAGAAACAGAATTTCGCCCCAAACCTTTAGTTGATGTCGGCGGGCGTCCGATTATTTGGCACATCATGAAAATTTATGCCCACTATGGCTTTCAAAACTTTGTGGTGTGCTTGGGCTATCGCGGGAACATGATTAAAGAATATTTCCTTAATTATGAAGCCATGAACAATGACTTTACTGTCTGTCTGGGACGCAAAAATAGCATTACCTATCATGAGGAACATCGCGAACAAGATTTTAATGTAACGCTGGCTGACACTGGCGCAGAAAGCTTGACGGGAGGGCGGGTGAAACGGATCGAAAAATATATCGACAACGACAATTTCATGGTGACATACGGCGATGGAGTTGCTGATGTTGATCTAGAGGCGCTTGTAGATTTTCATAAGTCTCACGGGAAGCTAGCAACTGTTACTACATTTCGCCCGATTTCTCGCTTTGGAATTTTGGATGTAGATAGCGATGGTAACGTACTAGAATTTGCCGAAAAACCTCAAATAGATGGCTGGATTAGTATTGGATATATGATACTTAACCGCCGGGTGTTTGAGTATTTGGGAGCAGATGATTGTGTTTTAGAACAGGAGCCGATGCAGCGTTTGGCCGCAGACGGGCAGTTGATGGCTTACCGTCACGATGGCTTCTTTTATGCGATGGATACTTATCGAGAATATAAGTATTTAAACGAACTTTGGGATGAAGAGAAGGCTCCTTGGAAAGTGTGGAAATAAGTTAGTTTTGGGGCGGGTTTTTAGGCTCGCCCCACAAGAGCCGTAGGGACACGGCACTGCCTTTTGTCGTGTCAACTTAAGGTCAAACCCAGTCACAGATGGCTGTTTGACTATTAAGGCCAGATCCCCCCTAGCCCCCCTTAAGAAGGGGGGGACAAGAGTCCGATCAAAGTCCCCCTTCTTAAGGGGGATTTAGGGGGATCGAGACTCGGCTATAAACGAGAGATACAAAGGTTTTCAAGCTTAAGTTGACACGAAGAAGGGCACAGCGCCGTGTCCCTACCTCTGCTATAAATTAATTATAAAACATGGATTTTCAAGATATTCTCAACTGCACAGAAACTTACCTGCAAGAGTGCGTATCACTCCACGCAGAAGTTATCGACAGCGACTCGGAAGCACTGAAAAAAGCACTTTCTGGATTGGAAAATCGATCGCTCTTAGCGTTGCGTGTTCCCCAAAAATGGGGCGGGGCCGATATTTCACCGGAGGCTTTTTACGAATATCAGGAATTGACGGCTCGATATTCCGGCGCTTTGTCTTTCCTGCAAACTCAGCACCACAGCGCAACTGCGATGATTGCCAGCAGCGACAATGAAATGCTAAAAAGTAGATACTTGGGCGCGATCGTCGCCCAAAAAGGGTTACGCTTAGGTATTGGGTTTTCGCATTTAAGGCGATCCTCTTCGAGGGCTTCGCTAACGGGCAAACCGGCAGTCACCGCAACTTCCGTAAAAAATGGCTATTTACTATCGGGGAATATTCCTTGGATCACAGGTTTTGGCTTATTTCAAAAGTTTATTGTGGCTGCGGTACTGCCAGACAATCGCGCGGTTTTTGGTGTGCTACCTTTTGCTAATATTGAATCAGCTTATGGTAAAATAGCTGTGAGCGAAATCATGCAGTTAATCGCCATGAATTCGACGAATACTGTGACAGCAACTCTCGATAATTGGTTGCTGCATGAATCGGAAATAATTGCGGTTAAACCTGTCGGGTGGATTGCGGAAAACGACAGCAAAAATATCCTGAATTTTGTTCCGGGTACTTTTGGCTGTATTCGAGCGGGATTGGATATAATTTCAGCGGCGGCGACTGCTAAAGATTCGCCTGTAATAGCGGTGGTTTGCCAAAAATTGGAGCAGAAGCTCGATCGGCTCAAACAGCATTTCCTACAATCTCAACATAGCTCAAAAGCCGAACAATTAGCACTCCGAGCCGAAGCTATTGATTTAGCGGTGCGCTGCGGGCACGCTGCGGTTGTGGTTTCCAGCGGTGCTGCTAACGGTACGCTGCACCCGGC
>PVWI01000235.1 GCA_003003725.1 filamentous cyanobacterium Phorm 6 | reverse complement strand
GAGGTAAAGCTCTGTCAAATTCGACAGTTTGCCCAGCACTGCGGGAATTTCTGTTATCTGATTGTAACCGAGGTGAAGCCGTGTCAAATTCGACAGTTTGCCCAGCACTTCGGGAATTTCTGTAATCTGATTGTAACTGAGGTGAAGCTCTGTCAAATTCGACAGTTTGCCCAGCACTTCGGGAATTTCTGTTATCTGATTGTAACTGAGGTCAAGCTGTGTCAAATTCGACAGTTTGCCCAGCACTTCGGGAATTTCTGTAATCTGATTGCTACTCAGGTGAAGCAGTGTCAAATTCGACAGTTTGCCCAGCACTTCGGGAATTTCTGTAATCTGATTGTTTATGAGGTGAAGCTGTGTCAAATTCGACAGTTTGCCAATCTCCGGCGGCAATTCCTCCAATCCCAGCCCCGACAAATCCAGTTGAGTCAATTGTTCCGCCGCCGCTATGTCAATTCGCCGCAGTGCTTCTTCTCGCGTCATACCCTTTCTCTCTCGGTAGTCTTCGTATTATTGTGACAGAGATTTTGTGGGGGTGGGAATTATCGCGCGTATTCTTGAACCACAAAAACTGGATGGCTCAACCCACGCTGATTCTGCTTTTTGATCCGAATTAGGCGATCGAGCAACGAATCAACCTGCTGAAGATAGGCATGAAGAATAGTAACTTGTCCCAGGTAGTCTCGATCGTCTTTACAAACAATAATTCCTGCGTGGCGATCGCCGCCACGGTGCAGCGCCACAAAATCATCGCGATTGAAGCTAATTACCGCCCGATTTTGTGCAGTCGCAAAGCGCAGAACCTCGTCATCAGGAATTCCTTGATTTGCTTGACTGGCATCATAAGAAGTTAAAACATCACAGTCAAGACTACGCAAATGCTCGACCATTGCGATCGGGAAATTTTCATTGGAATAAAGCCTCACCCTTTCAATCATCGGTTTGATGAGAAACTATAATGCGATCGATTTCTTCGTGGTGGCGATCGTAATAACGCCAAGCATTCTCTAGATCGCGATCGCACAAACCTGGATAATTCTGAAGTAACTCAGCCTCATCAGCCCCCTGTTGGTGAAGCGAAACGAGCGTCCAAACAGGAATGCGGGTGTTGCGAATCCGGGCATTTCCTCCACAGACTCCAGGTGTACTCTGAATCGCCCTAGCTGAGAGTTTTTCTTGGAATAACAAACTCTCTTCAGGTGTCAGCGATTCTATGACTTGAATTAAGGAGTCAACCAACTGAATGTTCATAGCTGGTAATTGCAGGAATATCGAATAGCGATCGCTTAAACTATCATAGCAAATTTATCCAAAAAGAAAAGAATCTGATCGACCATAGCATTACCAGCAACGCAGCTTACAACACCTCGATCGTATTCTCAACTTTAAAACTGGTTTCTGACTATCCTTGCGTCCAGGAATGAAAAAAAAGGAACAATGTATTTTTCCATTGTTCCTTCTTTTGCTATTTTTCAAACCATCAATCTACAACTTGACTTCGATATCTACGCCGGCTGGCAAATCCAGTTTCATCAAAGCGTCAATTGTTTTTGCAGAAGGCTGATGAATGTCGATAATTCGGCGGTGCGTGCGAGTTTCAAAGTGTTCGCGAGAATCTTTGTCTACGTGGGGCGATCGTAACAAGCAGTAAATCCGCCGTTTTGTAGGTAGGGGAATCGGGCCGATCGCAGTGGCTGCTGTCCGATTTGCTGTATCTACAATCTTTTCGCAAGATGCGTCTAGAATGCGTCGGTCGAAAGCTTTGAGGCGGATGCGAATTTTTTGTTGTTGGATAGCTGCCATTTTTGTTTCTTTAATTTTCGAGGTTCAGTTTCTTTTTTGTTACTTGTTATTTGTTACTTGTTATTTGTTACTTGTTATTTGTTACTTGTTATCGAACATTTAATCAATAACTACTAACTACTAACCAATAACCAATAACCAATAACCAATAACCAATAACCACTAACCAATAACCACTAAATAGCAGAAAAGCCTAATAAAATTTAGGGGCTTTTCTGCTATGCAAGGCTGTTACCGTAATCCTACTTGAGGATTTTGGAAACAACGCCGGCGCCGACGGTGCGGCCGCCTTCGCGGATGGCGAAGCGCATTCCTTGTTCGATCGCGATCGGGTGAATCAGTTCAACAGTCATCTTGATGCGATCGCCAGGCATCACCATTTCAGCTTCTGTACCATCATCAGCAGTAAACTGCATGATCGTACCAGTTACATCTGTTGTACGGACGTAGAACTGAGGGCGGTAGCCTGAGAAAAAGGGCGTGTGACGGCCGCCTTCTTCCTTCTTGAGAATGTACACTTCAGATTCAAACTGAGTGTGAGGCAAGATGCTCTTCGGCTTGGCAATCACCATGCCTCTTTCAATATCTGCCTTTAAAATCCCCCGGAGAAGTAGACCCACGTTGTCGCCAGCCAAACCTTCATCCAACGACTTGGTGAACATTTCCACACCAGTCACCGTAGTGCTGCGAGTGTCCTTAAGCCCAATCACTTCCACGTTTTCGCCAACTTTGACTTTCCCACGTTCAATCCGGCCAGTAGCAACAGTACCCCGACCAGTAATCGAGAATACGTCTTCAACTGCCATCAAGAAAGGCTTATCAATTTCACGTTCTGGTGTAGGGATGTAACTATCCACAGCTTCCATCAGCGCGTAAATCTTGTCAATCCAGGGATTTTCGCCTTTTACAGCCTTGGGATTAGCAGCCATCGCTTCGAGAGCTTTCAAGCCCGAACCGGTCACGATGGGGATATCATCGCCTGGAAAATCGTAAGAGCTCAGAAGTTCGCGAACTTCCATTTCCACCAATTCCAAAAGTTCTGCGTCATCTACCATGTCTTCCTTATTCAAGAAAACAACCAAGCTAGGAACGCCAACTTGCTTAGCTAGCAAGATGTGTTCGCGAGTTTGAGGCATAGGGCCATCAGCCGCTGACACTACCAGGATGCCGCCGTCCATTTGAGCCGCACCAGTGATCATGTTTTTCACATAGTCAGCGTGTCCGGGACAATCTACGTGGGCATAGTGCCGACCTGTAGTTTCGTATTCTACGTGAGCAGTATTAATCGTAATACCCCGTGCTTTTTCTTCAGGCGCGGCGTCGATTTCGTCGTACTTCTTACCCTTAGCCTGACCCAATGCAGAAAGAGTCATCGTAATCGCGGCAGTCAAAGTTGTTTTGCCGTGGTCAACGTGACCGATCGTACCGATGTTTACGTGGGGTTTATTCCGTTCAAATTTTGCGCGTGCCATTCTCGATCTGTTCCTTGTTTTTTTTAGCGATTTTAGACTTGAGATTTTAGATTCTCGATTTTGGATTCAATCCAAAATCCAAAATCTAAAATCCAAAATCATTAGTTCCCTTTGTTTTTCGCGATAATGGCTTCAGCCACATTTCGCGGCACTTCTTCGTAATGGCTGAATTCCATTGTGAAGATGCCCCTACCTTGGGTTTTCGAGCGGATGTCAGTGGCATAGCCAAACATTTCTGCTAGTGGAACCTTTACAGAAACTTTGGCAATTCCCTGATCCGTCTCTTGACCCTCGATCTGACCCCGACGCGAGTTGAGGTCGCCGATGACGTTCCCGATGTAATCTTCGGGAACTTCTACCTCTACTTTCATCATAGGCTCTAGCAGCACTGGCAACGCCTTCATCACAGCTTCTTTGATCGCCATTGAACCGGCGATCTTAAATGCCATTTCTGAGGAGTCTACATCGTGGAAAGACCCGTCTACCATAGTAGCTCTGAGATCAATCACGGGATATCCTGCTAGAATACCTGATTCGCAGGCTTCTTTCATCCCTTGCGCTGCCGGATTGATGTACTCTTTCGGTATAGTACCACCGACAATTTTGGAGACAAATTCAAAGCCGGTTCCCTCTTCGGCCGGTTCTAGTTCGATCACGACGTGACCGTACTGACCTTTACCGCCGCTTTGGCGGATAAATTTACCTTCGGCGCGGACGGCTTTGCGAATAGTTTCGCGGTAGGCTACTTGCGGCTGACCGACGTTGGCTTCTACTTTGAATTCGCGCAGCATCCTGTCTACCAAAATTTCCAAGTGCAGTTCGCCCATGCCGGCGATGACTGTCTGATTGGTTTCTGGGTCAACATTGACTCGAAAGGTAGGGTCTTCTTCGGAGAGGGACTGGAGGGCTTTGGAGAGCTTCTCCATGTCTTGTTTGGTTTTGGGTTCCACCGCCACCGAGATGACTGGTTCTGGAATAAACAGGGACTCCAGAATCACTTCCGAGCCTTCTTCGCAGATGGTGTCACCGGTGAAGGTGTCTTTCAGACCCAAGGCTGCTCCCAAGTCTCCGGCGCGGAGTTCTTCTACGTCTATCTTATGATCCGCTTTGAGTACAATTAGGCGAGAAACCCGCTCTTTTTTGTCTTTGGTGGAGTTGAGGACGTAGCTACCTTTTTTGAGGACACCGGAGTAGACGCGAACGAAGGTCAGGCGACCGTAGGGGTCTGCCATGATTTTGAATGCCAGAGCTGACAGCGGGGCGTTGTCGTCGGCAAAGCGTTCTGCTGTTTCGCCGTTGGGCAGGATTCCTTGAATTGGCGGAACTTCCAAGGGCGACGGCAGATAGTCGATGACTGCATCCAATAACAATTGAACGCCTTTGTTTTTGAATGCCGAACCGCACAGCATGGGGACGATCGTACCTGCGACAGTACCGTGACGTAGCGCCAAGCGGATTTCGTCTTCCGTTAGTTCTACACCTTCAAGGTATTTCGCGGTGAGGGCGTCGCTGGTTTCTGCTACGGATTCGATCAGCTTGGTGCGATATTCCGCAGCTAGCTCTTTGACTTCATCGGGGATTTCTATTTCCTCGATATCTGTGCCCATGTTGTTCTTGTAGATATAGGCTTTCATTTGCACTATGTCTACAATTCCTCGGAAGTTTTCTTCACTGCCGATCGGGATTTGGACTGGTACGGCGTTCGCTCTCATCCGATCGCAAATTTGAGCATGAACCTTGTAGAAGTTCGCGCCCATCCGATCCATTTTGTTGACAAACACGATCCGTGGTACTTTGTACCGATCGGCTTGTCGCCAAACTGTTTCTGACTGTGGCTGCACTCCGCCTACCGAGCAGAATACTGCAATCACTCCGTCAAGCACTCGCATGGAGCGTTCTACTTCGATCGTGAAGTCTACGTGTCCAGGAGTGTCGATGATGTTGATTTTGTGATCTTTCCAAGTGGTAGTGATAGCGGCAGCAGTAATCGTAATTCCCCGCTCTCGCTCTTGCTCCATCGTGTCCATAATTGTTGTTCCATCGTGCACTTCACCCATTTTGTGAACTATGCCTGAATAGAACAGAATTCTTTCTGTTGTTGTTGTTTTGCCCGCATCAATGTGAGCGGCAATGCCGATGTTGCGAGTTTTTTCTAGCGGGACGATACGTACCACAGCTACCTCCTTGGAGTTTGTGTTGCTATAATACAACTATACTACATAAAGACTTTGTTTGCCGTCGCTACTGGCTTAAAACACAAGTATATGGAGCGTATTGTGACATTTTAATATTTTTTGCAAGATTTGTTCACAAAAATATTAAGGATGTGGCATGGAGAAAGTGCTTGAGTTTTGAGTTTTGAGGAAGGCAGTTTTTGATCGGCCCCATCGGCAGTGCTGCCAGTCGCAATGCAATCTCAATACTCAAAACTTAAACTCTCAAATCCCTCACCTGTGCTTTTATACCACAGGCTGGCTCAATTCGACCTAGATTCGATCGGGGAATTAGTAACGGTAGTGAGCAAAAGCCTTGTTAGCTTCTGCCATACGGTGTGTTTCTTCGCGCTTGCGAATTGCACTTCCTGTTTCGTTAGCTGCATCCATCAGTTCGTTCGCCAGCTTGGCAGCCATTGAGCGGCCGGTGCGAGCACGAGCAAATCTGATCAGCCAGCGAAGGGCGAGGGTCGTACCGCGATCTGATCGCACTTCCATCGGCACTTGGTAGGTGGCACCACCCACCCGGCGGGCTTTGACTTCTACCAGGGGTGTAGCGTTTTTGACTGCTTTTTCAAACAAGTCTAACGGTTCGGCTCCTGTGCGTTCTTGGATGGTTTTCATGGCATCGTAGACGATGCTGGAGGCCACGGATTTTTTGCCGTGCTGCATAATCCGTCTCACCATCATGCTGACCAACCGGCTGTTGTAGGTTGGATCTGGCGGAACTGGACGTTTTTGAATAACTGTGCGGCGAGACATAGTTTTATTGGGGATTTTTGATTTTGAATGATTGAATTTGGGGTTTTGGGCTCAGATATAATCGATCGATGACGATCGAATTTAGTTTTGCTTTTCAACCCCTCAAAGATGCGAGTTACGTCTTATTTCTTCGCTGCTTTAGGACGCTTCGCCCCGTATTTTGAACGACCTTGCTTGCGGTCTTTCACGCCGGCAGTGTCTAATGTACCGCGAATGATGTGGTATCTAACTCCAGGTAAATCTTTTACCCGACCGCCTCGAATCATTACTACCGAATGTTCTTGCAAGTTGTGACCGATGCCTGGGATGTAGGCTGTCACTTCAAAACCAGATGTCAGCCGTACCCGAGCCACCTTCCGCAGCGCCGAGTTGGGTTTTTTCGGGGTGGTCGTGTACACTCTGGTGCAAACTCCGCGGCGCTGGGGGCAACTCTTGAGAGCTGGCGATTTGGTTTTTTTCTGCGTTTGTTCCCGTGCTGAACGGATGAGTTGCTGAATAGTGGGCATGAGTTACGGCATTTCTAGCTTTTTGCTGAATATAGTGATTTGGCGGCATCCGCACTGAAAGTCCCTTCCCCTGTGGGGGGACGGGATGGATGAAAATAATTATGGGTAAGTGAGGATACCAGACTCTATATAGTACACGACTAGACTTTCTTTGGCAAGAAATTTACACAACGGACGATCGAACTTCTGCTTGATAAGAGACTTGGGACGAGGCGACCACAACAGGCGAATGATATGTGACATACTGTAATCTCAGCTCAACTGCGATCGTGACCGCAGCCGTATCCAAAATTGATGACGATCGATATTTTGGTCTAATCACCGTTTTCCCGAGATACGCGTCAATTTTCTTGGTACGATCGCATCACAGTCTCAGGGAGATCGACATCACATAAAGTTATCTAAAATTGCTGGATAATAAGAGATATACGTTAAGTTGACAGCAGATGACAATCAAAGCTTACATTCCCGAATATACAATTTCCGAACTTTACTTGAACATTTGGAAATCCGGTAAGATCGATCGGGCCGTGTTCCACAAAATTCAATACGAAATTAATTCTCAAAGCTTCAGAAGTTCAGACGATGTAAAAATTGTCAGTAGATTGCTCTATGCAGTGCGACGGGGATGGCTATCAGTCATAGATTAAGTTGATTCCGAGTGTTGAGATAATCGCAAAAGGTAAAAACAAACAATACTTTTTAGTGAATCATCTTTGAGTATCCATAAAAATCCCATCTCTAAAATAGAGAAATTTACACTAGATTAACCGCTCTTGAAAAGGAACATTAAGGTAAAAGGACAGGGTATGTTTAATTCTACAGAACTGCTGATCGAGGCTTTCATTAAACAACTAGAAAATGGTTACAGCCGTACTTACGGAGGCTACAAATCAGACTATGCCGATATTATTGCCTGGGTGGGGGCAATGGCATTAGAAAACATCGCCAGCAGCGACGCTCTTTATCATAATGTAGAACACGCCATTTGCATTACCTTAGTCGGTCAAGAAATCCTGCGAGGAAAACACATTCGTAAAGGCGGAGTATCCTGCGAAAACTGGCTGCACTTCATCATATCTTTGTTGTGCCAAGATATCGGATATGTCAAAGGAGTTTGCCGACAAGACGAACAAGCAGAAGGATTGTATGCAACGGGAAAAGATTGCATGAAAATTGCCCTTGCTCCGGGTTCAACAGCCGCCAGCCTCGCTCCTTACCGAGTTGACAGAGCAAAACTGTTCATTGACGAGCGTTTCGGCAACCACAAGCTAATTAATGCTGAGATAATTAAGCAGAATATAGAACAGACTCGTTTCTCGGTACTTGACGGTAACATTGACCAAGATGCAGGTAACTATTCTAGTTTAGTTCGCGGTGCTGACTTGATAGGTCAGCTCAGCAACCCACAATATTTACAGAAAATTGGCGCCCTATTTTACGAGTTGGAAGAAAGCGGTGCTACTAAGGTTTTGGGCTACCGACATCCGGGTGACTTACTCCAAAGCTACTCTAAGTTTTACTGGAGCGGAATTTATCCGCATATCAGCGAATCCCTCGGTTACTTGCAGTTGACCCAAGAAGGCAAACAGATTGTTGCTAGTTTGTATGCTAACGTATTTCGCATGGAACACCAACGCTTCGATTCTGAGGTTGCTTGAGTACAAGTGAAGTCAGTAGTCAGTTGGCAGTTGGCAGTAGTCATCGGTCATTAGTCATTAGTCATTAGTCATTAGTCATTAGTCATTAGTCATTAGTCATTAGTGCTGTCCCCGAAGAGCTAACTTTGTTAGTAGTTAGTTATGATAGCTAGCCGGAAATAACGAATTATATCGTGTCCGATCGATCGCAATAAGATGCGATAGTTCGTAGTGCGGACTGAAGTCCGCACTACAAACCGTTTTTGTTACGCTCATTGACTGGACGTGATGTTACTAATTACCCAAGCCTATTTCATCCAACTCAACTCATTTCCTGCTCCAGTTCCGAATGATATTTCGGACACAACCAATTGCTCGGCAGCAAAGAAGGCCATCCCTCCCGCAGCGCTTCCAAACAAACAGCACGCACAGTTAATTGACAGTCAAGCAGTTCTACACCAGCTTTTTCAACCTGCTTTTTGCCTATTTTAAAAACCGATTCGTCGCTAAATTCAAATGTTTTGTGACACTGAATGCAAACTAGATGGTGGTGGTGGTGCAATTCCGGCAAATTCAGTTCGTAATGTTTGTGTCCTTCTGCTAATTCTAGCTCGCGCAAAATGCCAATTCTTGCTAATAAGTGCAGCGTTCGGTAGACAGTAGACAAGCCTATTCGTTCTCCTTGATTTTGCAAAGTATTATATAATTCTTCCGCACTCAAATGATTTCCTTGCCGCAGAGTTTGAAAGACCCTCAAAATAGTTTCTCGCTGGGGAGTCAGGCGGCAGCCTCTCTGGTTGAGTTCGATTTTTAGTAAGTTAGCGTTGTATAGATTCATAACTAATTTGTCCAAAGAATTGTTATAGATTTCCCTTATTTAGGGCGGATTTACTAACTTCTAATTCCGGTTGCTAAAGGTGGAACAGAAGGATTGGTTGTCGGTATTTCTGCATAAGGTTTGTAAACCCTATAGAAATGTTGCTGGCAAGAATTGGCAAAACAAGTCTTCGGTTCAAAGTCAGTACAGCCGATCGCATCCTCAGTACAAGCAACACACGGCCTTACTGTACATTTAAGGCGGTAATCATTAGTAAAAAACTCGCAATCTGAACAAGGAATTTGATGTAGGCGCTTGATTTGATAGACTCCTTCTCGCAATGCTACCGAAATACTCCACAAAAACAGAACCATCACAGTTGCGATACAGAAACAGCAAATAAAAACAGTCATAGGGTGATTTTCTCAAAGTATAGCCGAAGGAAGTTCGGCAACGGATTTTGTAACGGATTTAACGGATGTTATGCCCTTCGGCAAAGCTGAGTGGGTAAAAAGAAGGAAAATCGCATTCAGCTATTGAGACGGGCGCGAGAAGCGTGCCAGATGTGACCTGCAAGAGCTGTTATACCTAAGAAAAATTGTGCAGTCAATCCGAGGCGATCGCTCCCGTAGAATTCCACAGGATAAACAGTCGTGTTATAGCCGACGAAAGCACAGGAAAGAAAAGCCATAAAAGCCAAGCCAGCTAAACTAAATATGACCGCCAACCAAATCTTCCAAATTGTCAACACTGGCAAAATGAGTTTGATAGTCGTAGATAACTAACGGATCGAGAGTAGGACTCACAACAGTGCGTACTTCCTGAATAGTCGAGTCGTACAAACCGCCGCAAAACATCGCTTTCGCTACCAACAACAGCGCGCCTAATCCCAAAAAAATCAAGTGATGTTCCAGGATAAAACCAAGTTGTTTCGAGTCTTCCCATTCAAAGTGGAACTTGGCAGCAAGACCTAGAGTAAATGCTCCTGCCCAAAAAGTAATTAAAGCTGCTTGACCGACGTGAGCGGAAATGAAATATCCCGAAAGATTGGCGAACCTGGCATTGCTTGCCCACAGTCATATTTAACCTTGGAATTGTCGTAGGTTTGCATTCTTTTTTGTTGCCTTTTTGTAGTTATTTGGTCTGAAAAAAAAATGAACTTGAGATGGGTTGAGTTGGTTCGTAGTGCGGACTTCAGTCCGCCAAAAGAGCGGACTGAAGTCCGCACTACGAACCGTTTTTATTTCAATTG
>PVWI01000234.1 GCA_003003725.1 filamentous cyanobacterium Phorm 6 | reverse complement strand
ATCCATACCTCCTTGGCTCGAACCCAGAAGTACCGGGCGGGCGGCATCAAGTTTGTAGAAAATACGATCGATGCAGTAGCTGCGGCTCAAACAATTTTTAATTTGCCGATCGAGGATGAATATCCCGAAGTCCTGCTGGCAGAAGCAAAGTACAATGCTGACCAAGAATTATACTTAGCCGTACTCCTAGACCCCGTAGCCCGCCGCCCGGTACTTCTGGGTTCGAGACAAGGAGGTATGGATGTCTCCGGGTCGATCGACAAAATGCAGCAAGTTCCCGTAGACCAGGAATTTTCGCCTTTCTACGCGAGGCGTCTGACGCTGAAAATGGGATTGCAGGGAGACTTGATTCAATCGGTGAGCGCGATCGTCGAAAAAATGTATCGGCTGTTTGTCGAAAAAGATTTAGATTTAGTAGAAATCAATCCTCTCGGCATCAGTCCGACGGGAGAACTCATGGCTTTAGATGGTAAAGTCACCGCCAACGACGATGCCTTGGGGCGACATCCAGACTTGGCCGCACTCTCGGGCAAGAAGCAGCCTAGCAGCGGGTTGGCAGGGGAAAAAAGAAATCTCTCTGTCGGTGGCGGCGATCGCCGGAATTCCAACTCGAAGGTGCAGCACTCACAGCCGGAATTTGAACCGAAATCTCCATCCTCAATCTCGAATTCCGAATCTCTGGAATTAGTCGAACTAGACGGGAATATCGGGATTTTGTGCAACGGCGTGGGGCTGACAATGGCAACTCTGGATGCTGTAGCCCACCAAGGAGGAAAACCGGCTAATTTTGTGAATATGGGTTCCCTAGACCGCTACGAAGCAGCAAATGCCCTGCGCGATCGCACGGAGTTGGGTCTGGAGTTAGTCGCTCAGGATAAAACAGTTAAGGTAATACTCATAAATATTTTGGGCAGCGCCTCCAAAAGTGACGAAATCACCGCCGCAGTAGTCGGCTATTTGGAACGGAAAGCTCGCGCCAACCGCCACCTCCAAGTTGTGCTGCGTCTGGTAGAGGTCGATACTGATGCTGTTAAAAAGCGTTTGGGACAGTTGCCCGTGCAGCTAGCTAGCACTTTGGATGAGGCCTCCGCTAAAGCTGTATCCTCTGCCAAGTAGCCAGAGTCGATCGGCAAAATACGAAAGTTATAAGACAGGCGAAGGCCTTCAGCTTTTTAAAAGATCAGTGTCAAGTGTGAAAAATGAATTTAACTCCTGAAAGCAAAGTCCTAGTACAGGGCATTACAGAATCTCCCGCCTCAACCCGCGCCGCCCTGATGATGAAAGCATACGGCACGAATGTCGTCGCTGGTGTCAGTCCCGGTCGGGGGGGGCTGGATTTGGAGGGAATTCCGATTTTTGATTTGGTAGAAGAAGCCGTGGCGGCAGTAGGTCACGTTGACACTACAGTAATTTTAGTAGACCGTTACTGGGTGCTGGATGCGGCTCTAGAAGCGATCGCCGCCGGAATTCGCCAAATCGCGATCATCACTGAGGGAGTGCCTCCTCTGGATCTGGTGCGCTTAGTCAGAAAAGCAGAAGCCACCGAAACTTTGGTAATCGGGCCCAATAGTCCGGGAATTATTGTACCCGACAAGCTACTGCTAGGAACTCACCCCAAGGAATTCTACACTCCCGGCCCGGTGGGCGTGATCAGTCGCAGTAGCACTTTGACTTACGAAGTTGCTCTCTTACTGACTGAGGCGGGCTTGGGACAATCGATGGCGGTTTGTATTGGCTGCGACGCGATTGTCGGTTCTTCTTTTATGCAGTGGCTGCAAATTTTGGACGAAGACGACACTACCGAGGCGATCGTTTTGATCGGGGAAGTTGGCGGGTGGAGTGAACAAGCTGCTGCTTCTTATATCGGATCGGCGATCGACAAACCCGTGGTTGCTTATCTAGCCGGCCGCTACGCTCCCAAAAGCCCGTCATTGGGCCACGCAGGCATCCTGATCAGTTCTCGGGCCGCCGCCCAAAAAGCCTTTGGAGTTACCGCCGAGAACAAAATGGCGGCCTTTGAAGAAGCAGAAATACCTCTGGCGGCTCGGCCTTCAGAAGTTCCAAAGTTGCTCAAAAAATTGCTCAAGAAAAATTGATTGCTTCTTGGTTTGTAGTGAGGACTTTAGTCCTCAGAAAAGTCAGAGGACTAAAGTCCGAACGATCAAACCTGTTGATGGTGATGATTTTCTTACCAGAGGCCTCTGACGGGTCTCACAGGCTGCGGTGCTGGTGCTGGTAAGGGTGCGGCGGAGGGGCGCACTGAAGGGGGATTTGTTGGCTGCACGCTGCGACGAGGTGCGATCGGACTTTCGGTGCCAGTTGTTGTCTTAGTTGTCTCGCGCATCGAATCTTGAAGCAGGGTTTGCAGATTTCCCGCTAAACCCTGAACTTTCCCAACAGCAGCGCCAACGCTGGCAACATCTACGTAAACCTCCGGCAGAGGATACTTTTTCAGGACTTCCAGCAGCGATAATTTACCATCGTCGCCGGATGCGAGGATCACCGCCGCCCGCAAAGCTTTACCATTTTCTGTACGGCGCTGAGTCCGAATTACTTGACCGATTTCGTCAGTGATTTTTTCTCCTGGGGTGCTGTAGACTACCCTAGCCAAACTAGCTGGCTTTAAACCGATTTCTAAACCGATTAACCCCCGCAATATTTGTGGGTCAATTTTCGAGAACCCGATAATTTGTTGGATGGTTGGCGTGGTTGTGCCATCTTTAGCAAAGTCTTCTAAGTCGCTGATATTGATGGTTTGCCGAATCGGGCCAAATGTCAGGATCATTTTTTCTGCCCCGAATGCTCTACTGCTACATAATATGCTCGCGCTTGCCCCTAAAACCACGGCAATGCCGATCGATACAAATTTTGTTAATTTCATATTCAGCGATAAATTAAACTTATTTTTTCGAGATTTGTACATTATAGATGCAGCGGTTATATTCTACAAGGTCGCGAATGTAAGTTGTGCCCGCATCACACCCACAATCTCGATCGAGATGTTTTCTCGCTCTCAACGTTAAGAATAAGTAACCACATCTACCGAAATATTTTTTATTCTATTGATTCTGCCTTCTATCTTCTAAATTTCTAGCATTCTACATCCTAGTGCATTCAGCCTTCTACATAAGTGCCTTCTAAAAGTTATGTTGAAAACCAAGCGCAAATCCAAGAAATCCAAACACAAGCAGAGCGAAAAAATAACAACAACGCTCAGCAAAAAAGAAGTAGCTGTACAAAAACGCAAAACTTCACAAAAGCGTAATGAATTTGTACAGGCGATCGTCATAAGCTGCTTAATCAGCGCTGCTATCAGCATCTCCCTGTTGTTCGTTGCCCGCCCTAAGATTGCAATTGCAGGAGGCGCAGCCGTAGCCATCCTGCTGCTTTCCTACAAATACCCCCGTCAAGCTTTGTGGGCTTTTCTAATGTACCTACCTTTGAGCGGTACAATTACTTACACAATTGGCGGCGGCAATCCTGCATTTCAAGTAGCCAAAGATGCTTTCTACATACCAGCTCTGATCGCCCTAATTCAAAGTTGCAAAAAGAAACAGTTGCCCCTGTTCATGCCCAAACAACTGCTTCCTACCTTCAGTATCCTGTTAATGATGGCAATGCTGACTCTACTTTTTGTCAACGGAGGGATGCAGCTCAATCCGATGAAAGGCGATAAACCCATTTTGCAAGGAATTTTAGGCTTAAAAGTATTGATAGGTTACATACCGCTGATTGCTAGTACCTACTATCTCCTTCGCACTAAGAAAGATTTGGTATTTTTTAGTCGAATGCACATCGTTTTAGCAATATTTTGCTGCATTCTCGGTTTGATTCAGTACCTGTTACTGCAAAGTGGAAGATGCGCCGGTACCAGAGGAATGACCGGAGAAGAATTATATAAAGCAACGCTGGAAGCTAGATGTTTTGTTGGTGGTTCTCTGGTATTCAGTCCCGAAGTCAAGTTTATCCGCTTGCCGGGAACTTTTGTAGCACCTTGGCAGTGGGCGTGGTTTTTAATTTCTAATGCTTTTTTAACCTTTGCCTCTGCCTTTTGCGATCCTTCATTATGGTGGCGAGTTATCGGTTTATTTGGCATGGCATTAGTATTTGCCAATGCAGTTATTTCCGGTCAAAGAGCTGCATTAATTATGGTTCCAGTTTCCACAGCTATCCTGCTAATTCTGACTGGTCAATTAGTTAATCTAAAACGATTTATTCCCATCGGCGCAGGACTAGCGATTCTGATCTTTATCGGTGCAGCAATTAACCCAGGAATTATCGAGCAGCGGCGGGAGAGTTTTGTTAACCGCTGGAATGCTGCACCGCCCCAGCAATTTCTGGTTAATCAGTTCGAGCAGAGTAACAATTTTATCATTGACAAACCTCTCGGTAGAGGTGTGGGACGAGCGACTAATTCAACGCGGATATTTGGTGCTACGCAGCTAATTGAAACTTTCCAACCTAAGTTGATGTACGAACTTGGTTATCCGGGAATGATTGCGTTTCAAATCATGCTTTTACACTTAGCTTTTCTAACTTTTAGAGCTTATCGTTCTGTCAAAGACAAAAGTTTGCGGAGTTACGGAGCTAGTTTTTGGGTGTTTGTTGGATTTATTACGATCAATCCTCAATACTATCCGCTGGATGTAGATCCAGTGTCCGTGTATTACTGGGTTTTGGCTGGGGCGATTTTAAAGTTGCCCAAAATTGATAAACAGGTGCAGGATGAAAAACACGAGGAACTTGAGTCAAATGATTTGCAAGTTCACCAGCAATTGAAGGAGAAAAAAATTATTGCATCGGCTCCCATTTGACAAAAGTTCTATCGGAAACGATCTAATATCATCTCCAATCGAACAAATACAATAATTAAGCCAGGTTCGTAGTGCGGGCTTTAGCCCGCAGCATGAAAGCGGACACCAGGACGCACTACTAGCCGTTTTTATTGTGTATGCCATTCCAGAACCCAGCGAGAAATGCCAATTAAAACCCATTTTTTCGATTCTAATGCTAATTTTTAAAGTGTTTGGCGATCGATATGCCGTGACAGCCTCAAACTTTGTTTGATTCTACCAATAATTAGCTCGAACATTTTTTTGCGGGACGGATTCTTGCTGCTGGGCGGCATCCCTAACTCGCAACACATCAAGTTCAAGTCAGTTGCACTCATAGCCGACAATTTTTTTCTCACCTCTTCTTCATTACCATTTTTAGCTTGTAAACGTAGTTCTTCATAAGCTTCGAGAACATTTTCCGCCGATAAATTAGCAGATTTACTAACATTAGCAATAATAGCTGATTCAGAAGTTTTTGACCCAGCAGAAAGCACTCCCCGCTTGACTTGAGTCTCAATCCTGGTTAATTTCTTAGAAACCTCGCGCAAGATTTCCTTAAGTTCGCCAATTTCATCAACTAACCCTCCACTTTCTTGGTCAGTAGCAGCCAAAATATCTTTTCTAATCATTTTTTTAGATACTCCTCACACTCGCGCCAAAGTTGCTCAAATTCTCTCACCAATTCTCGCGGCAATTCTCCCTCATTAATCGCTCGTTTTAGCCCGACGCTTTCCCTAATTGTCGATTCCAAAAATCTCACTTCTATGTTAGTGTCTTTTGATATTTCAGCGCAAAGTCTCTTGACTTCTCTCATGTAAAACTGAACTTCATTTGTTAGCAATCCTCCATAGGTTTTAGCTTTATTCATAAACACTGCTATCTTGGGAAACGGATAAGGTTCAATCCGTTTTTGGAGAGAGTTTAAGACTAAACTCAATCCCCTAGAACCAAAATAATCTGGATTGACGGGAATTAATATTAAGTCGCAGCAAGAGAGTACGCTATAGGTGAGGAGACTGAAGGAAGGCGAACAGTCAAAAAGCATCAAGTCGTATTTGGGGAGATTGGGAGAGTTGGCGATTTTGCCGATGAATTGACGGATGAAGTCTTTAACACTTTTTCCCTCAAATCCATCTAAATCCAACCAATACAATTCTTCAACTGAAGGGACAAAATGTAATTGTTCGTCAATCTGATAAATCGTGTCGAAACCAACGGGAAATTTAAAGTTTTGTCCGGCTTTTTTAAAGACTTCGAGGGCGTCGTAAATTGTGAGTCTGTGCTTGAGAGATTGTTCGTACCACTTACCAAACTTATCATCTAAATGACCCGTATTTTCGTTAAGCCCGATCGCCTCTGTGAGCGACATTTGCGGGTCTAAGTCTAACATCAAGACTTCTCGGTCTGTGGTTTGGGATATAATATTTCCCAGGCTCCAAGTGACGGTGGTCTTTCCGACACCGCCTTTGAAGTTGATTACGGCTATTGATTTTGGACTCATGGCTAGCTTTGTTTGGATTTTGCTCAAATATAAATTAAAACATATTGTGGCGGTTAGTGCAGAGGGCGGTCGGTCTGATGTGTCAAATTACATTAAATATTGAAAAGTTCCTCCTATGTTGGCTTAGATAGACGAATTAAATTCAACTCACAGCTAGAAGCTCATTCAGCTTGTTTTTTAACTCTGGGGATGCCATTAAGGGATTATAGACTTCCCCCTCGTATGGTTGCCAAACATAACTAGGACTAAACGATCGGAAAACTGGTAATATTTCTAGCCCATGAGTAAGTTCCTTTGCTAAAACCAATCCAGGAATAGATAAATTAGATAAATCCTCCATAAGTTCACTATAGGTTCTGAATTCATCAACTTCAACCCCAACCAAAGCATAGCGAAAGCAACGAGCAAACCGTAGAGTTAGATAAAATAAAATACCTAACTCTGTCATCACATAAGCACTTTCAGGGCTATCTATTCCCACTTCACTAATATTATTGGGATAAACCCGACACCACCAGTTTCGATCCATATCTTGAAAAGTATCTGTTCGACATAGACATTGGCGATTATTTGACAGCATCCATTCTATGCCCTCAAAGTGTTGAGCAAATTTATTGACATTGCTTTCATCAGAGCCACACTCTGCCGATAAACTGAATATCCACGCCATTGTTATAGACTCCTATAATATAGGATGTCAATATTATACCAAACCTGGTTTAAATACACCGTTTACCTCTTAGTCTGCGGAGGCAGACTTCGTTTGTGTAGACGCGGTTTCAACCGCCGAATAATACAGGCTATTTTGATGACATTCGATAGCGCATCCAAAAACAATACAATACAACCAAAACCAACCATCCCGACACATAGCAAAACCCAGGAAGCGCAACATCAATATTGGGTGAAGACTGCGCGTTAACTTCAATCAACTGATTAATATAGGGTTCAACAAAATTACCATGAGCATCTTCCAATGCTTCGCGTTGTTTGATTCTGTCTTCTTGAGTAGCCATCCTTAACCTGCCTTCATTTCAACCGTATGAAGGCATCATCGGTTTGGGGTAGGACAGCAAAGCAATCCCCCAAGTCCGATCGGCTAGAAATCTGATATAATAAGCGTTAGAGCGGTTTGGGGTACGTCGTAAAGATTGCAGCCCCCCCAAAGTTCTTTTGCAATTTCCCTCCCTCGAACCCATGCCAAGCAAAAAGAAAGTCACCTATGGGCCTACTGTTAAAGAACGTGCCAAGCGCTTATTAGAGGCACTGTTGGATTATGTCAATTGGGAATTAGAAGACGTTGGTGGAATCTCCGTAAGTCATAGATGGCAGGATGAAACTACCGAACAACCAAAATTGATGATTAAAACGGAACTGAGAACCCTGGAATTTCTCACGGCAAAAGACAAGCATGAAGGGAAATTAACTACAACGCAGATTAGACAGGCACTTAATCAGCATTTAAAGGACTTTTTGGAAATCCTCGAAGATCATCGCCTTGAAACACAGGGAGACGACGAGTGGCACTTTACTCTGACACTGTGGAGTAAAGACAAACAAAAGAATTTAGAACAATTTGAAATTAAATGGGAAAGCCTGCGGCCTGAAAAATCAAAGCAACAGGAGGAAACTCTGCGGGAAACGGTTGCTGGAAAAACCCCTAAACCTAAAGAAGAAACTATAAACTGGCAAGAAATCTGCCGCCAAAACCTCGCGCAACAACAGCAACTCACCACCAACCCCTTCACAAACGCCAACGGGATGACACCGCAACTGGATGGCGTTTATGTTCCCTTAGCCATTGTCGAACGCCAAAAACCCAAACCTCAGCCAAGGAATCAGCAGGAAGAAAAGGAAAAAGAAACAGAAAAACTGATTCCCATTGCTGAAGAACGCTTTTTTGAAGATGTGTTGCGACAAGGGAAAAGCGACATTAGTCAAGGGCGCAAAATTGCGATTATTGGCGAACCGGGTGCGGGGAAAACCACGCGGTTGCAGAAGATTGCGGATTGGATTTTAGAGCAAGATTTGGGGTTGCCGATTTGGATAGATTTAGCTGAATTAGGGGAGCAAGATATCTGTCAGTATTTGGAAAAAGTGTGGTTGTCTCGGTGTCCGGGAGAAGTGACGCGCGGTGATTTAGAACCACAAATTAATCGGGTTTGGTTGTTGCTGGATGGTGTGGATGAAATGACGCACACTCAAGGAATGCAGAAGTTGGGGAAAGATTTATTAAGGTCATGGGTGCAGGCGGCGCGGGTGGTGGTGACTTGTCGGGTGAATGTTTGGGAGGCGGATCAAAATGCTTTTTCGGGGTTTGATGTGTTTCGTAATTTGCAGTTTAATTCGGAACAGGTGACGGAGTATATTCACCGTTGGTTTGCGGGGATGGGGGATGCTGCGACGGGGGAGAGTTTGGAGTTGGCGTTGGCAGAATCGGAGAATTCCCGTCTCAAGGAGTTGATTCAAAATCCGTTGCGGTTGTGGATGTTGTGTCAAATTTGGAGTTTGAGAGACGGAACTTTACCGGATACTCAGGCAAAATTATATGCAAGTTTTATTGAGTATATCTATCGCTGGAAAGAGCAGTTTATCAAAACCTATGTAAATCTATGTGGCAAAACTCTGAGTGAGTGTAAGAAACTTTTATATGAAGGGTTAGGAGAATTAGCAAAAGCAGCAATTGATGGCAAATCTGGTCGTTTTCGCTTGTCCTATCGGTTAGTTAGTGAGTATTTAGGAGAACGCAGCGATGAAACGTCTTTATTATCATTGGCGTTATCTCTAGGATGGTTGAATCGGGTAGGCATCGATTTTGATGAACCGGAAGAATCTGTCTATGCGTTTTATCATGCGACGTTTCAGGAGTATTTTGCGGCGTTGGCGGTGGATGATTGGGATTATTTTTTACATCGAAATCATGTTGATTTTCCGGTGGTGGGGAAGGAATATCGGATTTTTGAGGCGCAGTGGAAGCAGGTGATTTTGCTGTGGTTGGGGCTAGAGGGTGTGAATGGGAAGCAGAAGCAGGAGTTTATTGAGGCATTGATTGAGTTTGAGGGTGGGTGCAATGATTTTTATGGAAATCGAGCCTATTTTCTAGCTGCTGCGGGGATAGGAGAGTTTAAAGATTGTTCGCGGGCTGATGAAATAGTAGCAACAATCATTAAGTTGGGTTGTGGTTATTTCAACATTGAAGAACAAAAATGGCAGACTTTTGGCGCTCTAATTGAAGAAAGAGCAAGAGCAGCACTTTTACAGACAAACTATAGTATAGCTGTCAACCAACTCATTAATTTACTGAAAACTACTGAAAATGACTTTCCCCGTAGTCAAGTCGTTGACAGTTTAGGTAAAATTGCCACAGGAAACCGAGATGCGCTCGCTGCTTTAATCGGAATTCTATCAGCAACCAATGATGAATCTACCCGTTGGAGTGTCGCTAAAACTTTGGGTAAAATTGCGGTAGGTAACCCAGAGGTGATCGCTGCTTTAATCGGAATTCTCTCAGCAACTACTGATTGGTATACCCGTCGGAGTGTCGCTGAAACTTTGGGTAAAATTGCGGTAGGCAATCCAGAGGTGATCGCTGCTTTAATCGCAATTCTATCAGCAACTACTAATAAGGATACCCGTCGGAGAGTCGCTGAAACTTTGGGTAAAATTGCGGTAGGCAATCCAGAGGTGATCGCTACTTTAATCGGAATTTTATCAGCGACTAATGATGAGGATATTCGTCAGAAAGTCGCTGACATTTTGGGTGAAATTGCCACAGGGAACCCAGAGGCGATCGCTGCTTTAATCAAAATTATTTCAGCCACTAATGATGAGGATATCCGTTTGAGTGCCACAGAAAGTTTGGGTAAAATTGGCACAGGCAACCCGGAGGCGATCGCTGCTTTAATCGGAATTCTATCAGCTACTACTAATGAGGATATCCGTTGGAAAGTCGCTGAGATTTTGGCTGAAATTGCCACAAATAACCCAAAGGCGATCGCTGCTTTAATCGCAATTCTCTCAGCAGCTACCGATAACTATACCCGTTGGAAAGTCGCTGAGATTTTGGGTAAAATTGGCACAGGCAACCCAGAGGTGATCGATGCTTTAATCGCACTTCTCTCAGCGACTACTAATCAGAATATCCGTTGGAAAGTCGCTAACATTTTGGGTGAAAT
>PVWI01000002.1 GCA_003003725.1 filamentous cyanobacterium Phorm 6 | reverse complement strand
TCTCGAACTGTTGCTGCTCGGTGGGAGGCTGTTCCAGCCCCGGTTCTGGAACGGGAATCTCTGTTGGTACGGGAGCGTTCTCTTCTAACTGTCGGCCTTGGGCCTGATACCAACTTTCTTGCGGTTTTAGCGCATTCTTGTCCTCTTTTCTCTGCTCCCCTGCTATTTTTTGGCGATTCCGAGCTGCCACAGCATTTTCTACCGAACCTAACTGGTAAGCAGTAAATGAGGAATCTTGCTTAGCTGCTGGAGTTTCGGGTTTTTCCGCAGCAACCGGGTGTCCAAATCCCGCTACTGCTTCGTCGCTTTCGACTGTGGCTGGAGGGTGTGCGATTTCTGGAGGCTGTTGGTTGCTGGCTGGGGCGGTATCGAGGAGTGCTGCTTCTTCTACTTGGGCCGGTTGCTGGGGTGGCTGAACGATTTCTGAACTTGGTTCCGGTGTTTCTACGGAGTTGCTGGGGGTGTCTCCATCACTGGCTGCGACAGTTAGGGCTGCTTTCTTTGGTTTCGCGATGTAGATGATGGCAGGTGGTTCGGGCGGCGGTACCGGATATGGCATAGTTACAACAGGTGAGTCATCCGATTTTAGATTTTAGATTTTAGATTTTAGAGGGTTTTTTATAGCGGACAATTTATCATCAAAATTTTTGCATTTAACAGGCAGCGTTTCCAGGTTAACCGGAAATCTTCAGGTATGCCTCGCAGCTAACCGACTCATCCTCAGAAACTTGGTTGCTTACCAGAAAGAATTGGTTTAAAGCCGGAACCCTTGTGGGAAGAAATTAAAAGAAGATTATTCATTGCTCCAATCCTCTTCCTTCTACATTGTAGAGGTCGCTCTCATCTGTCAACTGTCAACTGTCAACTGTCAACTGAATAAACAGATGTTTCGCGGGAATCAGCGAATATTTCCTAGCAAACGGCTTTGTTTTGCCACAAGATAACCTCGCTGGTGGTGCGAGGTCAAGTGTTGATTTACTCATTTTTGTGGCTTCGCGCCCTGGTTCGGGGGCTGCGGTGTCGGCCCCCGAACTAGCGGCCCAGATAGCTGGCTTATTCCATGTCTCTGCGGTTGGGGTTCCGGGCTGGGTCATTGGACAAAAATCCAAATACGAACAGGGAAACAAAAAATAGGACAACTACATTAACTACGATTTTGAGGGTTAGCACTGTGGGAGACTCCAAAGATGGTTTAATACTGAGCTGATTGCTGCGAGTGCAACTTTTTTTATCATAGGCTAAAGATTACTCAATTTTATCTTTGGTTTGGAGGATTGTTGGCAAGTTGATTTTTGCCCAGTTCCAGGCTTGCTCTAGGATGTTTTCTAGTCGCAGCATGAGTAGGTCGAGCCATTCGAGGACTTGTTCTAACGGGTGTTTAATGTAACCCATTGATTCTGCTTTTGTTTCTAAGTATTCGTCTTCGGGCGGGACGCTGCGATTTGTTGGTTGGGCCGCTGTGGCTGTTGGGGTATATTTGCTGGTTTGCTGGGTGATTGCTGTTGGGGATTGGCTGTTTGGCGCGGTGTTGGGGTTTGTGTATTTTGGCACTTGGGTTTCCTGTGTCCCCCCAGGGGTTGATGGTGTTGCGGGTGCAGGGCTATTTTTTTGAGTTACTGCTAAATTTGAGGCTTTTTGGGGTTGACTTTTTGACTCTGGTGCTAGCAAGCTCTGCTTGAGTCCGGCGAGCAGGCGGTGAATTGATTTGGGGTAGGGCGACATTGAGACGGCGGTCGATCGACCTTCTGCCATTTTATCCTTGACTTTTGAGCTGTTTTGTGATATAGAGATTTCATCTGTTGCGCCGTCGGGTTCGGAACTGCCCTCGATCGACTGCTGCGGCCCTGGTTCCCCGAATAAGTCTTGCCAATTCAACCAAGGTCGATCGACCTCCTGGCTGTTTTCGGTTTTCTCTAGCTGTCCTTGCTGTTGCAAATAATACCGAATTGCTACGGACTTTTCCGTACTATCACTGGCTGCTGTTTCTTTTCCCAGCAGGTGGTCTACTGATGACCAAATCATTTTTTCGATGTTTTGAGCGTATTTTTCCAGGATTTCGCGGGCGGTAAGACCTAAATTGGTTTGCGCGACTGATGTATCAAATTTGACTTCTGGATTGGCTGCGGTGGTTTTGGCGGCTGGGGGGACGGTAAATTCTTCGAGGTTGAGGGCGGCGCGATCGAGTAATGTGACAAAGGAGAGAGGATTGGCTGCTCGATCGAGCTTGCTGTTAAAATTAGTTTCTAATTTTGGGGTATTGTCATCGGTGGAATTTGATTGAGCAATCGACTGCGGTGCGGTTGTCGCAGCAGCCATCTGCGCTGTGGCTTTTTGGAGTAAAATAGCGTTGCGGTCGATCAATTTTTTGACTGCGAAAATTGATTCTCCAAACTGATTTCTTTTCACCGCAACCGGACTTGTCTGCAGCCAAGCCATCAATTCCCAAAAACGACGCACCGGCGCTAACTGAGATTTTTTAGCAGCCGACTCCAAACCGAGATTAAACTTTAATTCTTTTTGGGCAATGTGCCGCCGTTCCGGCCCGTTGTTGGCGACTTCCCAAGTTATCCGATTTTCCAGCAGTTCCTGCTGTTGGGGTGTCAAAATATCTAAAACCTGATTTTCTCTTCCCACCAAAACTAAAGTGCGCGCCGGAATGAAAGTCGCAATTGCGCTAACTTTTGGTTTGCTGTCTAATTGAGTTTTGGCCAGCGGATGTTCTAAGGCGGAAGTTGTTTGATGTTTGGTGGTTTTTCCAGTCAAAAAATTGATGGCTGGAAGCAAACCCCTAGCAGGTTTCTCCGTTGTTGGATTTGTCTGATTTATTAACAGCGGGACGCTGGCTAAAGTTTTGGCAGTTTGTGACGCATTTAGCAAATTTTCGGCTAGGTGCAGGATTTTGCCGATCGAACTTTCCGACATTTCCCCCTCATCCCAATTTTGTAGCAAGTCGGGATTTTCGTCCCCGACATCTTTTTGCAATTCGGGTAAATCTACTTTTTGACTCGATTCCCGCAATTGCCTGGTCAACATTCGGGAACTTTGCACCAGCAAGTAAGCTGGATAAAGTAGAATTTGGGTACTGCTGAGGGTTGTTTGTTTAATTTGTCGCCAAGTTCGATCGCAATTATCAGCGACTTGACGGGACTGTTTGGATATAAAATTTAATATTCGGCTTTGGTATGGGCCGTAGTAACCGTTAGACATAAGTTTAATTATTGAATAGTTGATTTGAGATTCGCGCCGGAATTGCCAAAAATTGCTGTAAAATCAAAGCCAGATATTAACCGCAGTTTCAAACCCTCTGAAACCCTTATTTCTTCGCGTCCTTTGCGCCTGCGCGGTTCGATTCCGATCCTGATTCCTACGCAATTCCTATTTTAGCTAAAAATGAACGCTTCTGTGACACCCGCTAGCAATAATATTTCTGAAGTTGTAGAGAAGTTGCGCCGCCTCAGTCAAGTGGAGGTTCAGTCTGGCTGGAGGTACTGCGATTGTGATCAGGTGGCGGGTTCGGTAGGTATTTGTAACGGCCCAGTTGCCGAACTTAACGGGAAAGGACATATTGCTTGGCCTTCTGGGAAGCAAGTTATTTATTTGGGACAGCACTTTGTCGTTCCTAACAATTTGCACGGCTATCCTGTGGTTGGTTTGCGGTTGCTGTTGGGCTTGACTTGGTGGGCCGAAGATGCTCAGATTTTTGTCGGCGGGGAGTTGGTCGGACAAGGTGATTTGTTTGATTGTGCCGATCGAGTTTTGTTGAGTGCGTCGGTCAATCCTGGCGATGAATTTTGGGTGATGTTGCGGTTAGTAAGTCCAGGCCACGATAGCGGTGCTTTAGTGCGATCGATTTGCTTGTACGAAGCGGCAGACTCTGCTTGTTTCGATCCGGGTTTTGTGGCCGACGAATTAGAGATTTTGCAAAAATCCCTAGCTGGTAATTCAGAAAATAAAAATTCCCAATACCTCCCCACCAAAAATATAGCAAATCATCCCTGGTTTGTCAAGGGAAATTTGCTAAAATCTGAGATTGATTTGGCGGTTAATTTGATTGATTGGTCGGCTTTGCCGAATCGCGCCAAGTTCGATCGCTCTCTGTCGGTTTTGCGGCACAATTTACTTGGGTATCTGCAGGCTTTTTCTGGGGAGTTGGATGATTTAACCGCAGAGGCCACAGAGAACACAGAGGGAAGAATAGATCGAGTTTTTGAGGTTGGAGAAAATCAGTACAGTACATCTATATATATAGGTGAAAATCTCAACATTAAATCTTTTTCTGGGGAGTTAGATGATTTAACCGCAGAGGCCACAGAGAACACAGAGGGAAGAGGAAATGCAGTTTCTCAGGTTGGAGATAATCAAAACAGTACATCTATATATATAGGAGAAAGCGGCGCGAAATCTATATATACAAGTAAAATCTATTTGGTCGGTCACGCTCATTTAGATTTAGCTTGGCTGTGGCCTGTCCCGGAAACTTGGGAAGCGGCAGAACGAACTTTTGAGTCGGTATTGAAGCTGCAATCGGAGTTTCCCGATTTGATTTTCTGCCATTCAACTCCGGCGCTTTATGCTTGGCTGGAAGAGCACCGCCCGGACTTGTTTGCAGCGATTCAAAAACAGGTGGCTGTCGGAGGTTGGGAAGTTGTCGGCGGGATGTGGGTTGAACCGGATTTAAACTTGATTTCTGCTGAGTCAATGGTGCGACAAGTTGTTTACGGACAGCGCTACGCAAAGGAAAAGTTTGGGGAATTGATGCGGGTGGCTTGGCTACCGGATACTTTTGGTTTTGGATGGCAATTACCTCAGATTTTGCGCGGCGGCGGTGTTGATTATTTTGTGACTCAGAAGTTGCGCTGGAATGATTCGACGGAGTTTCCCTACGGTGCTTTTTGGTGGGAAGGGTTGGATGGTACTAAAATATTTAGCATGATGTCTGGGGCGATCGGCGAAAGTATAGAATCTGTAAAAATGGCAAGTTATGCTTTTGATTGGCAAGTTAAAACTAATTTGCCAGATGCTCTTTGGTTGCCGGGAGTTGGCGACCACGGCGGCGGCCCGACTCGCGATATGCTGGAGGTGGCGAAACGCTGGAAATTGTCGCCTTTTTTCCCCAGGATGGAGTTTGCCAAGGCGGTTGATTATTTGGCTTTGATTGAGAGTCAGTTTTTGCCGGAAGTTGCGGCAACTTTCCCCGAAAATGATGATGTTCCAGAATCTGACAATCAGGGGAATTTGCGGGCGCTAGAATTTGCCAATCCTTCTATCTCGCAACTCAAAAATCTCGACAGTCTGCCGATTTGGAAGGACGAACTTTATTTAGAATTTCACCGGGGCTGCTACACGACTCGCGCTGACCAAAAACGCCAAAACCGCCGCTGTGAAGAATTGCTCTATCAAGCGGAGTTGTTGTCTTCGCTGGCAACGATTTGCACGGGTGCGGTTTATCCGAAATCTGAGTTAGAATCGGCTTGGAAACAAGTGTTGTTTAACCAGTTTCACGATATTTTGCCCGGTTCGGCGATCGCCCAAGTCTACGCGGATGCTAATCTAGCCTTTGCCGAGGCCGATCGCGCTTGCCACCAAATTCTGCTAAAATCTTTAGATGCGATCGCTGCTCAAATTTCTCTGCCTTCTCCGCCGCAGCCGGACGCTCAACCGATTCTGATTTTTAATCCTCTCAATTGGTCGCGCTCTGAGGTTGTCAGTCTACCGCTTCCCGATTCTGCTGGTTTAGCTTGGCAAATTTACGATTTGTCGGGACAGCCGCTGGTTTCGCAGGTTGTTAAGGGCGATCGACCGCCATCGCAATTTATCATGTTATTTTGTGCAGAGGATGTTCCGGCGATCGGCTACCGCGTGTTTTGGCTGTGTCGCGAAGACTCTCAAACTGTGGGTAATGCGGGCGCGAGTCCAGACACCGAAAACAAGACAGATTTATCGAAACTTACATACGGTATAGCACAAAAAAACGCACTTTGTCAAGAAACGCATTTTGCCGCCCCACAAATCATCTTAGAAAATGAACTTATTCTGGCAAAAATAGACCAAGAAACTGGTAATTTATCCAGCATTTGGGATAAAGTAAATCATAGAGAAGTGTTGAATGCAGCCGGAGGCAATCAACTGCAAGCCTTTCAAGACAACGGTCAATATTGGGATGCTTGGAATATCGATCCGAATTATCAAAAACATCAATTACCCGCGCCCATACTCAAAGAGATTTGTTGGATCGATCGGGGAGAATTACGGCAGAGTTTGCGGGTTGTTCTGCAAATTGGCAAATCGGAGTTTTGCCAAGATTACACGCTAGAAAAAGGTTCGCCGCTGCTGAAAATTAAGACGGTTGTAGATTGGCAAGAAACTCACGTTTTGGTTAAAGCAGCTTTTGGGTTAAATGTAGAAGCAGATTTTGTAACTTGCGAAATTCCCGGTGGTGCGATCGATCGCACAACTAAACCGCAAACACCCGCCGAAAAAGCCAAATGGGAAGTACCGATTTTGCGCTGGACTGATATCAGCAATGACGGTTTTGGAGTGAGTTTGCTCAACGATTGTAAATACGGTTGCGACATTCAACCAAATCAAATCCGGCTGACTTTACTCCGGGGTTCGACTTGGCCGGACGAACAAGCAGATGTAGGAGTTTCGGAATTTACTTGTGCAGTCTATCCCCACGCTGGAAATTGGCAAGATGCAGGTACTGTTCGACAGGGTTACGAGTTGAATTTGCCGCTGCTAGTAAAGGTATTCCCGCAGTTAGGGGAAAATCGCAACAAGAGTTTACCCGCAGTTGGCAAGTTCTTGGATTTGTCTGCCCAAAATTTAGCGCTGATGGCGTTTAAACAGTCGGACGATGATGCTAATGTTTGGATTTTGCGGTGTTACGAGTGTCATGGTGAAGAGGCTAAGTTGGAATTAAAGAGCGATTTGGGTTTGGCGATTAGTCAGCCTGTCAATTTATTAGAACAACCCATAAATTTACCCCAGAAGTCAGACAATGGGAAAGGTTTCAGAATATCAGCGTGGAAAATAGCCAGTTTTGCGGTAAAGTTATAGCACAATACGGTTCACTTAAGACAGATCCCCCCTAACCCCCCTTAAAAAGGGGGGGACAAGAATGTCCTCAAAGTCCCCCTTGCTTTCGGGGGATGCGAGGGGGATCTCCGGGGCATAAATATGTTAAGTAAATCGTATTGAGTTATAGCATACCTTCTCGGCGAGCGAGATGTTTTCAATTGCCGAAACCATCGATATTATTGCCTTCTACCTGACCGTTACATCCTCTGAAAGCGAATCCGCTGCCGAACTTCTACGCCAACTTAGTGCGAACAAAATTTGTTAACCTGCGCCAATTAGCCCTCACAACTTTCTTCTGAGCTAAAATATGCAAAATCGCGAATGCTAAAAATGTGTACGCCAGCCAAAAATGCAAACTTCTTCCCACCTCAACCATTGCGGAATTCTGCGGAAACACATCCGGCAAAACAATTCCCAAAAATTTCACATTGTTACTTTTGAAAGAGTTAGAAAAAAAGAAACCAGCAACCGGAACTAGCCACATAAAAACGTAAAGAGTCCCGTGCAGAGCAAGATTTTTGTACCACTCCTTCGTAAACTTTGGCAGGCGTTTCGTATACTTTTTCAACCCTACTCGCAGCAGAGTCAAAATCCGCAAAGTCAGCAAAGCCATCGTCAGCACTCCTACAGATTTGTGAAAATCGTAAAGGGGGCCTCGAATCAACAATTCTCTCGGCAATTGAGCCATAAACGTACCGCCAATAAACAGCACTAAATAACAAGCTGACATCACCCAGTGTAAGGACATCAATTGTTTGAACGCAGAATTAAGTCGGGGTTTAGCAACGGGTTTTAGGGTAGTCACTCTTCTTTGCCTCCTTAGCGTTTGCTGCACAAGATTCAGTATAAACTATGGTACTAAAGCCTGTGGCATATTGTGCACGATCGGATTTGCCGAATTTAATTATTGCCAATATTTATTAAACCGTCGAATTAACTCTATTCACGATCGTCATTCTCGGCCAAAAAACGATCGCACTGGGGTCGATCGCCAGCCAAGCAGTTTTGAGGTCGAGTATCCCCAAAACCACCGCACTCATCTGACCCAACAATGGCTATCGCCGCCCGGTTCATCCGCAGCCCCGGCAAATATCCCAAACCGAAACCCAAGTAAGTCAGCCCCAAGATTAGATAGTTGAGTGTTATCATAGATACTTAAAATCCTTGAGTGTCGGTTTGTTCCATTGTCGGAGATACTACAAGTACAGACGCGGTAATTGCAACTCAACCTGCTAGCACCGCAACTAGCGGGAAATATCGCCAACAGACAATCTACCAACTACGAACAAACAGAGGATTTGCGTTGGGAAGCAAAAACCAGCGCCCTGGGCAAGTTGTATTTTTGTTACAAGTTGTAACTCTTTTAAAATAACAGGTTTAATTTAGTTTCACAAAAAAGTTAAATTCCAGAAAGTAAAATTAATTACAGTCGAGTTAAGCTAAAAGTGTTTGCTAAAAAAAGTAATTCAAATAACTCAGAAACCAACAATTCTCACTTGACCGGTACGGGCGATGAACTCGCGGTAGCGAAATATTCGTCTAGCCAACAAGTTGAACAGGATTGGTATCGAACACTCTACGACAATTTTCCGGGTATTTACTTCGTTCTAGATGCTTTGGGAAGAGTTTTTTCGCTAAATCAATTCGGCGAATCTCGTCTTGCCTACAGGTCGCACGAATTAATTTCTCATTCAATCTTTAACATATTTTACTGCGAAAATCAAGGGCAAATGCAGGCAGAATTTGCCGGATTAGCATATCCTAAAAACGGTACGCGAAGTTCAAAAGTTGCCTCTTGGGAAGGTCAGTTGACTTGCAAAGACGGTAGCATTATCTTCGTAAAAGCAACAGCGCACGGAATGCCTGCGGTAGATTGGAAAATAGAGCAAGATAGCAACGGTCGGTCAATTACCAATTTCCTACGGCCGGCTGTACTGTTAGTTTGTCAAGAAATTAAGGCTAAGGTGGCTTCACCCGTAAGTGCGCCGCCCAAGCAGAGAGGAAATTGGCGCAGCCCTACTTTGGCGATCGCAAAATTAGCTAAAAGTCAAGTTAAAGAACGCAATAATATAGAACAATTCATCCGCGAAGTCACAGAAACCGCTGTCAGTGTTATCAACTGCGATCGAGCCAGCATTTGGCTATATGGCGAAGACAAAACACAGCTTCACTGCATTGATTTTTACGAATATAATACGAAACTGCATTCAGTACAAATAATCATCACAGCAGCCGACTGTCCCGCGTATTTTCAAGCCTTAAAATCTCAAAGTACGATCGCCACGATGGCCGCACAAAATGACCCGAGAACCCGAGAACTTGCTAGTCTTTATTTTGCCACAGGTCGCAGAACTGCCCTGTTAAACGTACCAATTATGCTGGCAGATCAAATGGCCGGAATAGTCAGCCTCGAACGCCAAAGTGACCGCAGTGAGTGGACGGAAGAAGAACAGGAATTAACCCAAATATTAGCAGACTTTGTATCGTCAAGTTTGTCAGCTACCGAAAGCTTTAAATTAGAAGCAATGCGGCGCGAACAGCAGCAAAATTTGCTGAGTCAATACTATGACCAACTAGAAGAAAGAGTAGAAAAACGCACGGCAGAACTCAAAAAAGCTAACAAAACACTGCAAGAAGAAATCATCAAAAGAAAACAAGTAGAAGCAGAAATGCGCCGACAACACCAAGAACAACAAATTATTTTTGATTCCGTGCCGGCAATGATTTGGTACAAAGATACCGAAAGCCGCCTGCTGCGAATTAATCAAGCCGCCGCTGCATCGAGAGGTTTGCCCGCAGCTCAATTAGAAGGAAAATCTTTTTATGAAATCTATCCAGACGAAGCAGAGCAATATTATTTAGAAGATTTAGAAGTAATCAATTCTGGCGTTCCCAAACTGGGAAAAGTCGAACTGTTGCCAACTGCATCCGGTCAAAAATGCTGGGTGCGGACAGATAAAATACCTTACCGCGACGAAACTGGTCAAGTTGTTGGCGTGATCGTATTTGCAGTAGATATCACCGATTTAATGCGAGTCGAAAAAGAACTGCAAGAATCTAGGGAACGCCTCACCATAAAAGTCGAAAAACGCACTGCTATGTATCGACAGGCAATGGCAGCTTTGTATTCGGCAAATACGCAAATGCAACAGCTAATGAACAATAGCTATTCCAGTGAAAATGGCAGCAGCACAGCAGCCAGCTTGCTCGAATGCGAAGCTTATTTTGAAGCAGTTGCCGTCGCTAACCGCGACACAATACTGAGCGTCAACAGCGATTTTGCCGAAATGTTCGGTTACAAACCTGCGGAAATGGCGGGAATGAGTTTGCTGGAACTGCTGTCGCCAAAATCTTATAAAGTAGCGCCACAAATGATTTCTGCAAGCAGCAATACAGTCTGCGAAACGATTTTTCTGAGGCGGGACGGGACGGCTTTTCCTGCTGACGTTCGCAGTAAATTCGTAATTTGCGAGGGTCGTTTAGTGCAGGTGAAAGCAGTGCGAAACCTCACCGAACGCAAGTTAATAGCAGCGGAATTAGAGCGATCGCGCTCTTTGCTGCACGCTACTCTGGAAGCAACGGCAGACGGCATTCTCGCCGTTACTACGTCTGGAGAACTGATTAGTTTTAACGAAAAGTTAGTCCAAATGTGGGGAATTTATGAAGAAGTTAGAAATTCGATGGATCGAACGCTGCGGCTGACTTTTCTCGCCAAGCAAGTTAGAGATCCGAGGGCTTTTTTGCAGAGAACTAAAGAAATTTATAGCGATGCGGAGTCTGAAGGCTGCGATATTCTCGATTTTAAAGACGGTCGGACTTTTGAACGCTACACGCAGCCGATTCGAGTCGGACAAAATATTATTGGCAGGGTGTGGCGCTTCCGCGATATTACTTCTCGCGAAAAGGTGACGGCAATGTTGGGAGATTCTCAACGGCGCTTTCGGGCAATTTTTGATTCTTCGTTCCAATTTGTTAGCTTGTTGAATCCGGACGGCACTCTGCTGGAAGCTAACCAAACTTCTCTAGATTTCGCGGGAATTAAGCTGCGGGATGTGGCAAACCGCCCGTTTTGGCTTTTGCCGTGGTGGGGAGATTCTCCGGAAGTTCGAGAACAGTTGCAAGAGGCGATTTGTCGATCGGCAAAAGGTGAATTTGTCCGCTATGAAGTGGAACTTCAAGGTGCAAATCGGACGGCAACTGTTGATTTTTCTCTCAAACCCGTCGCGGATGAAACTGGCAAAGTAGTATTGCTGCTGCCCGAAGGTAGGGACATTACTCAAAGCAAGCAAGCCCAAGTAGCTTTGCGGCAGCAGGTAGAACGGGAACGCCTGATCGCGCAGATTCAATCGCGCATCCGTTCTTCTCTGGATATCGAAGATATTCTCAATACTACAGTAGCCGAAGTGCGGGAATTTTTGGCAACCGATCGCGTGATTATTTTCCGCTTCCGACCCGATTGGAACGGAGATGTGGTGGTGGAGTCGGTGGGGGAAGAATGGATGCCGCTGACGGGTATGGCTGTAGAGGATTGCTGTTTTGCTAACAGTTATGTCGGACAGTATTTGAAGAACAGAATTCGAGCGGTCGAGGACATTCACACTTCTAATTTTTCTGAGTGCCACGTCAATTTTTTGGCAGAGTGTCAGGTGAAAGCGAATTTAGTTGTGCCCATCGTGCAGCAGGGAATCGAACACCGCGATGGCAATCCTTCTTGTCAAGTACCGAAGTTGTGGGGTTTGCTGATTGCCCACCACTGTTCGGCACCCCGCGAGTGGCAGCAGTTTGATATGGATTTGCTGAGTCAGTTGGCTACTCAAGTGGCGATCGCGATCGAACAATCTTTACTTTACCAGCAGCTAGCTGCTGCTAACCAGCGGTTGGACGGGTTGGCGAATTTGGACAGTTTGACTCAGTTAGCTAACCGCCGCCGATTTGACGAGGTGCTCAACCGGGAATGGGAACTCTCAAGCATTTCTGAACCGCTGTCTTTGATTATGTGCGACATTGACTGTTTTAAACTTTACAACGACAATTACGGCCACCAGGCTGGGGATGCTTGTTTGCAGCAAGTCGCGCGGGCGATCGGGGATAGTTGCACGAACGCACCCGCAGAACGCATTTATTTAGCTGCTAGGTACGGTGGCGAGGAATTTGGGGTGATTTTGCCAAATACCGACATCGCGGCTGCACAGGTTGTTGCTGAGGGAATCCGCCAGCGTGTGAAAGCTCTGGCTATTCCCCACATCAAGTCTGTTGTCACCGATTCCGTGACTCTCAGCATGGGGGTGGCGACGATTTCTGAAAATCAAAATTCGCCGAAAATGCTGATTGAAGCTGCTGATAAGGCGCTTTATCGGGCTAAGTCTGGCGGGCGCGATCGAGTTGAAAGTTGAAAGTTGACGGTTGTTAACGGTTAACGGTTAACGGTTATCTGACGAATTATTCAAAAAAACGATCGCCCTAACTGGCATAAATAAAGTTAGGGCGATCGCGGTACTATGAATCAGCTATGTATCTATCAGGCTTGGCACGGAATTTTTACGCATTTTGACGGAAATTGTTACAAAACTTTACTTTTGGGTAAAATTATCCAGAAATCGCTTTTCTCTACCTGATATCAAGGTGTTCGTAGTGAGGACTTTAGTCCTTCTTCAGAATTTTATGCGGACTAAAGTCCTTACTACAAACCCTCGTCTATAGATTTTAGAAGGACTAAAGTCCTCACTACAAACCAAATTTTCCACCTATTTCGCTAACAGTTTCTGAAACACCTCATACATATCCTGGGCTAACTTTTTAGGATTCCACAAAGGTGCGAGATTTTCTGGCTGCTTAGATTTAATCAAATGCTGTTTTACTGCATTTCTGAAACCAGCATCCCGCCCAAACTTAACTCCCCACTGCGTGTATTCCTCCCAACTCCACGCCGCACCGACATCGAGATTTGCACTTTTGAGAAAGGCGTAACCCATCCGCGACAGATATTGATCGCCGGATCTAGTTACTACTGGCAAATTAGCCCACAAAGCCTCTAAATTGTGAGTCCCGCCGTTGTAAGGATAGGAATCTAAAAGCACGTCGGCTACATAATAAATAGCCCGATGTTCTTCCTCGGTTCTGGTTTGTCCGATAAACTTAATTCGATCAAAGTCTACTCCCTGAATCTCGCATTCTTCGCGGTAAGTGCTGTGAATCACATCGGCATCGCCTTGACCTTTGCGGATTAACAAACTGTCGGGTACTTCTTTGAGTATTTTAACTTGAGCTTGTACCATTTCGGGATTTGTTTTTCTCCCCGGGGCAACGCACAGATAAGTCATTTGATCCAAGCCGATTCCGAGAGCATTTCTAATCGCCTCTCGATTCACGGGAATGCTTTGCAGTTCGCCAATTGCTACCGAACAAACAGGCAATCTTACTAACTGTTCTAAGTAATTTTTTTCGACGCCTGGGGGGTGAGTGTGTTCGTCGCAGAGAAAGTAGTGATTGTCTGAAATGTACGGCGCATCAAATCCTAGCCAAGAAACGCAAATCCCCGCCGGATATTGATACAGCACTTCGACATTTGTCGGTACTGTCATCGAGTCTAAGTCTATTAAAACATCCAAATCGTCTTGCACTACTTCGGCGAGAATTTCGCCGCCGTCAGCAAAGCCGTTTGGATATTTTTGGGGCCAGTAAAATTTTCCCGCCATTTCTTCAAACCGTTGCGTAACTTCATCTCGGTTGAGTTTACCTGTCACGTACAGGTGAACGTGGGGCGTGATCCGGCTTAATTCGCGAATTAAAGCTTCGCTGCACCAACCTACTGAATGGCGGCGGAAGTGTTTGGAAAGGAAGCCGATTTTTAAAGGCTTTTGTCCTGTATGATTTGCGGATTTGATTCTGTTAAAAGGGCGCTGCGGCACCGCTTTTTGGTAGTATTCTTTGGCAATTAGTCGGTAGAAACTGGCATTTTTTTCGCGGTTATCTCGCAGGTGGGAAACTGCAAACATAAAGATTTCATAGAGCAGTTTTAGTTCGATGACGCTAAAGGTTTCTACTTTTTCGTAGCAGAGTTTTTCGATTTCTTCTAGTTTCTGAATGGCCTGTTTGCTGACACCTGATTGTAGGTAAGAAAAAACGTAGGCTGTGGCTGACATGACTGGCGCATTGTCACCGCAGAATTCGCAGTATTTGTCGGCGACGCTGCGGGCTCTGGCTAGGTTGGTGGAGTGGCTTAGCAAGTCGCAGAGTTGTTGATGGGCTTCGCTAAGTTTGGGGTTACATTCGATCGCCTTTTCAAAATGGGCGATCGCCTCCAAGGGCTTATCTTGTTTCTGAATATGTCCCATTCGGCAGTAAACCTCTGCCCTATCCGGTTTTAATCGCAAAGCTTCCTGATAGCTGGTTAAAGCTTCTTCCAGCCGCCCCTGCATGGAAAAACAACTGCCGAGGTTAGCGTGAACTTCCGCCCAATCTGGCTTGATTTTCAGAGTATTTTGGTAATTAGTAATCGCTTCTTCGTACTTGTTTTGCTGCAAGAAAGAATTGCCTAAATTGAAGTGTAGAACTTCTAATTCCGGCTTTAAAGCTACAGCTTTCTGATAGTTGACGATGGCGGCATCGAGATCGCCTTGTTGCGATCGCGCGCTGCCGATGTTACCGTAAGCTTCGGCCCAATCTGGTTTAATGGCGATCGCCTTTTCGTAGCTTTCGATGGCTTCGTCACGCTTCCCTTGGGTAAAAAGTCGGTTGGCTAGGTTAAAGTGAAAGTCTGCACCGACAAGCTGGGGGTTAAGTTCGGATGTTCTCTGAAAACAGGCGATCGCTGCTTCGATGTCACCGTGTTTGTGATATACTTTCCCTAAATTCCAGTGAGCGCCTGCCAAATCTGGACTCAGGACGATGGCTTGCTTGTAATGTGCGATCGCCTCTTCCAAACGTCCCATTTTGAAATACATACTGCCGATATTGGCGCGCACTTCTGCAAAATTTGGCTGCAATTCTAAGGCTTGAGAATACGATCTAATAGCAGCTTCAATTTTGCCTTCCGCTTGCAAAGCATTGCCTAAAGTTACGTAAGCATGAATGAAATCAGGTCGAATTTTTAGGGCTTGCTGACAAATTGCGATCGCCTCTTTAATCTTACCTTGAACTAAACAGTCTTCTGCCAGTCTTTTGTACGGTTCTACTTCTTGATAATTGGCAACTTGTCCGCTATCTGGAACCTTCAGCGAAGTAACTTGTTCGGAAACTTCGTCGGGATTTGTAAACGGAGTATTTAAATTTTCATTAGTAGGCGCTGGCGACAAATTGATGCTCGAAGGTTGCAAGCCGTAACCTTCATATTTGTTTACAGATATTGGTTGTACGCTTGATTCTGTTTCTAATTCGATAAAATTACTATCAGCAGTTTCCCGCTGTTTTTGTGCGATCAAACTCGATAGTTTCTCCGCAGTATTAACATCTCCCGGTTGCAGTTGCAGCACTTTTTGATAGCAAGCAATTGCTGCATCTAACTTGCCTTGCTGCTGCAAAACATCGCCAAGCATCACATTAACCGAACACAAAGTGGGATTAATTACCAGAGCTTTTTGGTAATGACTTGCAGCCTGTGCCAATTGCCCTAACTTGTAATACATACTGCCAAGATTCGCGCTAGCTTCGGCAAAAATTGGCTGAATTTTTAAAGCTTGCAAATAAGCTTCTATTGCCATTTCTAGCTTGTCTTGAGCGTGCAGGGCATTGCCCATTGTCAAATAAGCGGGAGCAAAATTTGGTTTGAATTTGATGGCGAGGTTGCATTGGGCGATCGCACTTTCAAATTCGCCCTTCAAAACATAAACTTCTGCTAATTTTTTGTGATATTCGGCATCTTCCCAGTTAAACTCTAAAGCTTTCTTGTAATTTGCGCTCGCCTCATCAAGCCTGCCTGCATCTTTCAGCCGATTTCCCTTGACAAAATAAGCTTGAGCTGCTTCTAAATCTACCAACGACTCCGCGATCATTTGCTCTACCACTATTACAGGTTGTACACTAATACTATTCAGCCATTCTACCCACTCTCGGGATCGTACAGACCAAACACACCCTCGATTTACATACTCTACCTGCTGTCTCAGATGATTCTCAGCAGTTGCGTCGCCCTCTTTTAAAACTCCGACTATCGCCTCTAAAAACCGCCTTGTATATCCCTCCCAATCTGGTTTGTCTGCACGGTTCCAATTGGTTACGGATGCCAAGTTTTCCACCCCTCCCATTGAAACTAGACGAGCAAATCCCGCAGTTGTTTCCGGCAAAGCTGCCAATTCACTCGTCACAATCCGACAACCACTTGCCATCGCCTCCATCACGGCAATAGATGACGTTTCCGAATAGGTATTCGGGTAAGCTAAAACCGCCACTGAATGCAGTTGTCGCACGAGTTCGGGTTGCGGTATGGAACCGATGTACTCAACGCCTTCTGTTGCCTGACACTCTTCGTAAAGTTGACCGAAAAATAGCTGATTATCATTGTCGTCTATTTGGTGCACTTTCATGCTAGAAAATACTTTCAATCTAGTTCCGGGGACAGCTTGACGAATTTCGGGAAAAACTTTTAATAAAATATCGAGTCCGCGAAAGGGAGTGCTGGTGTAAGCGAGAATTGGCGGTTGAGATTTTTGCGATCGGATCGAAATATGATCAGGGAAAATGTTAGCAAAACAAGGTGCGATCGCATTTCTTAAAACACAACAGCGATTCCAGTCAATTCCAAAACGTTGCTGAAATTGCTCACGCTGCCAGTCGCTGACAAATACAAAACCATCGCAAGCATTGATTTCTTGCTTGTTGTTAAAACCTTGGAGAAATACAAAGCCCGGTTCGTTATGAATCCACAAAATTAACTTAGTTTGATTCCCCAAAAGCGGCTTAATTTCCAGTGCTTTGCCGACTATATTAACTATAACTAAAAAATCGAGCGATCGCAGCAATTCTAAATTAGACTTATCCACCACCCTGCGCCTGCAATCAACCCCGCGCGACATCCCCGACTCCGAAGTATTGTTGAGCAAAAATACCTCATTTCCCTGTGCAGCCAAAGCCTCAGCTAAGTAACAAATAGCCGACTGAGTGCCGCCCAAAGGTTGGCGGTAAGGAGTTTCAATATTGTAATCCCAAGTGTAGGTATCCAGAAAACCGATTTTCATTATGGCAATTATCCGCCGATTTGTGAACTAGATTTTTTTTATTTAACCACAGAGGGCGCAGAGGGCGCCCAGAAGAAAGAGAGAATTTCCCACTTGAAACAATTTGCGAGTACCGTCTCTTCCGCTTCTTCCTCTCTGCGTTCTTTGCGTTCTCTGCGGTTAAATAAATCCATAATAAATGCTATAATCTTAAAACTATTGAGGAGTATCCAACATGACCACAGAACAAGACCCCGTAAAATTGATGAAACAGCAAGTTGGCTTTGCTGCCGCCGATCGCGTAAAATCTGGTATGATTGTCGGACTCGGCACAGGATCAACTACAGCTTATACTATTCAAGCGTTGGGCGATCGTATAAAATCAGGTGAACTCAAAGATATCAAGGGAGTGCCGACATCTTTTCAATCAGAAGTGTTAGCCAAACAGTACGGAGTCCCGCTGACAACACTCGATGAAATTGACAGAATAGATATTGCGATTGACGGCGCCGATGAAGTCGATTCCCAGCTAAACTTAATTAAGGGAGGCGGTGCCGCCCACACCCGCGAAAAAGTTGTCGATTACCTCGCAACTCAGTTTATTGTAGTCGTTGACAGTTCCAAAATGGTCGATAAATTGGGTTCGACTTTTCGAGTGCCAATCGAAGTGATACCAATGGCTATCGCACCAGTTACCCGCGCTATTGAAAAATTGGGTGGCAAACCAGAACTCCGTATGGGTGTGAGAAAAGCAGGCCCAGTAATTACCGACCAAGGTAACATGGTAATCGATGTTAAATTCGACAATCTAGACAATCCAGTCGAACTTGAAAAAACCTTAAATAACATTCCCGGCGTATTAGAAAATGGCTTGTTTGTCAACTGTACAGATTTAGTTTTAGTCGGCGAAATTAAGGACGGAAAACCCGCAGTCCGCGAGATTTCTAAATAGTTATTGTAGTTGAGTTTGTAGGGTGCGCAATGCGCACCGGTTGACTTTGCACCCGGAGAGTGAATGCCGGTGCGCAATGCACACCCTACAATTAGATTTGTTAATAGATTCACATCTCTTTTTTGATCATGCAATATCGCAGATTCGGCCGCACAGAATTATCCATGCCCGTCTTTTCCTGCGGCGGCATGAGATACCAATACAAATGGCAAGACGTACCAGCAAATGAAATTCCACCCGACAACCAGAAAAATCTAGAAGCGACTATTCGCTACTCTGTAGAATGCGGGATAAATCACATAGAAACTGCTCGCGGTTACGGCACTTCTGAAATGCAATTGGGGTTGATATTGCCGAAGCTTCCCCGAAAAGAGTTGATAATTCAAACTAAAATTACTCCTAAACCTAGTTGTCAGGAGTTTCTGGAAGAATTTGATAAATCCTTAGCTTATTTGCAACTAGAATACGTTGATTTGCTGTCAATACATGGCATTAATACGTGGGAATTGCTAGAGGATTGTCTGCGTCCAGGTAGTTATATGGATGTTGCTAAAAATTTACAAGCATCAGGGAAAGTTCGGTTTATTGGTTTTTCAACTCACGGCCCGACAGATGTAATTGTTAAAACAATTGAAACCAATCAATTTGATTATCTTAACTTGCATTGGTACTACATCAATCAAAGTAATTGGCCGGCAATTGAAGCTGCTAAACGTCACGATATGGGCGTGTTTATTATCAGTCCTTCCGACAAAGGCGGTCAGCTTTATAACCCGTCGCAAAAATTAGTGGATTTGTGCTATCCGCTGAGTCCGATGGTGTTTAATGATTTGTTTTGTTTGTCGCATCCTCATGTACATACTTTGAGTTTGGGCGCTGCCAAACCTGAAGATTTTAACGAGCATCTGAAAGCGGTAGAATTGTTAGATAGAGCCGATGAATTGTTGCCACCGATATTAGCAAGGTTGGAAAAGACAGCAATTGATAAATTAGGAGAAGATTGGTTTAAGACTTGGCACGTCGGTTTACCAACTATCGAAAATACTCCCGGAGGTATTAACATTCCGGTGATTTTGTGGCTGTGGAATTTGGCGAATGCTTACGATATGATCGACTATTGCAAGATGCGCTACAACCTTTTAGGTAATGCGGGCCACTGGTTTCCGGGCAAAAAAGCCGTAGCTTGCGGGGCGGAACGCCATCGCCTTGATGAATTAGACTTGCGCCGCTGTCTCGCCCACAGCCCCCATGCTGCGAAAATTCCTGGTATTCTCCAAGCAGCCGATCGGCTTTTTGGAGGCGAAGCCATCCAGCGCTTGTCCCAAAAATAATCTAAAAAAAACCCGGTTTCGACAGAGAAACCGGGTGAGTAAACCGGAACACATGAGTTTTACTCAAGCGCACACAATTAGCGTATACTCAAAAAAGTCTCACAACCATCGCCCATCCGTCTCATCCATTCGGGCGATATAACTTTTTTTTTTCCTAAACTCCCTCCCATTTTGCTTTAAGCTGAGATAAAACAGTTAATAATTTACTTAGGTATCTTTTATGACACTCAAACGCCGAGATTTCTTGTATTTGCTGACAGCTAGCGTCGGAGCTCTTACCGCAGGTGCTTGCCAAGCATCAGGAAATAATGCAGCACAAGCAAGTCCATCTCCAGGAAACCCAAAAATAGCCCAAACCCCCGGGCCTTTTACACTGCCACCTCTGCCTTATGAATACAATGCCTTAGAACCGCACATCGACGCGCGGACAATGCAATTTCACCACGACAAACACCACGCCGCCTACGTTAAAAACCTCAACGATGCTATCAGCAAATACCCGGATCTTAAAAATGTAACTGTTGAAAATATGGTCAAAGATTTGAGCAAAGTGCCGGAAGATATTCGCACAGCCGTGCGTAACAATGGCGGTGGACACTTAAATCACAGTATGTTTTGGGAAATCATGAGTCCCAAGGGGGGCGGTGAACCCACTGGGGCAATTGCCACAGCAATTAAGCAAAGTTTCGGCAGTGTTGACGATTTTAAAGCCAAATTTAATGAAGCAGGTACTAAACGTTTTGGTAGCGGTTGGGTTTGGCTAGTCCGCACAAAAGCTGGCAAACTTGAGATTGCAACTACTGCTAATCAAGATACTCCTTTAATGGAAGGCAACTATCCAATTATGGGCAATGATGTTTGGGAACACGCTTATTATCTCAAGTACCAAAACCTGCGCGCCGACTACTTAAAAGCTTGGTGGAATGTTGTTAATTGGACGGAAATTAACAAACGCTACGAAAAGGCGATCGGGTAGTTTTCAATTAGATGAAATACAGGACACGGCCGATGAAATACAGGACACGGCACTGCCGTGTCCCTACTAGCTAGAGAATGGGGCGCTCAAACTGCTTTACAACTTTCCGCAAGTAAATGCAGTGCCGCGCGCCCTGACTCGTCGGCGTTGTGAATGCTTCGACTGACTCAACAGTGCCTCCCAAACGCTCGATCGTACTTTGCAACTCGGCCTCTTCCTCCACCGTCCAATTCCCCCGATAAAGTACAGCCAAACCGCCATCTTTCAGCAGCGGTAGCGCGCATTTAGCGCACAGAGAAGCCGCTCCAACTGCTCGCAGAAGTGCTATATCGTAAGCTTGTTTGTGCTGCGGTACTCGGGCAATTTCATCGGATCTGCCCAGCAAAGTCACAGCATTTTCTATCCCTAAAGACGGCAAAACTGTGTCCAGAAAAGCAATTTTTTTGCGGGTAGAATCGAGCAAAGTAACGGATAAATGCGGCAGGGCGATCGCAATCGGCAACCCCGGAAAACCCCCACCAGTCCCAATGTCGATCGCCTTCAACACTGACTCAGCGGGCAATTGGGCATTTTCTGCCGAATTGTGATTAGGTGGCAGCAGTCTCGCAATTCCCCGCAGAGAATCCCACAAATGTTTTTCCCAAAACTCGATCGGCTCGGTAATGCGAGTTAAATTCAAGGAACGATTACCCTCGACAATTAACTCATAAAGCCGCTGAAATTGTTGCTGTTGTGATTGATCCGGCTGCCAATTCACCGTTTTTTGCCACAATTCATTCATCTCCGGTAGCACAGGCATTGTAATCTGATTCATCTTCTATTTCCACTCTTTCTTGACATACTCTAAACCAATGACTAATGACTAATGACTAATGACTAAGAACCAACAAAACTCGTTTCCTTAGCCTCTAGTTTTGCCCGATCGACCTCCTGCAAATCCCCGTAGTCTAATGTCCAAAACTTATCAGCAACGCCCAACAAATCGCTAGCATCGTGAGTAACAATCAACAAAGTCCAGTGACTTTTCAACTTGCTCAACAAGTTTACCAACTGTCGGCGCATCGACCAATCCAAACCCGCCGTCGGTTCGTCCAAAAGCAGCAAATGCGGCTGTCGAATTAACTGCACAGCCAGCGCTACCCTGCGCTGTTGTCCGCCACTCAAAGCGTGGGGAGAAGCGCGCAGCGGCAAATGTCCAAGCCCCACTTCTGCCATTGCTGAGTTAATTTGTTCTTGTCCTAATTCAGGATGTCCCAGTCGCAATTCTTCTAAAATTGTGCCTCCGCAAAAATGTCTTTCTGGAAACTGGAACACTAAACCTCCTAACTGTTGTAAGTGTTCCGGTGTTAATTCCTGTTCGCGCCAGCGGATGTCACCGCTAGTTTTTTCCGCTAAACCTGCTAATATTTCTAATAGTGTGCTTTTTCCTGAACCGCTACGGCCGACAATCAGCCCCATTTGCTGCGACGGCAGTTCTAAGTTAATGTTTTTCAGAATAGCATTCGGACAGGCTGTAGGATGATATACTAAGTTTTTTAGATAAAGCATTAATGGCAGTTGTTAGTTTTGAAGAAGTCATTAGTCATTAGTCATTAGTCATCAGTCATTAGTCATTAGTCCTTGGTTGTGCTATTAATAGTTAAGGCTTTTTTGACTGCTGCCGATCGCCCACAATTATTTTTTACATAAATCTTTACAAAAATCGACCTTTTTTTTGAGCTTTCCCCCTTGATTTTTAGATTCTTTGATGCTATACTCTAATAATGGAAATATGTGCAAAATTTTTATTAATGCTCACACTCCCATTATTAAACTATACAGCAATAGCCAGCAAAAATCAAGACCATCCGATCAATTTTTGAGTCGCGGCCGGGAAGTCTGAACTTTCAATTTTCTTTCTTCCCAGTTTACAATAAATTGCTTTTTGAGAATTGACGATGATCAAAACTACTTTAGCGTGTATTGGCAACCAAATGTTAAGTTCTAAACAGGCAGTGCGGACGATCGCCCTTTCAGCAAGTGCGATCGCCCTGGGCCTCTGCATCAACTCCGCAGTAGCGCGCGATCCCTTTCGCAGCAGCAACCCGCAGGCGATCGGGCCCAAAACCGAAACCGCCTTCAAAACAATGTTTCAGCAAGGAAACTACAAACAAGCAAAAGCACAAGTTCAACAAGCACTATCAGCCGAACCAAACGAACCGCTAGTTTATGCAATGGCAGCCTCATTATCCTACATCGAGCAGGACTTCAACTCGATGAATTCCTACGCCCAAAAAACCCGAGAAATTGGCGAAAAATTAAGCAAGACTAACCCCTTGCGCGGCAACATTTACATAGCAGCAGGCCACTTTCTCGAAGGGGCGAACATTATAGCAAAAGAAGGAACAGCCAAAGGCGCGCCCCAGGCTTTGACTAAACTGCGAGTAGTATTTCAATACCTAGATGCCGCCGAAAAAATAGCGCCCAACGACCCCGAACTCAACCTGCTCAAAGGCTACATGGATTTAATGCTAGCTAAAAATCTGCCCTTTTCCAACCCCGGCGAAGCCATAAAACGACTGGAAGAAAAAGCCTTTCCCCGCTACTTAGCTTATCGCGGCGTAGCCGTAGGCTATCGAGACTTAAAAAACTACGATCGCGCTTTAGAATTTGCCAACAAATCCCTAGCAGAAACCCCGAACAATCCAGAAGTTCTCTATCTAAAAGCACAAATCCTGTTTTCCCAATCCCAGGGAAAAGACAGCAACAAAACCTTACTTGAAGAAGCCCGAAAAAACTTCGACGCAGCCCTAGCAAAACCAGACCAACTGCCGCGCAGTTTAGTAGCCGAAATCTTCTTTCAGCAGTGCAGAACCCGCAACCGCCTCGACAGCAAATCTCGCAACTGCGACCCGATGCGCGATAAAATTAGAGATGCAGATGGAGTCTGGGGGCCGGCGGCCTTACCACCACTATAAACAGTTGGTAGGGGTGGTGCCCCGTGCCCGCCCTCTTAGTTGACAGTACCATCTTGGCGATTGTTATTAACCAGAGTAAAAATTGATGAAAGTAGAGTTTCGCGAATTTAATCCCTTTGACCTCTGGATTTGGCTAAAGTTCAGCAACGTGCCTTCAAACGGTGAAAAACAGTATGTTGAAGAAGTGTTTGACTCTTGGTTTTTCTTAGGAAAACTGGGAGGATTTAATGCGGAAAATTTGCAAGTGCAAGATGAAGGTTTAGACATCAGCGATATGAATTATGATGTTAATCTAGCCGACCAAAGTATGATGGCTTTGATGCACAATATGGGAGAAATGGAGTACGAAGGTTCTTGGGCTCGCTGCTGGTTTGACTTGGGTACCAGTGATGCGATTGGCATTGATGTTTTAATTAATGTTTTCCAGCAACTCAGCAAAGAATTCGTAACAGTTGAAGAACTGATTATTGGTGGCGAAAATATAGACTGGCCTGTTGAAAATAGGAGGAACAGAGAGGGTTTTGAGCCGGATAATTAGTCAGCATTTATGAGGGACGGGGTTTACCGAAATATTTGCCGTAGGGGCCGGTTTCACCGGAAATATTTGCGATAACTAACAGGATTGATAAACCCGCCCCTTCCGCCCCTTCTGCGTTACATTTATCTACCGGAAACTAGGCAGCGTCCGCAACACCTCATAAAGCAAAGAGTTAATAAAACCGAGAGTAATCGCCCCAAGCATTGCACTCCAAATTCCCCACCGCAAGCGAAATCCTTCGACTAGCCAAGCCGCCAATCCAAAGATAGCAGCATTGATAACAATCATAAACAAACCAAAAGTTACCAACACAAATGGACCAAAAAGTACAACAAAAAGCGGCCGCACCAAAGCGTTCAGCAATCCAAAAACCGCAGCCGAAACCATCGCCTTTCCAAAACTGTCAATGTCTACCCCGATGGGCAACTTGGAAATAATAAAAAAGCTCACAGATGTTACCACCCAAGCAATTGTCAACGAAACGATATCCATTTGGTTATCTCCTTAAAAAAACCTAAACATTAAATCGGAACAACAACACATCCCCCTCTTGTACAACATACTCTTTTCCTTCACTACGAACCAGGCCTTTTTCCTTAGCCGCATTCATCGCGCCCGTGGTAACTAAATCTTGATAAGCCACAGTTTCGGCTCGGATAAAACCCCGCTCAAAATCGGAGTGAATCACTCCCGCAGCTTGTGGTGCTAACATTCCGGCGATAATTGTCCAAGCGCGAGTTTCCTTTGGCCCGCTAGTAAAATAAGTCCGCAAACCTAATAATTCGTAAGTAGCTCGAATCAGAGATTTTAAGCCACCTTCTTTTACCCCCAGAGATTCTAGGAAATCGAGCCGTTCTTCCTCTGGTAACTCGACCAATTCTGACTCAACTTGTGCCGAAACTATGACAACCTTAGCATTTTCTGCTGCTGCTATTTCTCGCACCTGTTCGACATAGCTATTTCCTGTACCTAAATCGTCCTCAGATACGTTAGCAGCATAGATAATTGGTTTGTTTGTCAGTAATTCCAAACCTTTAACTAATTCAGCTTCCTCATCTGTGAAGGTATACTGGCGCGCTGGTTTACCGGCATTCAAAACCGCGACCAATTTTTCGAGGATGTCAACTTCTGCTTGAGCTTCCTTATTGCTACGGGCTTGTTTGCGAGTACGATCGAGCCTGCGTTCAATTTGAGCTAAATCTGCTAGAATTAGTTCCAGATTAATAATGTCAATATCTCGGATCGGATCGACAGAACCTGCAACGTGAATGATATCATCATTGTCAAAGCAGCGGACAACATGGGCGATCGCATCTACGGCCCGAATATGAGACAAAAACTGATTTCCCAATCCTTCCCCTTGACTCGCGCCCTTCACCAAACCCGCAATATCTACAAACTCCATCCGCGTCGGCACTGTTTGCGCGGAAGTGGAAATATCGCTCAGCACCTTCAAGCGTTCGTCTGGTACTGCCACGATACCCGTGTTTGGCTCGATCGTACAAAAAGGAAAATTAGCAGCAGTCGCCTTGGCATTAGCCACCAAAGCATTAAACAAGGTAGATTTGCCAACATTAGGCAGTCCGACAATTCCGGCGGTAAGCATAGCTATTTACAAACATATAACTGTATCAAAATATCATAAGCAATAGCAATATATCTGACTTGTGTGTTTTAACTTCTACAGCTAAGCTTGAGTAAATATACAACTTAAGGTAGATGGCTCAATGGTTAACCGATGGTTAAGCAAAGTGACGATCGCTGCGGTGCTCTCGCTGCCTCTGTTAGGACTCACAGCAGCTAGCGTTTTCGCTGAGAGGGTCAAAATTTCGGTGATTAACAACAGCGGCAAGACGATGACAGTCCTCCAGTCGGGTAGTTCCGACGATGATTGGGGAGAAAACCTGTTAGACGGTCCGCTTGCCGATCGGGGCACTGTCCCTTTTGAATTTGATTCAGCTGAGTACGAGGGTGATATCTCGGGGGGCTGTGTTTTTGATGTCAGGGCCACATACTCTGACGGCACACAGTCTGATTTGCGTGGTATTAACTTTTGTACAGCGCCGTCGATCAACTTCAGTAATCAGTAAGTAGTTAATCGATAATCTACGCAAAAACCGAGTTTTTTCAAGTCTGATATTAATCAAAAAGATTGGGGACTTTGGAAAAAGTCGGTTTTTGCGATCGACCTCACAAACAACCTTAAATTTCGCGATCGACTAAAACATCATTTAAATCGGTTCAGGGATTGTCTGAGGAATTGGACTCGGCACTGTTTGGGGAATCGGCGAAGGTACTGTTTCCGGCACCGGTTCAGGAATTGGCTGCGGAATTGGCGCAGGTACGGGCTCCGGTACTATCCCTGGAATGAGGTCGGGAAGGGGGGTACCGGGTACTGGTGGCGATGCCGGTATAGTCGGCAGCCCCGGTTCGGTACTGGGAATCTGTGGCCCGGGAAATGGAGTAGGGTTGGGATTAATCACGGCAATTCTATTAATAACTCGATATAATCAAGGTATATAAAAAAAACCAATCCGACATCTATCTAAATAGTGAAAATTTATTCAAATTGATATGAATAGCGATCGCACATTAACCATTTGTACAGCTAAATCTCTACTGCTCCCAATGCTCAAACCGTGACCATAGTGGCAAACGTCAACCGCGTTATGCCTGGAACGTTCAGGCCTCGATACGCACACTGTACTCACTGCGATTGTAGCGCTAAAACGAGGCATTGTCAGCCTGTAGTTTTGCTGATTAAAATCGCGTACATAATGCCCGTAGGGGCGGGTTCACCAACTATCAACGCCTGAAACAAGCAATCTCAAAAACCCGCCCCTACGAGATATTAGTAAAACGAGCGAAATGTAGATTTTAATAATGTTGTAGGATCGGACATGATAAATTAAATCAGGATGAAGCATATCAGCGATGAACTCTCAAACAAAAACGCCCTTATTAGATGCTTTGCGCGATCGCACAAATCACCCTCACGCCCCATTTTATGCCCCCGGACATAAAGGCGGACAAGGAATATCTAAGCCGCTGGTTGACTTGTTGGGTGCGGCAGTATTTCGAGCCGACTTGCCGGAATTGCCAGAATTGGATAATCTCTTCAATCCAGAAGGTGTAATTGAAGAAGCTCAGAATTTAGCTGCGGAGGCATTTGGAGCCGAACATACTCGGTTTTTAGTCAACGGTTCGACTTGCGGAATCATCGCCGCAATTGTAGCGACTTGCGGGCCAGGAGACAAAGTTATCCTACCTCGAGATATCCACTCCTCGGCAATTTCTGGTTTAATTTTATCCGGCGCAATTCCCATTTTTGTCAATCCCGAATACAACTCGGATTGGGATATTGCCAACTGCATCACAGCCGCATCCGCAGCAGCAGCATTAAAACAGCATCCCGATGCGAAAGCAGTCATGGTGGTTTACCCAACTTATCACGGCGTGTGTGGAGATTTGCGGGCGATCGCCAAAATTACTCATCAATACAACATACCATTATTAGTGGATGAAGCCCACGGCGCACACTTGAACTTTCATCCAAACTTGCCAGAATCGGCACTATCAGCCGGCGCTGATTTAACAGTACAATCAATCCATAAAACCCTCGGCGCAATGACACAAGCATCGATGTTGCATATTAAGGGTTCTAGGGTAGATATCCAAAAAATCAATCGAGCATTACAGTTAGTACAATCCACCAGTCCGAGTTATATACTATTAGCATCCCTCGACGCAGCGCGCCAACAAATCGCACTCCACGGCCAAGAGTTAATGACCCAAACTTTATTATTAGCGAAAAAAGCGCGATCGGGCATATCTCAAATTTCCGGTTTATCAGTTTTAGAACCATTAAACACCCCCGGATTCACAGCATTAGATAAAACACGACTAACAGTAAAAGTATCGGATTTAGGATTTACAGGATTTGCCGCCGATGAAATTCTGAACTCTCAACTCGATGTCACCGCAGAATTGCCGATGCCACAACATCTCACATTTATTATCAGCTTGGGAAATACAGAAACAGATATCGACAATCTAGTTCAAGGTTTTATGATTTTAAAAGGAAGTAAGAAGGAAGAAGAACCCCCCCCTACCCCCCCCAAGGGGGGAAAATCAGGAAGAAGGAAGAAAGAAGATTTTTCCCCTCCTCCACTCTCCCCCCGCGAGGCCTTCTTTTCCCCATCGGAAACAGTAGCAGCAGACAAAGCAGTCGATCGCATCAGTGCCGAACTCATCTGCCCTTATCCCCCAGGAATACCCGTTTTGATGCCCGGTGAAATCATTACCCAAGAAGCCCTGGAATACCTGCAACAAATCCTTGCTTCAGGCGGAAAAATCACAGGTTGCAGCGATCCCCGCCTCCAAACTCTCAAGATTGTGCGAAAGTAAACATTAAGGCTTGGGGGATAGTGGGAAATGAGGGATAGTAGGAAATGGAAAAAAATCTTCCCTCTTCCTTCTTCCTTCTTCCTTCTTCCTTCTTCCCTCTTCCCTCTTCCTTCTTCCTGATTTTCCCCCCTTGGGGGGGGTTCTTCTTCCTTCTTCCTTCCATTAAAAATAAAACTATGCTTTGGCCCTACGTCACTCCTGGTATCCCAGACGATTTATTTGAACGTTTACCCGGTATTCCCATGAGTAAGCGAGAAGTCCGACTACTGTTAATCTCACACCTGCGGCTGCAAGCAGACTCCGTGGTGTGGGACATTGGCGCAGGTACTGGTACGATCGCCGTAGAAACAGGTTTGCTATGTCCCAAAGGTAGGATTATCGCCGTAGAAAGGGACGAAGAAGTAGCCAGCTTGATTCGCAGAAATTGCGATCGTTTCGAGCTCAACAACGTAGAAGTCATTGAAGGTAGCGCCCCGGAATGCCTCAAAAATTTGTCCGAACCCCCCCACCGAGTTTGCATCGAAGGAGGTAGACCCATTAAAGCCATTCTCCAAGCAGCCTGGGGGTACTTGCAACCCCACGGTCGAATCGTAGCGACAGCAGGGAATTTAGAAAATCTTTATGCCCTTTCCGAAAGCTTCGCCGAATTGCAAGTCCGCAACATCGAAGTAGTCCAGTCCGCCATCAACCGCTTGGAGACTCGCGGCCGCCATCAAACCTTTGCTGCGGTTAATCCCATGTTTATTCTCAGTGGCGAAAAGTTGGATTAGAAGTCAGTTGAGTTTTGACGGTTGAGTGTTGACAGTTGTTATTGGTTATTGGTTATTGGTTATTGGTTATTGGTTATTGGTTATTGGTTATTGGTTATTGGTTACGCATCACCTTCCGGGATCTGCCTCCAACGCCCGATGCCCTGTTTGGCCGATGCCCGATGCCCCATTCCCATGACTAAATGTAAAATTTAACCTTGTTTAATAATTCCCGTTAACCTTCATACTTAGGATAAGGGCGACCATAGCTGGATCGATCGCCTGACTTGAGATATTGGTTGACGGATGGGGATGGGAGTTAGCCGTGCAAGGGAAGAACTCGTGTCCTATAAAAATCCAAAATCCAAAATCCAAAATCGAATCACCCGTTGCCATCAGCAAGAGAAATTCATTTTATGCCTTGGTCTCGTATCCTGAGTGGAATAGTTGCGATCGTCGTTGCTTTAGGAATGATTATTTTGGGAGGATGGTACTTTACCGTCGGCTTCGGGATCATCGTTTACCTAGGTCAATTGGAATATTTTCAATTAGCCAGGGCTAAGGGCATTGCACCTGCTGGCAAAACTACCTTAGTTGTCAGTCAAGTTCTGCTAATTACTGCCGCCCTTGCACCGCAATTCGTAGATGCGATGTTTCCCCTAGCTGGAACCTTCATCTGTTTCTACCTGTTGTTCCAACCGAAGTTATCAACGATCGCCGATATTGCCGCTTCTATTTTAGGATTGTTCTACGGCGGCTATTTGCCCAGCTATTGGATACGGCTGCGAGTCGGACTTGACCCAGTTTATCAAGCTACAACTGGACTGGGACAAGCAGTGGCTAGCAATTTGCCGGTTCGCATTTACTCGCCGCAGTCTTGGACAAACCTCACTAATGTATCTTTGGGATTGACTTCCCTACTCCTGGCTTTCCTCTGCATCTGGGCTGCGGACATTGGTGCTTATTTTGTTGGCAAATTCTTCGGCCGCACTAGCCTGTCCCAAATCAGTCCCAAAAAGACGGTTGAAGGTGCGGTGTTTGGGGTTTGTGGCAGCATCGCAGTTGGTGCCGTTGGGTCTTGGTATTTGGATTGGCCAGGCTGGCCTTATACTGGTGCTGCTTTTGGTTTATTGATTGGTGTTGCGAGTTTGTTGGGTGATTTAACTGAGTCGATGATGAAGCGAGATGCTGGTGTTAAGGATTCGGGGCAGTTGATCCCCGGTCACGGTGGTATTCTCGATCGCACTGATAGTTATGTTTTTACCGCACCGTTAGTTTACTATTTTGTGACTTTGCTCTTGCCCGCGATCGACTCTTATCTAATTAATCGGTAATTGGGAATTGGGAATTGGGCATTGGGAATTGGGAATTGGGAATTGGTTATTGGTTATTAGTTATTGGTTATTGGTAGTAACTAACAACTAACGAATAACCAATAACAGTGAACAGATAACAGTCAACAGTTAACAGTTAACAGTTAACTAATTAAGGCAAAACCCTAATTCCACCCCGACAAACTATCTCCCCCGGATGCAAGATTAATTCATCAATTTCAACTTCGGGGCCAAAATCAAGTTTCAAACCATTGAAAACATTCCTGTCTAATTGTTTTGAAACTTCAATTTCTGGATTTTCAAACATCAATTCGTGACTGCTGGCCATCCGCAAACCAGTCCGCAATACAAAAGGAATTTGCGTACCGTCAGCACGGAAAATAACAGCCGAAAGCGTCAACAAACCAGCATCAATTGCGATTTGCGAATTTTGCAATTTCAGTGGCTGTTCTCGATCGGCGATCGGCTCTAGAGGCGACAAAAATTCACTCAAAGCATCAGCCAGCAAAGGTGCTTTCAGCGACGCATTCAAATCCGCTTGGCTGAGCCTCAAAACGCCGAATATGGGGAAAGATTCTAAGAGGCGGAGGGGTTGACCCTTTATAACTTGACCGAGGTTGATGCGAATGCCACAGCCCTCTATGGAAATTTCAGTAAGGTGTAATCCTTTATACACAGCACCGCGAGCAGCAGCCGTTACTTTCGGGATCGTACCGCTGAGGATTTGTCGATCGCTCCCCTCAATTTTTACCTTCAACTCGTCAACCTGCTGAACTTGCGATCGTAGCCACAACTGCACCGCTGGAGATAGCACTGCGCTGGCGATCCGGCTGCCTTGAACCCTGGATGGTATCCCCTCCTGCTTACCGAGATTAGCAGTTTCCGGTTCGCCAGCCGAGCCAGATTCATTGTCAAATAGAAGAGACTTGCGATCGACAGTCATAAACAATTTCAGAATATAAACCCTTAATATTCAAGCACAGAAATTTAACTAGGACTCGCACATCCCCTCTCACCAAGCCGATTTGGGTACATATATTCTGATTTCGATCGGAAACCGGGTTGATGAGCGCCAGTCCTAAACAACCCTAAAATCAAGCCGAAATCTCGAACTAGCAACGCCTGAAGCCGAAAAATTCTTACCCTTTTCCCCATTAGGATCTCTGGGCAAATTCGCCAGTTTTGCGATCCCCAGGTAAATTTCGCGATCGAGCGTATAAAATTAACCACCAATACGGGATTTATGGTAGTGTTGGTTTATGGTCGGGTCAAACCACACCTCTCAAATCCGCAGCAAACCAACGGTGCAGACCTGTGCCTGCCGCAAGTCTTTTCCTCATAGTTTTTGCACATTCAGGGTGATGCCATAAGGATAATCTGCACCAGGCGCAACACCCTGTAAGGATTGGTTAGCAAGCATTCTAATTTATTCCTAACTAGGAATTGAGCATTGGTAGCATCGGTTAATCAATTAACCGCGTCGTGTTTCCTCCCTCACCGCTCGCGTGTTGAGGGTTTCCACACTCCCGTCATGTCTGATCAAAGGTTGCAAAAAATTCTCGCCCAGTGGGGCATTGCCTCTCGCCGTCTTGCAGAACAGATGATTGTAGCTGGACGAGTCCGAGTTAATGGCAATATTGTTTGTTTAGGACAAAAAGGGAATCCCGATCGCGATCTGATCGAAGTCGATGGAATCCCAGTGAAACCAGCCGATCGACCCGCAGAGGTCTATCTGTTGCTCAACAAACCCGCAGGCGTAGTTTCTACTTGCAACGATCCCAATGCCCGATCGACAGTTCTCGAACTGCTGCCGCCAAAACTACGATCGGGTCAAGGCATCCACCCCGTAGGACGCCTAGATGCAGATTCCACCGGCGCCCTCTTGCTGACTAATGATGGTAAGTTGACGTTTTGTTTGACCCATCCTCGTCACTCGATCGCCAAAACTTATCACGTTTGGGTGCTCGGCAATCCCCCAGAACCAATACTGCAAGAGTGGCGTCAGGGGATCATCTTGTCGGGTAGAAAGACTTTACCCGCAAAAGTTCAAATTCTCGATCGCACGCGAGACCAAACTCTGTTAGAAGTAATTCTATCAGAAGGGAGAAACCGACAAATTCGGCGAACAGCCGAGCAGTTGGGATATCCCGTGGTGCGCCTGCACCGCACAGCCATTGGCCCGATTCAATTGCAGCAGCCCGCGCAGCCAATATTACCACCAGGCTGCTATCGACCCCTTGAAGATTCGGAAATTATTTTTTTATGGAATCTAGTCAACCTAACATCAATAAGCGTGCCAGTAAATCCCCAGGAGCACAGCAGATGACAAAGAATTTATTGTTTTTATTCTTCAAAACAACTAAGCAGAAACTACATTCCCAAGAACCAGAACCACCTCAGAAAAAGCTAGCGGAAATAGGGGCTCAACTCCGCCAGTACCGCGAACAGAATTCGATTTCTTTGGACAAAGTAGCCGTAGTAACAATGATTCGGCGGAATATACTACAAGCCATCGAGGAGGGTCAACTCGACCAACTCCCAGAACCGGTCTACACTCAGGGTTTGATCAAGCGGTACGCCGAAGCAATGGGTTTGGACGGAACTCAGTTTTCCTACTTTTTGCCGATCAAAGCACCGCCACGATCGTCCACCAAGCTATCCTGGGAAAATCGGCCTCAGTTGCGGCCGATGCACCTTTACCTCTTTTACACATTTCTAATTATCTGTTCAGTCAATGGCTTATCTCAGTTGATGGCCAGTTCTGGGACAGTAAAAAACCGTGCGGCAACCGAAGAAATCGCACTTGGGCAGCAAGAACAAGCTCGTTTACTTGCTGAGGCATCAGCGGCTTCAAAAAATCAGACAACTGATAGTTACGCGGCTGTCGAAGCAGCAAGAACCGGTCAAAAAAGTTTAGATAAATCTGGTAGTAAACCAGTGATGGTTAGCGTCACTCTTCAGGCCGAATCCTGGATGCAGGTAGAAGTCGATGGCAAAATAGATTTTGAGGGAATTTTGCCGATCGGGACTGTGCGCACCTGGCAGGCCGATCGCAAATTGGTAGTTCTAGCTGGTAACGCTGGCGGGGTAATGATTGCTCTTAATAACGGACAAGCCGAACTACTCGGAGCTCCTGGAGTCCCCAAAGAAGCTGTTTTTCAAGCAGACCAACTCAAGCCTTCAGAAAAGCCCAAGAATGAAGGTTAATAGGTAATTGGAAATTGGAAATTGGGAATAGGTAATGGCTGGCAGTCCACAGTTTGTAATGAGAATGTACGTCTTTATTGACTAATTACCAATTACCCATTACCAATTCCCCATTACCAATTCCCCATTACCAATTCCCCATAATCAATTTTTATGGGGAGTGCGCCCGCTGATGTAAGTCATGGTTTTGAGCCGATCGCGCACCTCCCAATTCAAAGCTTCGCGCCGATACCGCCAGCCCCAATTTCCTTCTGCTTTCCCGGGAAAATTCATCCGCGCGTCAGTATCCAAACCCAACAAATCTTGAAACGGTACAATTGCCAAATTAGCAATAGAAATCCAAGCCATGCGGATTAAAGACCAGTGAATTCCTTGGGGATCGATGCAGCCCAAATAACGCAAAACCTCATCTCTTTCGTAGTTTTGCAATTGATTGAACCATCCGACAGTCGTGTCGTTGTCGTGAGTGCCAGTGTAAACTACGCAGTTGCGAACATAGTTAAAAGGCAAAAAAGGATCGCCTGGGCCAGCGCCGAAAGCAAACTGCAAAATCTTCATTCCCGGAAACTCGAATCGATCGCGCAAAGCTTCCACTTCAGGAGTAATTACCCCCAAATCCTCAGCGATAATTGGCAAATTGCCGAACTTCTCGTTAATTACCTCAAACAAAGCCGTTCCCGGCGCCTTAATCCACTCTCCCTCCATCGCAGTATCCTGCCCGCGCTTCACCGCCCAGTAAGCGTCAAATCCTCGGAAGTGGTCGATCCGGCTCACATCTACATAATCGAAAAGCGCCTCAAAACGCCGCACCCACCACTCGAAATTATTTGCTTGCAACTCCTCCCAATTGTAGACCGGGTTGCCCCACAATTGACCTGTTTCGCTGAAGTAATCCGGGGGAACTCCCGCCATCAAAGCTGGTTCTCCGGTTGCTTCGTCCAAGCAAAATGTTTCTGGATGCGACCACACATCTGCGCTATCATGAGCTACATAAATCGGAATGTCGCCAATGATTTTAATGTCGCGCAGGTTCGCATAGCGTTTCAACTCTGTCCATTGACGGAAAAACTCGAACTGAACGTATTTGTAGTAATAAATCTCAGTATTTAGCTGCTGCCGCCACTTGTCTAGCGCCTCCGGTTTGCGCTGGGCAATTTCTGGTTCCCAAGTGTGCCAGCTAGTGCCGTTAAATCTGTCTTTCAGTGCCATAAACAAGGCATAATCTTCCAGCCAAAGCGCTTTGCTCTCACAAAAACCCGAGAATTCTCTTTGCTGCACCGGCGATGCTTTCGCTTTGAAATTTTCGCAGGCTTTTTTGAGCAGAGGTATCTTGTGCGCGATCGCCCGATCGAATTCTACTGTATCCTGCGAAAATTCCGGCAAACTATCTAAATCTTGATCGCTGAGCAATTGCTCGTCCCGCATAATTTCCGGGCTCAGCATCATCGGATTTCCTGCCATTGCTGAATAGCAGGAATAAGGAGAATTGCCGTAACCAGTAGGGCCCAGCGGCAATATCTGCCAGTATTGTTGGTCGCTTTCCACTAAAAAGTCAATAAACTTATATGCTTCTATGCCCAGGTCCCCAACACCGAATCGGCTGGGAAAGGATGTTGGGTGGAGTAAAATGCCGCTCGATCGGGGAAAAAGCATAATCTATCTAAAGATATAGGAGTTAAACATTGACAATTTGCCCGATATTCCCTATAAATTCAACTTCGCAGTTTTTAGGGTGATTGTCAGGGCAAATACTTTTGTGATTGTCTCATATTTTATGCTGGAACGTCTTTTCTTTAATATTTGTATTGGTCGATCGCACCCGGTTTCTGCCTAACTTTTCAATATAACTTTTCTTGGGCTTTCGCCCAATCTCTCTTCAGTGGTAAATTACCCGTCGCAGCAACCATCAGCCATCGCTTAATGAAAATTAATACACAAATGAGCCGGCTGTTTTTGTATCTCACGAAACAGTCGGCTGCGAAATTACCTGAAAAGAGACTGAGTTTAGGCTTGCTTGTTCAACAATTTCTGCACTTGCTTGAGAGCAATAGCCCCAACGTTGTACAAAGCCCAGCCGCCCGCCAACAAGACGGGCATCAATACTATTAGTATGCGGAAGTCAAAATCCATGAGTGTTACTCCTAAAGTTTTTTAACAAATTCTCTTGACACTCCCCGGCGTGAAACGGGGATTCTTAATTCATCGACTGACCTTTAAGCGCTGTGTCATGACAGGCAATCCTTAAACTTTTCAACCGTGCAATTGCACCAATTGACCTGCATCACAGGGGATTTAAGCCCCCACCTTTAGGTGGATTGCTTTTAGGCTGGGGCTTAAATCCCCTGCCTAAAAACTTCGCACTCAACTGTCAACTGTCAACTGTCAACTGTTAAGAGCTTATCTCACAACCGCTCCAGAGGGTCTATCTCCACTCATCGTACGCTGGATACGAACAAGCGAATTCGGGTGTGCCCCACCCTACGGGAATTGAAACAAATTATTGATTTCAAGAGTGCATGAGAATGCGTTGATTCCCCAGCTCTGTTTTACAAGGTTTTCGCTACCCTTTTTTTTGCTTTCAAAAAGCTTTCAGGTTCGAGGGTGCCGACTAAAAGCCGCTTCACAACCGCCCACCTTGGGAATTACAACCATGTTTATTGTATCAAAAAGCCGTCCTATTAAGGACTGGGTTTTCAACCCAATTTTCTGACAATCTATTTGTATCTCATTTTGTCGCTGTTCTCCTGACTCTTTAAGCAAATATTGTCGCCTTTGACAGTTCCTCCACCACAACAGCCACTCTTGCCTGGAGTGACATCTGCTATACAGATTGAGATCGAAACTCACTCTGCATAGCGGACGATCGACTATCGCTACATCAATCATCCCGCAATAATCTGTTTCGCAATCCCTTCCACCACCTGAGTTAAGGGGTCGTTAGGGAAGTGCAGAGCAAACACCCCCTTGCTGGCGAGCAGCATCATCTTGTCACTGTGGGGCAACACCCCCGCCACTGGGATGCCGTAGATACTCTCTACTTGCTGCTTCAAATCCTCGAAATCGAGGGATTCTGGGGCTTTGTTGATCGTCATCAAAATCTTGGGAACTTCTAATTTGCGCGCCACATCTACCGTCACAGCCGTTCCCTGAAAATCTTGCTGATCCGGACGCAAAATCAGTAGCAGGATGTCGGAAATGGTGATGCTGAGGAGGGTTTCTTCGTTCAGCCCCGGGTGCGTGTCGATAAATAGGTAGTCTAAGTTGAGAGCGTCGATCAGTTCGCCGAAGCCGTCGGTAAGCAGTCCCACATCGTAGCCTTCACGCAAAACTCGCGCTATTTCCCCTGCTTTGATGCTCGAAGGAATTAGGTAGAGGATGCCGTTACTGGCTAATTTTGGTAGCAGCGAACTCACATCGTAGGCTGTTTCGGCGATCGGACATCGGCCCCAGAGGTAATCGTTCAGGCAGCGATCCATGTTGCTCTCGCTGAAACCGAACAGCACATGAATCCCTGGCGATTGAATGTCTGTGTCTACAATGGCCACCCGATTTCCGGCGCGAGCGATAATAGATGCCAAGTTTGCTGTCGTGTTCGATTTGCCAGTTCCACCCCGATAAGAGTGAACAGAGATGATTTTGGACATGATATGCGTATTGAGATGAGAGTAAGAAACGGCGAGAATCAATTAGGATCAAATTCCCGATTGCATCGAGTTCTCTGTTATTATTCCTTCCCGCCCAAATCCTCCTTGCCTGTTGAACTATCAATCTTTTCTGCGCCCCGGCGCTGCCGCATCTGTTTGGCTTTGGCTTTCAAATCACTGAACTCGTCACCGGGTTTGGTTTCGGCCGAACTAGCAGCGCCGCCGAAATCGGGGACACCCGTCGCCCCGCCGCTTTCCGATGCAGTCATGGTGGCGCGTTGCTTCTGCTGTTTGGCTTTTACCTGCAACTGAGCTAAGTATTCGTCGGCCTGACTTTCGGCCTCGGGAAACTCTGGAGCACCGACAGTTATTTCTTGGGCCTGAGAATCTGATTTTTCAGAGGTTTCTTTTTTGCTAACCCTCAGTTTATCTCTCTTTTGCTGCAATTCTTTAAAGAAATCAGATTCTATGATTTCTGTGACTTGCTGGTCTTTCTTGGCTTGGTCTATTTCGATTTTGAAGACTTGTTTTACTCGATCGCTAATTGCTCTTCCGTATCCAGCTTTATTAAATCTGTCTGCTGATACAATGCTCCCGCCAGTTACGATTAATGCGATCACAGGCGCTGCCACAGGCACCCAGCCTCCCAACAGAAAAATCCCAAAACTACAAGCGCAACACCCGAACAGTATTACTCCGAATGTCAGCGCCAGCCGCACTGGGTGAGTCATCCGCGATGCCAAGGTTCCTCCCACAATTGACCATCCCGAAATCCACAAGATTTCTGCCCATTCCGGCCAAAACCAAAACATCGGTCTGTTGTCTAAAACTGTACTCAAAATTTGGCTGACTACTTGTGCGTGTGCCACGATCCCCGGCATAAATTGGTTGCTTTGCTTTTGCCCGCTGTAAGGAGTATAAAACAAATCTTTAACGGAGTCTGTGGTGTAACCGATGAGAACTATTTTATCTTTAACTAAATTCGGGTCAATTTTTCCTTCTAAAATATCCGTTAATCTGACTTGGTTTGCAACTTGCCGATAACGATAGTTAATTAGTATTTGATATCCCCTGGCATCAGCATTTTTGTATCCTCCGTCATTGTTTTCTAGTTGTTTTAATTGGGTTTTTCCCAGCCAGAAAGATTGATCGGGTGCCAATTGGGGATAGATTTTTTCTCTTTGCAAGTAACGTAGTGCTATCTGGAGGTTGAAGGAACCTAAAACTTGAGAACTGTCATTGCACAGATGTTTTTTTGGCAATGACTTGCCCTCTATTTCCGGCGGTTTCATAAATAATAAAGCCCTGCGGAGTATGCCGCCCGGATCGACTCCGAAATCTGCAAATCCCACCCGACTTTCTGCTATTCCTGGGGGAGGCGGAGAACCGGGATTGTCCGGGCTTCCGTCGGTGACTAAACATACTCCGATAATTCGATCGCTCTTTTGTAAAACTTTAGTTAATTCCTCGCGCCCGTCTCCTAAAGGTACGTCTCGTAGTACATCTAAACCGATGACTGCCGGCTGCATTTTTTCCAGTTTTTGTAAAATTTCAGCTATTTTGCGATCGGATATCGGCCACTGGTTCAGTTTCTGAATGTCTGCTTCAGTAATCCCCACAACTAACAAGCGCGAGTCTGGCTTTTCGTCGGGACGCCACCTCAGCATTTGGTCGTAAGCGCTTAATTCTACTGGTTCGAGTATTCCTAGCTGTCTGGCCCCCATCAAGGATAATGTTACTGCCGCGCTGGCAATTAATACAGACTTAGCAAATGCTAGCGATGGTTTATACTTTTGACTCAATTGAGCCGCTGCCGATCGAATTTTGTTAGATATTTTAATCATCATTCCAGGATAAAAGTTTAAGTCGTTTCTGGAACAGCAGTTATTTCGCACGGCCCCCCACCTGCCCGAGACTTCCTCTATCTTAGGATACCCGGAAACTCCGACCACTTTGTAACAAAATTTTACATTTCGCCGCCCGCGAATATGTGTTCCATGATACTGGCTACCTCTACCGCCGGATTTTTCAGCCGGAGAATCCAGTTGCCGATCGAATTAATTAATGTTATTGATGATATGTCAAGGTTCAAATTCTGTGTCTGCGTCCTCGACTAGCTGCTCAAAAATATTTTTAGCCACCAGGGAATGCCTGCGTTTGCAACATTATAGTCAAAGGTACAAAAAATGAAACGTTTTCTACATGGGGCTACACTTGCGTTAGCCGTCTCTGCGATCGCCATTACCGTCCCCCGTTCACTTGCGGGAGTGCGGACACCATCCCAGCCGCTTCTGCTGAGTCAGAATCTGAATTTCAAGCCTCCCGATGTCACAGCCCCCAGCAATCGACAAGGAGGGACACATCGCGGTAGCAAACTTTGTCCGGCGGGTTTATCTGTTACTCCTTTAGTCCCTCCAACTAATATCGGTTTAACCCTCACAGATTCTCCCACAGTTTTTGTCTATGTCCCTCAAACTTCTGCCGAAATAGAGTTTACTTTGCTCACCGAAAACGAGGAAAAAATAGTCTACGAAAAAACATTTAAAGTTGACGAATCCGGGATTGTTGAAATTAGGATTCCTGCTACGGTCAATAATCGAAAATCCCTGGAAGTTGGCAAGCGATACGTGTGGTCGTTTTCGATGATTTGCCAACCCGAAAATCGATCGGCAGATGCAGTTGTTAAAGGGTTCGTGCAGCGCATAGCACCCCAGCCAACTCTCCAAAGCGATTTGGCAAGTCCTGACCCGATGACTAGGCTCAACGTTTACGCCCAAAATGGGATTTGGTACGAAACTCTCACTACTTTAGCCCAAATGCGACGCCAGACACCGGGAGATGCCAGACTGACAGCCAAGTGGACGGAATTGTTGCAGTCCCAAGGACTGGAATCAGTGGCAGCTCAACCGCTGGTTTCGCCTCTTTAAAGTTGGGTATTTCTTGAGGTTTTGTCGGTCTTCCTATTGCTGCTGCAATCTGAAAATTGACAAATTTACCCGATCGCGCCCGGGGTTAAAACTCCGGGTTAACAGTAGAGATGCGATCGATCAATATCTCTACAAGTTCGTGAAAAAATGAAACGTTTTCTAAATTTTACTGCACTGGCGATCGCTGCAAGTGCGATCGTACTTATTCTTCCCAGTTTGCTTCTACCGATGCTGGCCGTACCTGCACCAATTCTCCTGAGTCAGAATCTTAATTTCAAACCTCCAGATGTTACAGCCCCCGACAACCGACAAGGGGGAACGCATCGAGGCTGTAAGTTGCGAGAGGGTTTATCCATTACTCCCTTAATCCCTGAAAGCAATATTGGCTTAACGATCACAGAGTCGCCAACATTTTTTGTATATGTTTCTCAACCTGCGGCTCAAATAGAATTTGTTTTGCTCAACGAAGATGAATCCGAAGTAGTCTACGAAACTACTTTAAAAATTGACAAAGCCGGAATTGTGGGAGTCAACCTTTCTCAGACAGATCAGACCAAAAATATTCAGGTTGGTAAGCGATATGTGTGGTCGTTTGCACTAGCTTGCGATCCTCTGGAGCGATCGGGAGATTATATTGTTAAAGGATGGATGCAGCGAATTCAACCGCAACCAACACTCACAAGCGACTTAGCAAATCCCGACCCGCGGGCAAAGCTAATCGCTTATGCTAAAAACGGGATTTGGTACGAGACTCTTGCTACTCTAGCCCAAATGCGCCGCCTCGCACCCGATGATTCGCGGCTGAAGGACGAGTGGACGCAGTTGTTACAGTCCCAAAAATTAGAAGCGATCGCCGATCAACCTCTAGTTCAGTCTTTTTAATAACGACTGCGATCGGATCAATTCCGGTTCCACTCCTCATAACTGTTAACTGTTGACTGTTGACTGTTGACTGTTGACTGGGAGTCCAAAAACCGAGAATTGTGCTGATATGACTCGATTTTATAATTCCGATGAAGCGCGGCTTTGGTATCACTGCTGAGTGTTTCCACAGTAAATCCAAAATCCAAAACCTGTGCCCTCCGTTGGGTCGAAGTCTCCAAAATCTAAAATCGATTGATTCATGACTAATAACTTGCCAAATATTCTAGCTCTTGATTTTGACGGTGTAATTTGTGACGGACTAATCGAATATTTCCAAATAGCTTGGCGTAGCTACTGTCAAATTTGGAAACCAGCCGAAACAAAGCCAGATCCCGATTTAGCTTTGAGTTTTTACCGAGTGCGGCCAGCCATCGAAAGCGGTTGGGAAATGCCGCTGCTGATCCGCGCCCTGCTGACAGGAATTACTCAAGAGCAAATTTTGCGGGAATGGCCAGAAATAGTACCACATTTGTTGACCGAAAATAATTTAAAAGCGCAGTCTGTCGGCGCTATGCTAGACGGTTTGCGCGATAATTGGATTGCTGAGGATTTACCTGGATGGCTGTCTTTGCACCGCTTTTATCCAGGAATAGCCGATCGCCTGCAATCGTTGCAAGAGAGTGCGGTGAAAGTGGCGATCGTCACTACGAAGGAAGGCCGTTTTGTGCGGGAACTTTTGCAGCTAGCTGGCGTACAAATACCGTCAGAGTTGATTTTTGGCAAGGAATACAATAAGCCGAAACACCAAATTTTGCGGGAATTTTTGGCAGCTTCAGGCAAAGATGCGACTATTTGGTTTGTGGAAGATCGGTTAAAAACTTTGCTGTCGGTGAAGCAGCAGCCGGATTTATCTCAGGTGAGGTTATTTTTGGCTGATTGGGGTTACAATACTTTGGCCGAACGGGAATCAATGGCTCAAAATCCACCAGTTCAATTGCTTTCTCTGTCTCAGTTTGCCGGAGATTTTGGCGATTGGCTCCCTGACTAATATTGATGTTAGACTTGTTGGCAATTAGATTTTTTTATATGAGCAGAGTCAAAAAAAATTGAAAATTTTTCACTTTTTTTGTTGACTCTTGCGGCTCCTGTATGGTATTATTATATAATGGGATGGTTGCGTGAAAAATATTTTTGCACAGATTTCCATTATAATATAAACATAACATGAACTTCCGCAAAAATCAAGGATACCGAAAAAAAAACATCGATTTTTTTTCTTACGAGCGCAATAAAATAGGTTCGTAGTGAGGACTTTAGTCCTTTTTTTCCAAGTTCTCCGAACCAATCTGAGGCTTAAAACTAATGCTCGATTTAACTAAAGCAGCTAAGGCTATGCAGGGGATGAGCCAACATTTGAATGTGGAAGCTCATGCGGCTCGTCACCGTTTGCAAGTGGCTCAAAATTTGCTGATTAAGGCAGCAACGGGACAGGAAAATTTGGTGGAATTGCAAGAGAGTTGGAACGATCGCACTTTATTCAATGCTGCAACTCCGATCGAGCCTTTGTCCGATCGCACATACATCACCGCACCACCCGCCGCCCACACAGTATTTGCCACAGACGGATCGCAAATTTCGCCCAGCCACCACGAAATAGCCTACTGCTACCTGCTAAACGTCGGCACTGTCATGCTGCACTACGGGCAAAGCCGCCACCCAGTTTTAGACAGCGTGCCCGAGGTTTTCTACAAACCCGAAGACTTGTATGCTTCGCGACAATGGGGAATTAGAACCGAAGAATGGATGGGATACCGGCGCGCCGTTTCCGAAGCAATCGCCCTCGCAGAAATGGGCTGCGATTGGGCAAAAGTGAATGACAATAAATTGCCCGCGCCAGCTTTGGCAATGGTAGACGGTTCCCTAATTTATTGGTTTTTGGAACAGTTGCCCAGCGAAGCGCGCGATCGAATTTTGCAGCCAATTTTAGAAGCTTGGGACAAATTGCGTGTAGCCAGAATTCCCCTATTAGGATACTTAAGCGCTTCTCGCAGCACCGAAAGCTTATCTTTTTTGCGATTTCAAGCTTGCACCCACGAAGTACCAGACTGCATGACAAACTGTCCGAATGTTGGATTTTCCGCCACCAGTGCTTTTGACGAAAAAGCACCTTGTCAAGAATTTGAACCCTTGCGAGATGCCATCTTATGGGCAACAATTCTGTCCCCCGGGCAAAGGAGCCCATTATGGAAATCCCACGCTCGAATTTTAGATTTATACGGCCTTAATCCCATCTATTTTTGTTACGTTCATGTTGGCACAGAAATTGCTAGAATAGAAGTACCCGAATGGGTGGCACAAGATAAGGTGGAGCTAGATTTAGCATTAGGAATGATGCTGGCTCAAGTACACAAAGGCGGTGGCTATCCCGTGACACTAGCAGAAGCCCATAACCAAGCCGTAGTCACCGGGGGCGATCGAACTCGCTTTTTCGCTTTGTTAGAGCAGCAAATGATTAAAGCAGGCTTAAAAAATGTCGGAATTTCTTTCAAGGAAACACGGAAGCGCGGGAGTATTGCTTGAATTAAACATTACGGTAAAAAATGTTATATGCCAATAGAATTAATTATCTTAATCGCTTCCTTACTTGTATCTTGGCTGGTCTTCAATTGGGCTTTTAAAGTATTGAAAGCCAGCATTGGGACAGCAATTTCTCTAGCAGCAATTGTGCTGGCCATGCAATTATTATTTGGCATCGGGCCAAATCAGCTTTTCCAACACATAACTAACCTGCCAGAAACCCTGTCGAAAATATTTTCAGGCAAATGATCTGATTTTAGATTTTAGAACAAATCTAAAATCTAAAATCGTCAATCATCAGAGTCTCGGGAAAATCTTCCTTCTTCCTTCTTCCTTCTTCCTTCTCTTAACTTCCCAGCATTTGCAACTTGTACAAACTGGCATATAAACCTTCTACCTGCAACAATTCTTCGTGGCTGCCAGACTCTACTAACTGCCCGCGTTTGAGCACTAAAATACGATCAACATTTCGGATAGTCGAAAGCCTGTGCGCAATGATTATTGCCGTTCTGTCCACCATCAAACGCTCCAGAGCTTCTTGAATTAAAGCTTCCGTCCCCACATCCAAACTAGCAGTTGCCTCGTCTAAAACTAAAATACTGGGATTGCGGATGGCGGCACGAGCAAACGCTAATAATTGCTTTTGTCCCCCCGAAAGATTGGTTCCCCTTTCCCGCAATTGCGTATCATAACCTTGAGGTAACTGTTCGATTAAACGCGCAACATTGGTCTTTTCTGCTGCTGCTTGAATTTCCTCGATCGAATAATTCTCGCCCAAACTAATATTGCTCTTCACATCGCCCGCAAATAGAAAGCCATCTTGAATAATTACACCTACGTGCTTGCGCAATTCTGCTTGAGGCAAGTCGCGAATATCTACATGATTAATCAGAATCCGTCCTCGCGTCGGCTCGTAAAGGCGGCACAGAAGACGAATGATCGAACTTTTGCCCGCACCGGTTGGGCCGACTAATGCTACTTTCTCGCCGGATTTGATCGTAAAGTTGAGATTTTCCAGGACGTATTCGTTCTCTTTGTAGGCAAACCACACATTGTCAAATTGGATTTCTCCCGATTCAGATTCATCCGAATAATCTTGGTTTCTTCCTGCTTCCCTTTTAATTCTTTCTGCTTTCTGCTGCCGTTTTCCTTCTGCCTGTTCTTCCCTAGTTGGATCTTTAATTTCGATCGGTTCGTTGAGAATATCGCTAATCCGTTCGACGGCGGTAAATCCTGCTTGAATCGCGGTAAATTTTTCGGCAAATTGCCGCAGCGGATCGAAGAGACGCTGAGCAAATAAAATAAATGCCGACAGAGTACCAAAGTTAAGATTACCTTGCAGAACTTTTTCACCGCCCAGCCACAAAACGGCTCCAATTGCCACTAAAGCAATCCATTCCAATGTCGCAGATACCGCAGAGTCGTAAAAGATTGTGGTGTCAACTGCTTTGATGTAGCGTTTGTTGGTGACTCTAAACAATTCTGAGTTGAATCTTTCGCGGCGGAATAGCTGCACTACGCCAATGCCAGTCAGGTTTTCTTGCAGTTGTGCGTTAAGATCGGAGAGCTCTTCTCGGGTAGTATAATTTGCCACCCGAAATTGATACTGGAAATAAACGATTAATGCGCTAATCGGGATCATCATCGTCACCAACATTAAAGCTAGTTGCCACTGCATGGTAAACATGAAAATGGCAATTACTAGAATTGAAAATAAATCGCTGACAATACCGATCGCGCCTGAAGAGAAAACCTCTCCCAAAGCTTCTACATCGCTAGTGAGGCGAGTCATCAATTTGCCTACAGGAGTGCGATCGAAAAATCTCACTGCTAGGGATGTGACGTGGGCGAACAAATCATTTCTAATATCTGTAGTAATTATTTGTCCTACTTTCGTGACTAAATAGCCTTGAACTGATTGCAGTGCCAATCTAAATGTTATAGTTAGCATCAGCAAAACTGCCAAAATATTTAATGCCGCAGATAGAGGCATTCCCCGCAAAAACTCGTAAGTAGGTTCCGAGCGAATTACCGAAATTGCCTGTCCGATCAGAATCGGTTGAACTGCTCCTGAGACTGCTAGCGGTACTAATAGGACGATCGAAATAATCAGCAAGCGTTTGCTGCGGGTTGCATAAGCTGCCAACCTCATGAATAACCGCCAGTCTGTTTCCTGGCCGGATTTGTTTTTGGTGTCTGCTACTGGTGAGGAAATGGTCATTGATGGCAAAAATTTTACAAGATATCTAAGTGATAATTGTAACAAATAGAATCAATATTTGGCACTAATATCAGTAACAGGCAAGATGCCTGTTGCACAAAGAGTGTTTTCTTGTAACAGGAGGTTGGGTTGAGGAAGGAAACCAAACTAAAATTTGTGTATCAAGACTTATCAAAATTGGTATCATGATCTAGTGGTATTAATTATATTAATCATGCAAGAGATAGAGACCGCCCGATTGTATCTGAGACAATTTACGCTAGACGACTTAGACGAGCTATACCGCATCTACAGCGATCCGGAAATCATGAAATACTTGAGAGGAGTTAGAAGTAGAGAAGCAACAGAAATAGCCATTCATACTATGCTCAAAAATTGGGAACAAAACAACTTCGGAATGTGGGCTTTAGTACATAAAATAGACCGTAAAATGATTGGCCGCTGCGGACTTGCTTTTCTGGACAAAACACCGGAAGTTGAGCTTGGCTACGTGCTTAACAAGGTTTATTGGAATCAAGGATTGGTGACGGAAGCGTCTTTTGTGAGTCTCAACTATGGATTTGACATATTACATCTTGACAGAATAGTTGCGATCGCCCGCCCAGAAAATATCGCCTCCCAGCGGGTAATGCAGAAAGTTGGCATGAAATACGAAAAAAATGCTTTTTATTACGAAACTGATGTATTATATTATTCAATTTCGCGAGAAACTGACCAGTCAAAAGTATTTTTGTAGGGTGCTTTGTAGGGTGCACAGTGCGCACCTTACTGAATTTAAGTTCACCGCTTTACCCTTAACATTATTGTCGGCTGACAACTACGAAGTCCTTTGCAATTGCTTGTTAACCTTTTCAATTTTCTTATCAAAATACTCTTGGCGATGTCCCAATCTTTTAGCGACTTCTAACCCTTTTTGATAAGCTTCCAAAGCTTTTTTGTAGTCCGTCATCTCCTGATAAACTTGACCGAGATTATCGTAAGCGCTCATCAATCCGTAGAAATTGTAAGCCCGTTCTTCTAACAGCAACTGCATTTGATAAATCCGCAAAGTCGGTTCCCACTGCTTTTGCGATCGATAAAGCAACGCTAATTTATCCAAAGCTTCGCTAGCCTGGGCATACTGTTGAATCGGGACGGCTAAATTGTAGGCTTCTTGATAGTATTGAGCTGCTAAATTGATTTGACCTAGCGTTTGGTAATCGGTGGCGATCGCAATTTTGAGCGGTGGTATAGCACTCGGGTTTTGGAGGTTAAGATATACGGATGCTAATTTCTCCCTAGCTGCGATCGCCTTTAGGGGTTGTTTCGACTGCTGGTAAACGTAGGCCAACTGTCTCAGGGTATCTACCTCAGTTGGAAGAGTTACAGGTTGCGGCGCACCGTTTCCCGCAACTACAGCAGGATTTATAACAGCAGAATTAGCAGCAAATAAAGCGCGGTTTTCCTGAATTAAAGTTGCTAATTCCTCATACACGGGAGCAGCTTTATCGTAACTCAGCCAATTGATGTGGATTTGCCCGATCGTCTTCAAAATCTGACCTTGAGCTAATATATCTTGGTTTTCGCGCGCATTGTCAAGAATTTCTTGGTAAACTTCTACAGTCGGGCCTTTAGCACGCACCTGCCCAAAAGCCGCAGCCAATACCGGAAGCAACTCACTATTCGCTGGTACTTGCGATCGTACTTGTTTTTGAATTGTTTGCAGCCGTTTGGTAATAAGCTGTAATTCCAGGTTTTTACCGCTACTCCAAGCAACACTTCCCACCCGACTCAAAGCAGCAATTTCCTGCGCCGGGCCCAGATACCTGCGCAGCCGCAATTCTCGGAACCAAATATCAAAAGCACCAGCCCCGTCTCCAGCTTGTAGTTTAGTCGCTGCTTCTAAGTTTAACTGCTGCAAAGCCGCTTTGAGTTCCTCCCGCTGAGTGCTGCTCAAAGATTCATTAGTGGGAGTTAGGGGATCGGGTGTGGTAACTTCTAGAGGATTAGGAGAAAATTGATCCAAGGCTGGTGGATTAGTTTGGGCGCTAGCAATCGAACCAGCACACAACCACAAGAAAAGCAAGCACCCAATTGGCACAGAATTTCTCATAAAATAAATATTGTTGCCGCGATTCGGCAGCCCCGCTCGAAACATCAAATTTTGCATATCTACAAAACGGTATAAATCATGTCACAAAGATGGCACAAAAGCAAACAGTTCAACAAGAGCAACAAAATAAAACTTACCGCACTCAGCAATTATTGGCAGTTTAAGGCGTTGGGCGGTCGTATTTTGCGCCTGTTCAGTTTAGCCCTAATTTTGTTAACTGTTTGCACAGCTTGCACTATACCTCCCGCAGTGGCTAGAGACCGCTCTTTTCCTGAAATGTCTCTCAACTTTTTAGGCGAGTACCAATTGCCCAAAATCACTTTTGAAGGAACACCAGTTGGTGGCTTATCAGGAATTACCTACGATCCAAAAGGTATTAGCGGAGTCACTTCCCAAGCTTATCGCTTTTACGCTCTTTCCGACGACAAGAGCGAAAATGGAGAAGCCAGATTTTACAGTCTCAGGCTAGACATTGCATCCAGCGATTCAGCCAATATTCGCCTCAAAAAAGTTACCGTTGAAGGCGTTACATCCCTCAAAAAAACAGACGGTGAAACCTTCCCTTGGGATTCGATCAATCCCCAAGGCATCGCCCTTTCTCCGCGCAATTCAGTGTTTGTTGCTAGTGAAGGCATAACTCATGCTGGCATTCCTCCTTTTGTCGGAGAATTTGACTTAAAAACTGGCAATCAGCGAGGAAGTTTGCCAATTCCCAAGCGCTATATTCCCGACGCCAGCGATGATAAACAGCAGCAAGGAGTGCTGGACAATTTAGGTTTTGAATCTTTAAGCATCGATCCAGAAACCTTTAGCCCAGGCGGTCTAGATCCATTTCGTTTGTTTCTGGCTACCGAAGCACCATTAATGCAAGATTTAGACCCGGAACAGGCAAGCAAACTGCGTCTTTTACATTATATCATCGTCGATAAAACATCGCAATTAGTCTCAGAAAATCTTTACACGCTAGACCAAATTCCGATGACTGTTTTGAACGGTTTAACAGAATTAGTAACTGTCGGGGGCGGCCAATTTTTAAGCTTAGAACGTTCTTTTGGGCTGTCGGGATATAGCGCTCGGATTTATCAAGTAGCGGTTGGGGCGGCTACGGATACTTCGAGAATCAAAAGTTTTAAAGGGCGATCTGCAATGGTCGAACCTGCTAGAAAAAAGTTGCTGCTAGACTTGAACGAACTGGGTATTCCGCTGTACAATTTAGAAGGGATGACTCTCGGTCCACGTTTGCCAGACGGTAGTCAAAGTATAGTTTTGGTTAGCGATGACAATTTTGAGGAAGCGCAGAAAACTCAGTTTATTTTGTTGAGTTTGAATCGCAAACATTAAGTCGGAAAGATATGTTCGTAGTGAGGACTTTAGTCCTTTCTTGATCTTTTACTCAATCAGGACTAAAGTCCTTACTACAAACAATATACACAAGAGGTTAAATAATGAATTTAGAAATTATCGCACATCGGGGATTTTCGTCGATCGCCCCTGAGAACACTTTAGCAGCTTTTGAACTGGCGATCGCCCGCAAAGCTAATTCGATCGAATTTGACATCCAGCTATCCGCCGACAGCGTACCGGTAATTTTCCACGACGCTACACTGGATAGGATTACAGGCATTTCGGGTAAAGTCAGGGACAAAAATTTGTCTCAATTGCAGACACTCAATGCGGGAAAATGGTTTAGCGATGAATTTTCCGACGAAAAAATTCCTACGTTGAAAGAAGCATTAGGAATCCTCAAGAATGTTGACAAATTTCTCTACTTTGATGTCAAGCCGCACTGCGAATGGTCTGATTCAGAAGTTACGGATTTTGTCAATACTTTGAACGACAGAGGAATTAAAGAGAAATGCGTTATTACCTCGTTTAATGATACATTTTTAGGACAAGTGCGGCGGGTAGATGGCGATTTGGCGATCGGGCAAATCGTTGCTAATCTAGAAGCATACAAAACTCAATTGTCTCAAGCTGTGGCCAATCGCGATAACTTGATTAGCAGCCAGTATCGCGTTTTGCTGGAAAACCCCGCACTGATTCAAGCAAGCCGCAGTCAGGGAGTTGACATTGTGGCGTGGACGGTAGACGATCCAGCAGATATGCAAAAGCTAATTGATTTGGGTATAACTCGGATTGTTACTAATTGTTTGATATGATATTTTTAACCGCAGATTAACGCAGATTAACGCAGATAATAGATGAATTACTTTCGCAAAAACATCCACGAAATGTCTGGTTACGTGCCGGGGGAACAGCCGCCGCTAGGCACAAAAATTATTAAATTAAATTCTAATGAAAATCCCTATCCGCCTTCTCCAAAAGCCTTAAAAGTGCTTCACGAAATAGACCCAGAAATGCTGCGGCGCTATCCCGATCCCACTGGCAAAAGTTTCCGCATCGCCGCTAGTAAAGCTTTGGGAGTTCCTGACGATTGGATTGCGGTAGGTAACGGCAGCGACGATTTATTAAACTTGATAGTTCGCGCTGTGGGCGAACCCGGAAAACCGATTGTTTGTCCCGCGCCTACTTACGTATTGTACCGCACTTTGGCTCAAATTCAAGATGCAGAATTTGTCGAAGTTCCCTATCCAGATGACTACAAATTACCAGTTGATTTGCTAATAGCAGCTAAAGGTGCTGTGACATTTGTAGCTTCGCCCAACAGTCCATCGGGAACAGCGATATCTGTGGCGGATTTGGAGAAATTGGCTAAAGAGTTATCGGGCATTCTCGTCATCGATGAAGCTTATGTAGATTTTGCCGAAAATCATGCTTTGGAGTTGACAAAAAAGTACAGTAATGTTCTAGTTTTGAGGACGCTTTCAAAAGGTTATTCGCTAGCAGGATTGAGGTTGGGTTTTGCTATAGCAAATCCGGCACTGTTAGCTGAATTAAATAAAATCAAAGACAGCTATAATGTGGATGCTGTAGCCTATGCGGTGGCGGTAGGGGCGATCGCAGATCAAGACCACAAAACAGCCAACGCCGAAAAAATCAAGGCTTCGCGAGCAAAACTAGCAGTTATCTTCAAGGAATTAGGCTTTGAAGTTTGGCCTTCGCAAACCAACTTTTTGTTAGTTAGACCGCCCAACGGCGATGCAGCAAGGATTTATCAAACACTCAAAGAACGGGGAATATTGATTCGCTACTTCAATCAGCCACGATTAGAAGACAAATTGCGAATTAGTGTAGGTACGGAAGAACAGAATCAAATATTAGTTAAAACTTTGAAGGAAATCCTCTAAATAACCACTTCAGCAATACAGGTTCGTAGTGCGGACTTTAGTCCGCAGCATAAGAACGGACTAAAGTCCGCACTACGAACCGTTTGATGAGCGATAATTATTAGGATTGTCGATCGCCAACCCGGCCGACTGAGCAATATTCAGCAGCCTGTTGTCCGCCGAAACAAAAATTAGTTGAGTTTCTGGCATTGATGTTAAAACAGATTGAACCCGCAAAGCAGCCGCCAATTGCACAGCATCATAAGCCCGCAATGGATATTGAATAATCAGTTCACCCGCCCTTTCAGCTAGTACCTCATCAACTTCAATAACTCTATACCGACTATTGAATTCCGATCTAAAATGTTGAATAAGTGCAGCAACTTCCGCAGCATTTATACCACCTTCACGCTGTCTGCATGCAAAAGCACTAAGAACTTCCACCCAGGTGATGCGGACGAGAAGCAGCGAGTTACCCGTCTGGGAATCCGTGAGAGTCTTGATCCAAGGGCTGCCAATTTCAACCACATATCTTTTGATGAGAGCGCTGCTATCCAAAAAATAAATGTTTACCACGGCCCGCGATCCTCGATAATCATTTCAGACAGAGGCTTGCCCGGTTTTGCCCCTAACTTTTTAGCCAATTCATACACATCTTCATCGGTTACAGCCTCGACATTCTGGGGAGTGTTAGGTAGTGGAGTCACCAATCCTCGATCGACCAACAACTGGATTGCCAATTCTGCCTGCTTTTTGGGATCATCAGGCCAGAGTTGAATCTGCACAGTTTCCCCATCTTGGAAAGACACAGAACTCAAGGGGCGAAAAACCCCGTTTTCGTAGATAGCAGTAATAGTTTCTGGCATAATTAGCTTCTTAATTAAATGCTTAGACTTATTGTACTTCTTTTAATTACTTTGTTGCTACCACAGCCAAATTCCAAGCCAACCGCTTCATCAAAGGCAACTTCTTTAAAAACCCATCCAACGTTTCCAATCGAGAGTATTCCGGCTTCAATCTCTCTTCTTCAAGAATAATCTTCTTCCAATAACGCTCCTCATTCGGATGCACTTTTTCGATCAAATAAAAACGCAAAAAAATCCACAGCGAGGTCAACCAAAACGTATCGTAAGCCGTCTCCGAAAACAGAGATTCAACAAACTTGACAATATTAATATCCAAAGGAGTTTCATCCTCAGTTCGCACCTCAGTAGCCATCTTGCGGTAAACATTAATCACCGGATTGTGCTTCATCGGGTCCCAAAAACAAGCTTTACCGCCCGGTTTCAGCACGCGCTGCATTTCGCGAATTGCTTTTTCTGGTTCCGGCAAATGGTGCAATAAATTAGAAGCGTAAACAATATCAAAACTATTGTCCGGGAAATCTAGCGCCATTGCATTGACAGTGCAACCTTCTATTTTGACACCGTTTTTTTCTGCCAATTTCAGCGCCACATCTACCATGCCCTGAGAATAGTCAGCCGCCACACAATGCGCGCCTTTTTTCGCAAAATAAACGCTGTTTTCTCCCGCGCCGCAGCCTAAATCTAAGAGGCGTTTGCCCGTAATATCGCCCATTTGTTTGAGGATAAATCTATTTTCTGGGGCTGTACAAGCTTCAAAGTAATCATTGACTCGAATGCCATCAACGTCGATTGTCGATGCCCAAGCATCATGGAATTGTCGCTCTTTTTTTAAGGTTTCGTCTTGCATTTTTTTAAGTGTTTGTTGTTTGTAAAAAAATTAATTTGAAACCGCAGATGAACGCGGATTAACGCAGATTAATTGAGATTTATCTGCTATTATCTTGGTTCGTCTGCGGTTTGTTTTAAGAAATATGCCTGACAATAAATTTATCAGCGCTGTACTTCTGCTGCAACAACTTCACTTCTGATTTTAGTTGGCTTTTCCGATGCTTTTTCAGCACTAGACTGTAATGACACGTACAGTCGATTTAAAGCGCTGATGTATGCTTCTGCGGAGGCGACGATAATGTCGGTATTTGCTGAGTGTCCAGAAAATACTTTCCCTTCGTGGCGCAAGCGAATTGTGACTTCGCCGATCGCATCTATGCCCCCTGTCACCGATTGTACAGAAAACTCGATCAACTCATTCGGGACATTTACCACCCGGTTAATCGCCCTGTAAATGGCATCTACAGGCCCAGTGCCGATCGCCGCATCAGTCAATTCTTCCCCCGCCGGATTCCGCACGGTGACGGTGGCTGTCGGACGAGATTTGTCGCCACAGGAAACCTGTACCAATTCTAACCGGAAAAGTTCTGGAGCTTGATGGAATTCATTATTGGCGATCGCCTCCAAATCCCAATCAGTAATCTCTTTTTTCTTGTCGGCTAAATCTTTGAACTTGACAAAAGCCTTATTTAGCTCATCATCCGCCATTTCAAAACCCAACTCTTTCAAGCGAGTGTGAAAAGCATGGCGGCCTGATAATTTGCCTAATACGATTTGATTTTCCGTTAAGCCGATCGACTCAGCGTCCATAATCTCATAAGTCAGCTTATTTTTCAGCACCCCATCTTGGTGAATTCCCGACTCGTGGGCGAAAGCATTTGCGCCGACAATCGCCTTATTTGGCTGTACCAACATCCCCGTTAAATTGGAAACCAAGCGGGAAGTTTTGTAAATTTGGCGCGAATCAATATTCGTCAGAGGTTCGTCAGAATCCGCAGGCCGGCCCAAGAACGGATTAAAATATTGGCGGCGCACGTAAAGCGCCATTACCAACTCTTCCAAAGCCGCATTTCCCGCGCGTTCGCCAATACCATTAATCGTGCATTCTAACTGTCTTGCGCCATTTTTCACAGCTTCCAAAAAGTTAGCAACAGCTAATCCTAAGTCATTGTGACCGTGAACCGAAATAATTGCGCGATCGATATTCGGCACATTTTCCTTAATTCCCCGAATCAAAGCCCCAAATTCACTCGGAGTCGTGTAGCCGACTGTATCAGGAATATTAACAGTTGTCGCCCCAGCGGCGATCGCCCGTTCCAGCACCTGATACAAAAACTCCGGATCAGAACGACAAGCATCTTCCGGCGAAAACTCCACATCTTCGACAAAAGACTTAGCGTAAGCCACCATTTCCGGCACAATTTCCAGAATCTCAGCCCGCGTCTTTTTCAGCTTATATTCCAAGTGAATATCAGACGTAGCTAGAAACGTATGAATTCGCGAATTTACGGCTGGTTTCACAGCTTCGGCTGCTGTTTTAATATCCGGCTTTCTCGCCCTTGCCAAACCGCAAATTGTCGGCCCATTTTCCGTGCCAACAGTCCGAGCTATTTTTTGGACAGCCTCAAAATCTCCGGTGCTGGTGAAAGGGAAACCCGCTTCAATCACATCCACGCCCAATCTCGCTAACTGACGGGCAATAGTTAGCTTTTCATCCACATTCAGAGATGCGCCCGGAGATTGTTCTCCGTCCCGCAAAGTCGTATCGAAAATAATAATCCGGTCTTGACTTGGTTGAGTTTTCATAGCTCTCAAAAGTTGACTGTTGACTGTTGACTGTTAACTGTTGACTGTTAACTGTTAACTGTTGACTGTTGACTTTTAACTGTCAACTGTTTGAACAATACCGATGCAACGGAAACGATATTACGCCTCATGCCAATAATTAATAATTAATAAGCACTAACCAATAACTAATAACTACTAACTAATAACTACTAACTATTGACTAATGCCTAATAACTAATAATCCATCTTCTCGATATGCTCGCGAATTTCATTTAGGTCTATATACCTATCTGTAGCATTTCGCAATTCTCTGGCAATCATTCCTTCGGTAGATACCACAGTAATATGAGTATTTTTCGATCGCAATAGCTCAATAGCCCGCTCAAAATCCCCATCCCCGCTAAACAGCACAACTTGGTCGTACTGATCCACCGTATTAAACATATCAACCACAATCTCTATGTCTAAATTAGCTTTTTGAGAATATCTGCCCGAAGCATCATCGTAATATTCCTTAAGAATCTTGGTGCGAACCGTGTAACCCAGACTAATCAAAGCATCTCGAAATCCCCGTTGATCTTGGGGATCTTTCAAACCCGTGTACCAGAAAGCATTGATCAAGATGACATTCGGCTGCGAAGTTTTGAAATATTCGAGCACCCTGCGAGGATCAAAAAACCAGCCGTTCTTTTGTTGAGCGTAGAACATATTGTTCCCGTCCACAAAAATAGAAAGGCGGTTCATTAAGTTTGTCATAGAAACTTAGACCTAATAATTGTAGAAAGAAGTTAATCTAAATATCACATTTTAGCAACATGGAGCTAACTGAGGCAATAGATTAAACTTCAGAAAACTCCATCCCCCCAGTATTTCATATTTTTGGCACTACCGCCAGAGGGCTCTTTTAACGCTCCTGGTATTCGATCGAGCTATGGCGATCGAACCAGACCCCCAGTAACTAAGCGAGCGGCTGCGATGCTCCCGGTGTATGAGGCTTGAAACTACCAGCCTCACGGCCATACCACGCGTCCCCGGCCGTCGCCTATTGCAATACCTTTTGCTCCCCTGATTTCACAACATTCGGGCCGCGAATAGTGCTCAAGCCTTTTTGCTTTCAAGGGCCCAGCGAGCTAACTCTGTCCGGTTGTGCAGACCTGTTTTGCCCAGCATATTGCTGACGTGGCTCTCGATAGTCCGCTGGCTAACATTCATCACGTCTGCGATTTGGCGGTTTGCCATACCCTGCGCTAGCAACTGTACCACCTTTAACTCAGTTGGAGTCAATTCGACATTGCGGCGCGCCTTAATTCTTGGGCCGCTGTCAACACCTGGAGTTGAGTGGCGAATTAAGCGGGATGCTGCTTTCAGAGAAGATTCTACTTGAGCTACCAGTTCTTCGGGTTCAAAAGGCTTGACGATATAAACGTCAGCCCCAGTGCTCAAGCCTTTTACTCGATCGGAACTTTGACCTTTGGCGGACAAGAAAAGAACCGGAATCCAGCTCGTGCGCGGGTCTTCTCTGATGTGTTTGACTAAAGTGTACCCGTCCATTTCCGGCATCATCACATCGCAGATGATCAAATCGGGGACTTCTTGTTCGAGTTTTTCGAGAGCGTGTCTGCCGTTTTCTGCTGTAATGACGTTGTAACCCCGAAACTCCAAGTAATCCTTGACTAGCAAGATCAAGTTCGGATCATCGTCAACCAACATCAGCCGTTTTTGGTCTGCTGAATTGTCCTTCATATTTATTCTCGCTAGAGTATCCCGCACAATTCTTTGTTTTCAATCTTGTTTGTTCTGCGCGTCCCCGGCCGTCGCCCGGTGATGCGATTGCGGTGAGGGGAAAACGGGGCGGGTGTTACCGCTTCCCCATCACTGTTCTGACTTTGCTTTTTCAATGCCTTTGGACTAAAAACCAAGCTAAAACTTAATAATGGACGATCGCCTGCCACTTGACGATCGGGCTGAACTTAACAAAACTTATCTCCCAAGTAAATAATCATCAATAATGTTGTCATGCCTTGATTGGTGGGAAAAATCCTCTTGATAGCCAAGTGAGATATTTAATCTGTAGATACTCAATTGTAGGTTGATGCCCCGATTTTAATTGGTACTTTATGATATAGAAAAATCTATTGACTGATTCATTTACGTATTTAACTATTTATAGTGTAGTTTGGCAAACTCTCTGATGTCCTCTACGCACGAAACTTTTGGGTCAAATGTCGCCAGACTCCGGCGATCGAACTTCTGGAGGTGCAGGTTCTTTAGAACCAAAGTCACAAGCAGAAGTAGCAGAGACAGGCAAAAAACTAGAGTTGTCCGATGTGTTATGGGTGCGATCGTCCTCTCAACTTGAGCGCCTTCAACTTATCATCTTGCCGATCGGGCTGTGCTTTTTCACACCACTACAGTTAAATGCCTGGTTTCCCCTGAACTGGCGGCGGCAAAGGATGAGTTAAAAAAAGCGTATTTTTGAACAACATTCCCGTCGATCGGATGTTCCTGAATAATTCTCAAGGGTGACAGGGGGCTTGAGCGTCGCGATACCATACTCCGTCTGGATAGACTACCATAATCGGCTGGCGACTTGCACACTCTCCGTCAGTTAGCTCTCTTCCGAAAAATGCAGGTTGGCCGCCCTCGCAATTGGCTTGTCCAACCCCAATTCTGGCAAGCGTTTTTTTAAGTAATTCCAAGCCACCAGACTGGTTTCCCGATCGCCATACTTGAACACGGTTTGGTCAGCACAGAGCAAAATATGCCGACCAATTTGAGCGATTCCCAAGCTTGGGACGCCAGCCCTCAAGCCTTGGCTACAAGAGAAGAGACATCTCCCATAATTATTGTGGAACAGGCCCTCCTAGCCTGTTCAAAACCTGATTTTTAGGAGATGTCTAAGATTCATCCTGATTTTCTGTCATCGTATTTATCGTATTTATCGCTCAATGGATTTTAGACTTGAGATTTTAGAGGCTACCTCACTCCCCC
>PVWI01000037.1 GCA_003003725.1 filamentous cyanobacterium Phorm 6 | reverse complement strand
ACTTCCCACTTCCTTCTTCCTACTTCCTTCTTCCTTCTTCCTTCTTCCTTCTTCCTTCTTCCTTCTTCCTTCTTCCCAGTCAACAAATGTTACAGATTGTTGCAAAAATTCAGGAAAATCAGATTTAGATTGCCTGAATCCCCTAATCTGTATGTTGGTTAGTTGTATCCGTTAAGCTGGCAGCTCGCGGTGTCAACTATTTCTGAAATTTGAGATAACGGAGATTTTAACGTGGCGCTTCCTTTATTAAGCTACGCCCCCAAGAGCCAAAACCAGCGCGTTGCTGGTTATGAAGTCGGGGGCGACGAGCAGCCGAGAATTTTCACAACTGAAAATGTGCTCTCGTCTGGAGACATGGAAAATTTGATTTGGGCTGGATATCGCCAGATTTACAGCGAACACCAAATCCTCAAGAGCAACCGCCAAAAGTTTTTGGAATCGCAATTGAAGTTCGGCCAAATTACGGTACGGGATTTCATTCGCGGTTTGGCGACTTCGGCTCCTTTCTTGGAACGGAATTACCAAACTAACAGCAACTACCGGTTTGTGGAAATGTGCGTGCAGCGCGTTTTGGGCCGGGATGTGTACAGCGATCGCGAAAAGATTGCTTGGTCGATCGTAGTTGCCACTAAGGGGCCTCAAGGCTTTATTGACGAGTTGGTCAATAGCGATGAGTACCTGAACAAGTTCGGCTACGATACAGTACCTTACCAACAGCGCCGAATTTTGCCTCAGCGAGTTGGAGGGGAAGTACCTTTCAATTTGAAAACGCCTCGCTACGGTGAGTACCACCGCTCGCAGCTTGGCTTCCCGCAAATCATCTGGCAAACGACTGTTCGCCGTTTTGTTCCTCAAGAGCAACAAGCGAAGGCTGGCGATCCGTCGGGCTATTTGGCTATGGCTCGCAATATGCCTAAGCCTGCTACTGCGCCGCAGCGCGTGCCCCTGGCTAATATCAATATTGCGACGATGGTTCCTCGCCGCTAATTGATGCTGCTTGGTGCTATTGTTTGTGTCGGGCTATGGATTTAATCGATCAGTTTTTAAGCTGAGAGAGTTTTGAGTCTTGAGTTTTGAGGTTTGAGTTTTTTACTAAACTTGGAATCCAAAACTCAGGACTCATAATTTTTTGAGGGAAGTTCGGCAGCGAGCAATAGACTCATTGCATAAATCTTTACTTGATACAAAAACCGCAGATGTCAGGCAGATTAACGCCAATAAACGCCGATAATTTTAAAATAGTTTCCGAATCAATGCCGATTGGTTCGTAGTGAGGACTTTAGTCCTTCTTTCTGAGGACTAAAGTCCTCACTACGAACCTTTACTGCGGGTAATTGACATAACATAATATCAATTATTAGCTCGCAGGCGCAGTATTTTCAACAAAGTGTTGAATTGATCGGGCAAAGGTGCGATCGCCTCAATCAACTCTCCGGTTAAGGGATGCTGCAAAGTCAGCTTCCATGCGTGGAGGGCTTGTCCGGTTAAATTGACGCCTACAGAACGGTTGCAACTGTACATGGGGTCGCCGACAATCGGATGTTTTATTTCGGCTGTATGGACGCGAATTTGATGGGTGCGGCCGGTTTCTAATTGATATTGGATTAAGCAATAGTTGCCGATTCTTTCTTTGATTGTCCAGTGAGTAACGGAGGGGCGGCCGCCTTTTTCTACTGGTACTATACCCATTTTTTTTCTGTCTGTGGGATGTCGGCCAATTGGTAAATCTATTGTACCTGTTTCTATACTGGGAACGCCGTAAACTATGCCTAAATATTCGCGGCGGGCGGTTTTGGTTTTGAGTTGGGCTTGGAGGTTTTGGTGGGCAATGTCGGTTTTGGCGATCGCGATCGCACCTGTTGTATCTTTGTCTAATCTGTGGACGATTCCGGGCCTTTGAACTCCGCCGATTGCTGCTAACGGACAGTGCGCTAACAGGGCGTTAACTAAGGTTCCGTCTGAATGTCCGGCGGCTGGGTGTACTACTAATCCGGCTGGTTTGTTGATGATAATTAGGCTGTCGTCTTCGTAAAGAATATCGAGGGGAATTGCTTGGGGCTGTAAGGAAGTTGGCTGGGCTTCGGGTAATGTGAGGTGAATGCGATCGCCCGTTTTGACTGATATTTTTTTCGAGGTGCAGGTTTCGTCGTTGACTTTGACGTTGCCTTGTGATATGAGAGCTTGGACGCGCGATCGGGATAAGTCTGGTATCTGGTTTGACAGCCAAATATCTAATCGTTGAGTGACATTACTCTGGTTAAATTCTTCTGTATTTTCTACTGTATACATCTGTGCCGGAGTCTCTGTTTCTATCATTTAATTTTTACTGTTTGTTGCCGATTTTTGGGGCTGATATCATGTCCGATCTGCGATCGTCACAAAAACGGTTCGTAGTGTGGACTTTAGTCCGCAACCCAATAGCGGACTAAAGTCCGCACTACGAACCAATCGCGAGATCGGTCAATCTACCGGACACGAGATGACGGATATGGGGCTAGAAACCGGGTTTCTATGAGTTATGCCAACAAAAACGATAAATATAGGAAGAAACTCGGTTTCTGAGAGCATCTACTATTTTCTACTCGTTTCTACTCGCGATCGGGCTGGAGCCTGATAACCAGTAGAATTTATGTCAAATAAATGCCTTTATTCTAACATTTTTTAGTCTAATTGTCAATTCTATCGACAATTATCGCAATGGCCACACCGCATAGATTGAGATTCCTTGGTAAAACCAAAAGCTTGTAGCAAGAATTGCCATCTACATTGTCGATATTTCAGGTATTTTACCATTTCCTCAGCGACGGTAAAATTGGGTTTTTCGGCTTTTTGCTGTGCCGATTTATTGATAACATAATTAAAAGGATCGATCCATTTTAATTGTCCGCTGCTGTGTAAGATTGAAAGGGCGATCGCACTTTCGGGAAATTCCCGCGAAACTGCATCTACATTACCTTTCACTGGTAGGTTTTTAGCTAACTGCTGCGCTTCTCGATATTGCGATCGCAGTTTATCTTGAAAAAACTCCTTTCTTTGTTTATCTTCCGGGTATAGCAAGCCCGTCGGTTCGCTAATCAACGTCAGGGCGATCGCCGATTTGCCGTCGCGTCCGCCTCTACCAATTTCTTGAATGTATTCTGATAATAGCAAAGGTGCTTGATAGTGAACAACCCATCTAACATCCGGCTTATTAATTCCCATCCCAAACGCTGAGGTACAAACTACAAATTTAAGCTGATTGTTCAACCAAGCTTTTTCTATTTGTCGCCGTTCTTCTGCACTTAAGCCTGCGTGATATGCTGCTGTTTGATAACCTGATTCTTCCAGCAAATCTGCCAATTTTTCGCTATCTTTTCGAGTCCGAACATACACTAAGCCTGGTTGTTTCGGTCGAGTTTTAATAAAATTTAATAATTGCTGTTTGCGTCCCCTCGGTGTCCAAACAGTTTGCACTTGTAGATGTAAGTTAGAACGATAGGGACTTTGCAGAAAGGCTTCCGGCTTTTGCAGTTGCAAGACTTTTTTGATTGTCTGCTGTGCTTCTGGGTTGGCTGTAGCGGTGAAAGCGGCGATCGCAATTTTACTTCCTTGCGGTTTAGTTTTCAATAAAGCCGATCGCACCGCACCCAAACGCCGATAAGCTGGTCGAAATGTATCACCCCATTGCACTAAACAGTGCGCTTCATCTAATATTAAACCATTTATTTGTATGTGTGGCTGGCTGATTATTTCCCAAACTGGTTTGCTGAGCAATGTTTCGGGAGACAGGTACAGCAATCTCAATTTATTTTGTTGCAGCGATTGCATAGTTTGTCGGCGCTGCTGTGTTGGCAATTGACTGTGGAGGAGGGAAGCGGGCAAATTGCGATCGCGCAATTCTTGCACTTGATTTTCCATCAAGGCGACTAAGGGCGAAACTACGATAGTTAAACCTGTTTGCAACAAAGCTGGTAGTTGAAAGCAGATTGATTTGCCGCCACCTGTCGGCATAATTATGATTGTATCTTTTCCTGCTAACAAACTACCGACAATTTCTGCTTGTGGCGGTCGAAAATCGTCGTATCCCCAAATTTCTTTGAAGGCGGCGCGGGCTTGATTTAATGATGTTGGTTCTGGTTGGTATTTCATTTGGTTTATTCCCAAATCAGAAGAGTCAATTATACCTGATTCCGTAGGGTGCGTCAGCAAAAGTCTGATCTGTGTTTAGCAAAGATTTTATAACTGACGCACCCTACAATAACTAAATTTTCGTAGAAACCGAGTTGCTCGCCACTGCACGTCATGAAACTGTCCGCATTAGTGTTAATTTAATAACAGTTAATAATTTTACTCGAATTTGAATTATGAACGCAAGCACGTTGAGCAAAGTTTTCAGCTATCAGCAAAAGACTTGTGACCTTTTCGATACAGCGGGCGCGGTAGAAGCGTTACATGAAGATGGTTTTGCGTTGATTCCCGGTGTGCTCGGCGAGTCGGAAATGGTGGCGGCGCGGGAAGCACTCGATCGCCTGCAACCCTTCGGACTCGATGGTAGCAGTTGGAGTGAATTGAACAAACATTTTAAATGCGTGTTTAATCGCGATCGCCTGTGGCTGTCCTATAGCGATCGACCTGGTATCATTGAATTGGCAGAAGCCTTGATGGGCAGCGATTGCCACATTATCGGCATGACTGCATGGAAAAGTGGCCCCGGTTACGACGGTTGGCGCGTCCACGTCGATCAAGTGTTTGTGCCACTGCCCGAAAGCGTGTTTGCAGATCGCACTTTTCAACTGCCAGTATCGATTTGTACAGCCCATTTCTATCTCAGCGACATCACAGAAGACCTCTGTCCTACCTATATTATTCCTGGCAGTCACAAATCTGGTAGAAAACCCGATCGCGGCGAAGAAACTTGGAACGGACACTCGTTAGAACCAGTTGTCTGCAAAGCTGGAGATGTGCTATTTTTCCGCAGTGAAATTTGGCACTCTGGCGGCAGAAATACCACCGTCGATGCTAGTCGCTATATGCTGCAAGTGCATTATTCCCACCGCAATATCGCGCAGAAATTTTCGCCTTGGCCGTGGCAGTTCAATCCCGAAATTCTCGCTACTGCTACTGAACGGCAACTGAGGCTTTTAGGAAAACATCCTGAGTCGAATTACGGTTGAAATAGTGGGCGAATGTTGTTTGATAATCGCTCAAAAAATCAACGGCAATTTTCATATTTATTATAGATTTTGAGTTTTGAATTTCAGACGCTCCTTGATTCTAGATCCCTGCGCATCTCCGAATCTCTCAAGCAATCCAAAATCCAAAATCCCAAATCTAAAATTCCCTAAGACTCTTCACCGTCTCGGCGGCCGAGCTCGTACACACCGCCACCAATACAGGCGATTGTACCCATAGATACCGCCCAACTGGTGCCCAGAGAGAATTCTACGCCCCAATTGCACAATCCACCCACAATCAAAAAGGGCAGAATGCTCAACAGCGAAGCGTAAAACGCATTTTGAGCTTCTCTAGCTTGGCGGGTTCTCTCAAACTCCGCTTCCGAGGTGTAGAGGGATCTTTCGGCAAAATTCATCCACCGGTTGAGTTGCAGGATTACCCATTCTGTGAGGGGCGACAGGCCCCAGTACAGGGCCAAAGACCATAATGACGCACCGGCGATCGCAGTTGCGTCTATGGCAAAACTAAAGGGAAAAATTTCAGTAAGCATTGCTTGATCTGTGTTATGAATTTGAAATTTTGGATGATACCAAAATCCCGGACTAAACTATAGTGTCAAGCAAAAGCTCGATCGAATTCAACCGCAGCCGAAATTCTGTGGCTAATTTTTTTTTGCCTCACCCCCAGTAAGTGCCCTGAAGCCTTGACACGGGTTTTGGATGGAGTAAGATACACGTTGTTGATTAACTGATTCGCGATCGCGGGTAGAGCTCACACGACATCTTGCAGCGAATTGGCACTCCTCAACGCATACACACACATTCAACTTTGAGCCGTGAAAAAAATCCTGCAAGACTCTAGAGGCCCGCTGACGGCAAAACGCTTTTTTCGTCTCAGACAGATGCTGCTGCTGGCACTTTCGATCGGCATTGTTTTGATCGGCCCTTATTTGCAGCAGCATTTGGTCACAGCTCAGTCTGGCTTACCCAGTAAAGTAGCGACGGGTAATTTGTGGCAAGAAGCTTCTTTTCCAGTCGAAAATTTTGAAACATACACTTCCCCCTTCGGCCCCCGTGGTGGAGATTTTCATTACGGTTTGGACATGGCGGCCCCGGAAGGCAGCTATATTCGCAATTGGTGGGGCGGGCAAATTGTGGAAGTTTGGGAAGATGGCAGGTGCGGCACTGGTATGGTGGTGCGATCGGGAAATTGGGAACACATCTACTGTCATCTCAGGGGCCGGGTACTCACGGCTAACGGCGGGCGTTACTATACCGATCGCGAAGGTACTTTACAAATTTGGCAAGGTCAAACAGTGCCGGCTGGTGCGAGAATTGCCAGAGTTGGGATGACTGGCCGCACGTCTGGGCCTCACTTGCACTGGGGATTGAAGTACAGTGGCCGTTGGGTAGATCCGGCTTTGGTACTACGGGAAATGTATTCTAATCAGTCTTAATTAGTCAGTAGTCATTGGTCATTGATCATTGGTCATTAGTTAGTAATCAGAGGGAAGAAGTATTACACAATCCCCACCCTTACCAATGACTACTGACTAATGAATACTAGACTTGAATTGCAAAAATAACTAGGACGGGCCCCAGAGCCCATTCCACAAAAAACATTTTTTCTTGTGGAACAGGCCGGAGAGCCTGTTACAAAATTTGATTAAGATGACTTTTGCAAGAGGTCTACTGACCAATGACTACTAACCAATGACTACTGACTAATGACTACTGACTAATGACCAATGACTCTTTTTTAGTCAACTTGATATACCGATCGACAATTTGGCGAAATTCGTCACCGTCGATGGTTTCTTCCTCCAACAGCGCTTCGACAAGTTTGTCTGCCAAATAGCGGTTTTCGCGGATAATCCGGCGGGCTTCTTCGTAGCATTGAAAGGCGATTTCTCGGACTTGCCGATCGATCTTGGTTGCCATTTCCTCGGAATACTCATTTCGCGAATTCCAACTCTGCCCCAAAAACACCTCATTGTTCGGACTTTCAAGAGCCACAGGCCCCAAATCCGACATTCCGTAAAGCGTTACCATCTCCCTAGCCAGACTGCCAACTTTTTTGAGATCGCTACCGGCACCGGTGTCAATTTCAGCATCGCCATAAATTTCTGCCTCCGCCGCCCGTCCCCCCAAAGCTACGGTAATTCGGTTTAACAACAAAGCCCGACTCCTCAAACCTTCGCTGTCGATCATTTCGTCGTCGATGGTAAAGCTAGTAAAGCCTTCGATGCCGCCCGATCGTGGAATAATCGTTACTTTTTCAACGGGATCGGCATTTTTGAGCATTGTCGCGACTAGGGCGTGCCCGATTTCGTGGTATGCTGTCATCCACTTTTTCTTGCTGTCGAGTAGCGGGTTCAACGTCAGTCCGATCGTGATCCGGTCGATCGCGTCGTTAACTTCCAAGTTACTAATCGTGTCTTTGCGTCGCCTCGCAGTCAGAATAGCTGCTTCGTTGAGCAAGTTTGCCAAATCAGCGCCGGAAAAGCCGGGAGTGCGACGGGCAATCATGTCTAGGGCAACTTCGTCGTCGAGTTTTTTGTTGCGCGCGTGCACTTCCAAAATCCCTAAACGCCCTTTGTAGCTGGGCAAATCTACCGTTACTTGTCGATCGAACCTACCAGGCCGCAGCAAGGCACTATCGAGCACATCAGGGCGGTTAGTCGCCGCAATCACAATCACGCCGCTGTTACCCTCAAAGCCGTCCATTTCTGTCAGCAACTGGTTGAGGGTTTGTTCGCGTTCGTCATTTCCGCCACCGATCCCAGCCCCGCGCTGCCTGCCTACGGCGTCTATTTCATCGATGAAGACGATGCAGGGGGAATTTTCTTTAGCTTTTTTGAACAAGTCGCGGACGCGGGATGCGCCGACTCCGACGAACATTTCGACAAATTCCGAACCGGAGATGCTGAAGAAGGGAACGCCTGCTTCGCCTGCGATGGCTTTTGCCAACATGGTTTTACCGGTTCCCGGAGGCCCGATTAACAAAACTCCTCTGGGAATTTTGGCGCCGATGGCGTTGAAGCGTTCGGGTTTTTTGAGGAAGGTTACGACTTCTTGCAGTTCTTCTTTGGCTTCTTCGATTCCTGCTACGTCGTCGAACATCACGCCGGTTTTGGCTTCCATTTGGAAACGGGCTCGGGATTTGCCGAAGTTCATGGCATTTCCTTGCGATTGGGTCGATCGACGCAGGATTGCCATCAGCGCTGCTAGCACTAGGAAAATTACCAGTAAGTTTACGACTAAACTGACTGCTGCGGTGTTGTCGGCTGTTTGTTTGACTTCAAAGTCAATCTTTTTGGCGCGGAGTTGCGAGTAAAGTTCTCGGTTGTTGTAATCGAACAGAGCAACAATTTGAGCTTGATCGGTTTTTTGATCTTTTAGCTTAACTCTGGCAGTTCTTTGAATTTCGTCTATTTCGACTTTACTGACTTGCCCTTTTTCTATGTTTTCGATGAGTTTGCTATAACTCATGGTGTTATTTGGCGCGCTGTCGGCAAAAACCGGAGTCGAGAGCAATATTCCTTGAAAAATCACCAAACTGCCCAGGATGCGCCAAAGATTCCGTCCTGGAATTGATTTTTGAGGATTCTGCTGGCTCGATTTGTCTTTGTTTACAGCTAGATGTCCCAGCCATGCGTGTTTCCAAGAATTTTTCATATTGCTTTTTTGCCCAAGGTGGAAGACTGCCAAGATTGACCGCTTTTGGTTTGCTATGTTTGTTTATTTTAACAACAGGGCGGGTGTTGAATGGGTTTATCTCTCGCCTGCATCTCAAAGAGGCCGATCGAGATGGCTGGTTGTTGAACCCGCTGCGACTCAGAAACCGGGTTTTTTACCCAATCTGTGGGCTCTAACCCAGGATTTTGCTCAAAAAACCCGGTTTCTCGGCCACGTCTACTCAACTTACGCACTGCGACTCAGAAACCGGGTTTTTTCCCAAATCTGTAGCTTTAATCAAGAATTTTGCTCAAAAAACCCGGTTTCTCGGCTACGTCTATAAATCTCAAATCTCAAATCTCAAATCGATTGACATTTGCCGATCGAACTTGCTATCTTAATCATAGTCGTAATGAGTACGTCTTACCGGATTTTAAAGTTTTATGGTGAAGATTGTCGGCATTGGTGGGAGTTTGCGGGCTGGATCTTACAGCCAGTTAGCGTTGAAGGTGGCAGCACAACGGGCGCAAGCCCTCGGCGCCGAAGTTGAAATATTAGATTTGCGATCGATCGATCTGCCCTTCTGCGACGGTGAGAATGATTATTCCGATTACCCCGATGTGGAAAAGCTGCGGAATGCGGTAAAGCAAGCCGACGCTTTGATTTTGGCAACGCCGGAGTATCACGGTAGCGTCAGCGGTGCTCTCAAGAATGCCCTCGATTTACTCACTTTCGAGCATTTGGACGGCAAAGTTGCGGGTGCGATTAGCGTTTTGGGAGGGCAAGTTAACAGCAACGCGCTTAACGATTTGCGAACTATTTTGAGATGGGTGCACGCTTGGGTAATTCCCGAACAAATTGCGATCGGACAAGCTTGGAAAGCTTTTAGTCCTGATGGCAAATTGTTGGATGAAAAATTGTCTGAAAGGTTCGATGAATTTGCGAAAAGTTTGGTAGAAAATACGCGGAAATTGCGAGGAATTTCTTAGTAGAACGCTGGCTTTTGGGAATTGTTGACCGTTAACTGTTGACTGTTGACTGTTGACTGTTAGCTGTTGACTGTTAGCTGTTGACTGTTGACTGCTGACTGCTGACTGCTGACTAATGACTAATGACTAATGACTAATGACTAATGACTTCAAAAAGGCATATCGATCATATCTCCGAAAGGATGCGGTACGTCGATCGGCATTCTTCCGGGTTTTGACTCGTACTTGTCAATCCACTTTTTGGCCAATTCCAAAGCTTCCTCCTCAGTCTTGGCATTTTGGACGGCGACGTGGCGGTTGCCCCGGCTATCCCAAACTTCGACGTAGAATACTTTCTGGGATTGCATAATCCAACCTTTATAACTGTCTGCTGGTTCCATAGTTAAAATCCTAAAATTATCGGGCGAGAAGTTCGACTGGCGGCTTAATTTTAAATATTGCTGTGCATAAATTGAATTTTACGCTGGTTTCTATAGTATTTTTGGGGAAAAGTCAGTTTTACGGTTAACCTCATGACTAGACTCCTCCTGAAGCAATTATTTAACTGGAGAAAATATCTCCAACCCTTGGCGGCGGCGATCGCGATCGCCCTGATCGCATCACAGATAGCGGTATTGCCAGCATTGGCGACGGGCGTATACGAGTTTCCCCTGTTGTCGGCGGGCGATCGAACTTGGGTGTTTGACAAAGGCGACGTGCTCAGCCGCAGCAGCGAAAGCAGCATCACCACCGAACTCGACAACCTGGAACAGCAAACAGGAAAACAAGTCCGGTTTGTCACCATCCACCGCTTAGACTACGGCGAAACAGTTGCCACTTTCACCGACCAACTGTTTGAACAGTGGTTTCCCGCCAAAGAAGACCAGACTAATCAAATTTTACTCGTTCTAGACACTGTTACCAACAGCGCCACAATTCGCACCGGAGAAGGGGCAAAGTCCCTGCTAGCCGATGAAATTGCCCAGAGTGTAGCTGAGGAAACCGTGCAAGTGCCGCTGCGGGAAGGCAATAAATACAACGAGGCATTTACCGCAGCCGGTTCGCGGATTGCGACTGTGATGTCGGGCGAACCCGATCCGGGCGCGCCTGAAGTTGTTGACAACATTCAAGTTGAAGGCACGTTTAAAAAAGCTGAAGAAACAGACCAAGGTAATGCCACAGTTGTTGTGGTTGTGCTGTTGGTGTTGGCGACAGTGATTCCGATGGTGACTTATTTCTGGTATCAAGGTTTTTCGTGATCGGTTGCTGTCAGATGCAATAACTTGCCTTTTTGTCAATAAAATCGGGCGCGGATTGACTAATCTTGAACGTATTCTCGATCGCTCAACAATGCAAGTTCTGCCCGTACAAATTCCCGTCCCAGATAAGCCGCGTGATCGAACATCGTCACCGGGCTGGGGCGGGTTTCTTCTAGGATTTTAACGCAAAGTTCTTTGGCGGTTCTGCCGCTAAAAAGTGTGACTTCAGTGCGTTCTACCTTGCCGCGGGCGGGGATGGGTTTACCGGTTTCGGGATCGACAGCGAGGCCGCGATCGTCGATGATGTTGGTGAAGTGTTTGGCGCAAATTAGGCTGGTTTCGCGATCGAGATAGATGATGAAGTAGCCACCCGGATCGAGGTCGATGTGGCGTTTGGAGAGGTTGTCATCGATGGCGGTGAGGTTTTCCAAGGTTTGACTCATGGTTGGTGAAAGGAAGTAAACAGTAGCTATATTTTTTTTGCTATTCCTAGTTTAGTGGGCTGTGGGACAAGTTTGGGAATTTTGGGCGATCGACATTCTAGATGATATCTGCAGACACGGCAATTTCCTGTCCGTCGCCTGGTTTTTGTTTAAATTTGTATAATTAACCGCAGAGAACGCAGAGAACGCAGAGTGAAAGAAGAAAGAGAAACAAAATCTGTTATTATTAGCTTTAGCAAGATTTAGCATTAAATTATAGATGAAATTTATAGATTTGTTTTCGGGAATAGGAGGTTTCAGACAAGGTTTTGAGAAACAGGGCTTTGAATGCGTTTTTTCCTGCGAAATCAATAGTAAATGCCGAGAAGTTTACACAGACAATTTCGGCGAAGTGCCTTTTGCAGACATCAGTAACATTAATCCTGCCGAATTAGTAGATTTTGATGTTTTAGTCGCCGGTTTTCCGTGCCAACCTTTTAGTATCTGCGGCAAAAAGCTCGGCTTTGAAGATACTAGAGGCACGCTATTTTTTGAGATTTGTAAAATCATTAAAGTAAAACAACCTCAAGTAGTTGTCCTGGAAAATGTCAAGCACTTAATCCATCACGACAAGGGAAATACCTTAAAAGTAATTATCGCCAGCCTTGAAGATTTGGGCTATAGCGTGAATTACAAAATGCTGAATGCTAAAGACTTTGGACTTCCTCAACACCGCGAAAGAATATTTATTATTGCAACTAAAGGTAAACCCTTCAATTTTTCATTCCTAAAAAGCAAGTTTCCTCCCAAACTCAGGGAATTTCTAGACGAGACAGGGGATTTTGAAATATTGGACAAATCAGAGTATACTTTAATTGAGTCTCCGAGAAAGCAAGATTCGGGACTTTTGTTTGTAGGATACAGAAATAAAGGTACTTGGAAAACTGGGGTGAGGCCGAATACAGAACATTTGTCGAGGGTGCACAGACAGCCTAATCGCATTTATTCGGTGGATGGCGTGCATCCGACTATTCCTTCGCAAGAAACATCGGGTAGGTTTTTTATCTATTTTCCTGAGCAAGATATGGTGCGAAAGTTGACGCTGAAGGAATGTTACCGCCTTATGGGTTTTCCTGAAGATTTTAAGAGTTATCCGAGTGCGGGGGAAAGTTACAAGCAAATTGGGAATTCGGTTTGCGTGCCCGTGGTGGAGGCGATCGCGAAAGAAATATTAAGTCAAAATTTATTGTCAAGTGAAACAAATGAACCACAAACAAAAACTGAAGAATATATACAGCTTGTCCTTTTCAATTGCTGATATCAAGGATATTCCTCAACAATGCCTTAAATATATTTTACTGATTGGTGAACAAGCATACCAACAGAAGGCAGTCTACACCGTCTTGGTCACTCTTCTAACTTACAAGTCTTTATCCCCTGAACAGGACATCAGAAAACATCAGAGTAGTATACCGGGTGGTTTTTCGGGAAGAAATATTGACACTTTATATATTACACCTACTTTAAAAGAACTGGGACTTCCATCTATGGCTGAAAGCGGTTGGCTCACCAGGTCTTTAGAACAACCGTACCCGTACAATTTAGATTACAAGGGTAAAATCAGGAACCAGCAAGTAAAAGAAGCATTTTTAAATATAATTGATTATGTTCAAAGCAGACCTGAACAGGCAGATAATGTGCTGCGGTTGATATTGAATAAAGTTATTGAAGTAAAAGCTAAAAATATTGTAAACGTAGCCAAATTAGTTAATCCTGACACTCTGAACATACTGAGTATAGTTTCTTGTCTGGAGGAGCATTTTTCTACTAAATATCAAGTTCGCGGTGGCTCAAAGTTGCCGGTTCTGGCTATCTATGCAACGTACAAGTCTCTCTTGGATGAAGTGAAAAGATATGAAAAGTGTACTTTAGCACCTTTAGGCAGTCACACAGCATCTGACTTGACTTCAAGAAGTTCAGGCGACATAGAAGTATTTGACGAACAAGGGCAAATCAGTGAAGCTATTGAAGTAAAGCTTGATCGGGAAATTGACTTAACAATTGTGCGAATAGCTTATGAAAAAATTATCAGGTTTAATCCCAAAAGATACTATATACTTTCGTGTAAGAATATTAAAATTTCTGAAGTTCAGGAAATAAATAACATAATATCTCAAGTTAGAGAAGAGCATGGCTGTCAAATAATAATTAATGGAGTAATTCCTACGATTCAATATTACTTAAGATTGATTTCCTTAGAAATTTTTGTGAATAATTACTCTAATCTGGTCAGTATTGATACAGAATTGCAGCCTATTCACAAGATAAAGTGGAATGAATTAATTGAGAAACTGGGTGTTGAGTAGATGCTGCTATAGTATTATAAGGTAAATTTTCCGACTCTGACGCACTCCCTGAAGATTGTTCTATCATCTTTTGTTAAACCACTCCAACCAGTAAACTAATGTTGATGATGAAACGATATCTTCGACCACATTTTCATTCTTTGCATGGTGATAGATATCAACTGGTTGCTCTGCACTGAAGGGACAAAATAGGCGGACTGTACGCTCTGGTTCTAAGCTTGTCCAATCTAGTGTAATACTGCCTCGGTCATCAGTACCAGTAGAGCATTTTGGAAAACTGTTTCCCATGCTATCATAAGCCTCAACAACCAATTTCATCGCTGTCCTGAAAGCATATTCAGTCGGTCTCAAAATCCCGTACTCATCCTCTTCTTCTAAATCTAAAAGTTCGATCAAACGTTCGATGGTAATGCGAAAATTAGATAAACCGCTATTGCTGCTATCAGTAATCTGTTCCTTCGCTACAGTCATAAGATTAAATCCCTTGGTTTCCATATAATTTGAGATTGCTCTGCTAATAAATCGGCTAATCTTTCAGCTCTGTCTCGGTCGTCTGTCACATAAGGTAAACCGACAATCTGAGCGTGGGATGCTGAATCAGGTACTGCATCTAAACCTAATTCACGAATTTGTCCTACTTGAATACTAGCAACTCCGTAACATTTTTTAAATTTTGCTGCACATTGTTCGGGCGAACGAACACTGGCAATTGTCACCGACAAACCTGGTTCATTTGCTCTAAGTAAATAAGCGAAGAGTAAAACTAGATCGCTTGTTTCATCCATCCATTGTCGGCGAAGTAAAGCTCTATAAACAATAGCAGTTTCATTCAAAGGCTCCAACTCTAATTCACTCGGAGAAGATTTATCTGTCATAGCTTGTTAAACCACTCTAGCCAATAAACTAAGGTTACTGCTGAAGTAATATCTTCCGAGCCATATTCCTCACTGTTTTGATGATAAACGTAAGTTTTCTCCTCGGCATTAGATGGGCAAAATAACCTAACTTTGCGATCGGCTTTTCTATTTTCCCAAGCAAGTCTGATACTACCTAGATCGTCTGTACCAGTGGAGGATTTAGGAAAATCATCACCCAAAATATCATAAGCTTCTACAATCAATTTCATCGCTGTCCTGAAAGCATACTCAGTCGGTCTCAAAATTCCGTACTCATCCTCTTCTTCTAAATCTAAAAGCTCGATCAAACGTTCGACAGTGATTCGGAAATTCGATAAACCGCTGTTGCTATTGCTATCAGTAATCTGTTCCTTCGCTACAGTCATAAGATTCAATCCTTTTGAGCCGATCGCCAATTCGATCCTAACACAGCCTAATCATCTGCAATAATGACAGGGCAGCAATAGGCAATAAGGACACCGCACTGTGTCCCTACTACTACTACAAACAAGTATTACGCTGGAACTTGGACTTTTTCACTCCCGGCAAGCTCAAAGGCCGCGTGAATTGCCTTCAAAGCTGTGACACCCTGTGCCTCATCCACAACGCAGCTAATCTTAATCTCAGAAGTTGCAATCATTTGAATGTTGATTTCGTGCTGCGAAAGCGCTTCAAACATCTTTGCTGCAACTCCCGGATGCGCTACCATCCCGGAACCGACAACGCTAACTTTGGCGATTTCTGTATCGACTGCTACTTCGCCCCAGCCGAATTCAAATGCTGATTTTTCTAGGACTGTTTTAGCTGCTTCTGCGTCAATTTGTGCTACGGTAAATGCAATGTCGCGCGTTAATATGCCGTCGATATTGTGACACCGCTGCGATTGAATGATCGTGTCTACGCTAATATTTTCTTCGGCTAAAAGTCCGAACATTTTTGCTGCTACTCCGGGCCGATCGGGCAATTGGCGAATTGCCAGACGCGCTTGATTGAGATCCAAGGCTACAGCCCTCACAGCGGGCGGTTTATGCGACGCTGAATGCAGCCCGACAGGGGAGTTGGCGACATCAAAGGCTTTGCAAAGTTCGGCAACTGCCCGATCGCACTCCGCAGCATCGATCGTACAACTAACCTTCACCTCGGAAGTCGAAATCATCTGAATATTAATTCCCGCATCTGCCAAAGTATTAAACATCTGGGCCGCTACCCTCGGACGGCCGATCATTCCCGCACCCGCAATGCTAACTTTAGCTATGGGTCTTTCTTCTACTTTCACTTCCGGTTCCCCCAATTCTGGGCGAGAATTCTTACCCAAGGCGGGGACAATTGCATCTGCAACCGCAACAGCTTGATTCAGCGAATTTCGCCTGACTGTGAAGGCGATATCGTTAGTATTTCCTTCATGAATTGACTGGATAATTAAGTCTACATCGAGGTTTTGCTGCGCGATCGCCCCAAACAACCGCGCTGCTACTCCCGGACGATCGGGCAAACGCAACAGCGACACCCCCGCCTGATCCAAATCAAACTCCACCGCATCCACCGCTTTCGCGAGCTCCAAGCCCTCCAAAGGCCGGGCGGATGGAGGGGGGGGGGACACTACCCGCGTACCGGGCGCGTCACTCCAGCTAGAAAGCACCACCAGCGGCACACCGTAATTCTTGGCAATTTCTACGGCGCGCGGGTGCAGGACTTTTGCGCCCAAACTCGCCAATTCCAGCATTTCGTCGCAGGTGATTTCGTCCATCAATTGCGCGTCAGCAACCAAGCGCGGATCTGTAGTCAGAATTCCGGGCACGTCGGTATAAATTTCGCATCTGTCGGCGCGCAAGGCTGCGGCGAGGGCGACTGCTGTGGTGTCGGAACCGCCACGCCCCAAGGTGGTAATTTCCAATTCTCCGGCATCGGCGATGCCTTGGAAACCTGCGACGACGACGACTTTACCGCTGTTTAACTGGGTTTGGAGCCTGTTCGGGTCGATTCGCAAAATCCGGGCGCGGGTGTGGGCGGCTTCGGTGACGATGCCGACTTGGGCGCCGGTGAGGGAAATGGCGGGCTGTCCCATTTCCTGTAATGCCATGCTCAAAAGTGCGATCGAGACTTGTTCCCCAGTGGAGAGCAACATATCCATTTCGCGTTTGTTGGGATTTACGGAAATTTCCTTGGCGAGTTTCACTAAACCGTCGGTGGTTTTCCCCATTGCTGAAAGTACGACAACTAACGAGTTTCCAAGCTGTACTGTTTTGACAACTCGTCGCGCTACTTCCAAAATGCGATCGACTGTACCAACCGAGGTGCCGCCGTATTTCTGAACAATTAGTGACATAGGACTTTACACAAAAGTGATGCAATACTTTACTCTTAACCAATTAATATACGCAAATTCTGGATTATAGCCTATGCTTACCTAGTAAGACTTATGCACTCCCAATAAAGAAACCGGGTTTTTGCGAGAGTCAGGATTGGTTCGTAGTGCGGACTTCAGTCCGTTCCATCTTGCGGACTGAAGTCCGCACTACGAACCGTGTTTGTTATGGTAATCGATCGTCCAGGATATAAATCCAAAGAAACTGCTTTTTACAAATATTTTTGCGAGAGTCAGGATTGGTTCGTAGTGCGGACTTCAGTCCGTTCCATCTTGCGGACTGAAGTCCGCACTACGAACCGTGTTTGTTATGGTAATCGATCGTCCAGGATATAAATCCAAAGAAACTGCTTTTTACAAATATTTTTGCGAGAGTCAGGATTGGTTCGTAGTGCGGACTTCAGTCCGTTCCATCTTGCGGACTGAAGTCCGCACTACGAACCGTGTTTGTTATGGTAATCGATCGTCCAGGATATAAATCCAAAGAAACTGCTTTTTACAAATATTTTTGCGAGAGTCAGGATTGGTTCGTAGTGCGGACTTCAGTCCGTTCCATCTTGCGGACTGAAGTCCGCACTACGAACCGTGTTTGTTATGGTAATCGATCGTCCAGGATATAAATCCAAAGAAACCTGGTTTTTGCGAAATTCAGGATTTTTTGCAAATATTTTGGCGAAAAAACCCGGTTTCTCGTCACAGTATCATTCCCCTTCTAACTCTCGCAAACGCGCTTCCAAAGCTTGAATTCGCAACTCAGCTTCTATCCGCCTTTGTCGTTCTTGTTCAGCTTCAAACTGCGCTTGTTCTGCGGCTAATTCGGCTTGTTCTGCTCGTTCCTCCGCCGCCGGCAGCAAAGTCCCGGATGCCTCCCACCAGCGCAGCCAAGGCAGTTCTACGCCCTGATAAACTCCTTGCCAAATACCTAATTCTACTCCTATTTGGGCGATCGGGTAATGTCCGCGATTATTTTGTGGAGCTAACTCGAAGCGATCTTCGACCAAATGATAGACTTCAACTTGGGCTTTTTTGACTTCATAAATGCCGTAAAATGCAGGGCGAATTATCCGCTCGTAAATCCAGAATTTGCCTTTGCGAGGAGTCCTATCTCTTTCTTCACTACCATCGCCCGAGACAAATTCTAGTACAATCAGAGGCGGCATTAATTCCCGCCACATCACATAGGAACGGCGGAGATTTCCGTCAAGAGTTGGCGGCACGTCGGGCACGTAAAACCAATCGGGTGCTTCGGCTCCTTTTTCTGGCGGTTCCGGGGGTTGGGCTACTCGCCAGTAAATACCGGAATCTTGACCGATACAGTATTGTCCGTCGGGATGAATTCGATCTAAAATCGGTCGAATTGATGTTGTTAACAGGATGCTTTGAGGGTGTTCTTGAAAGTTTTTCACAAAAGTACCGTCGGAGTCTGGTAATTGAGTGTGATCTGGGAAATCTGTTGCTATGACTTCGGGTTTTTCGGTGACATTCATCTTGACCTCTTGAATGTTGAAAAATTATACTTATTCTTGGTGAGTTAGAGATTGATAATGCTATTATATCATTGTAAGCCTTGTGTTGCTATCTAGGATTTTTTGAGGAAGATGAGTCAGTATAAGTTAATTATTTTCGATTTCGACGGCACCTTGGCAATTACTCACAAAGCTATTGTATATTGCTTTACCAAAACTTTTGAAAGTTTCAATATTGAGCCGCCTGCTGCTGAGACAATTCAAGCGACGATCGGGATCAATTTAGCAAATAGTTTCAAAATCCTGGATCCGGCGATCGAGGAAAGCGCTATTCCCCAATGGGTGGAAACTTACCGCTCTTTTTATCGGACAGAAGGTGAAAAGCAGCTAGATTTATTTCCGGGCACCAAGCAAGTTTTGCAGTTGGCGAGCAAGTCCGGATTGAGTCTGGGAGTTTTCAGCAACAAGCACATTAGTTTTGTTAACTTATTTTTGGAGAAATTGAGAATTCACGGTTATTTTGATTTAATTTTAGGTGATGACGGACAAATTATTCAAAAACCAAACCCGAGTGTTTTTCACTCGATTATTAAACCGCTGTTCCCGGATTTGGATAACAGTCAAGTTTTAATGGTTGGCGATTCGGCGGTTGATTTGTTGTTTGCGAAAAATGCTGGGATAGATGTTTGTTGGGCGGTTTACGGATATGGCGATCGCGCTGAGTGTCTCGCCCTAAAACCGACTTTTGCGATCGACAATATTTCGGAACTGGCTGCGATCGTTCAAAATTAATCTTGAGTCGGTTGGTTTCACCAGAGTTTGAATCATTTTAATAAAAATTTTTAATAAAAAATATTTAACTAGATCCGGAAGCTCTATTTTTTTGGGTTGGATTTAAAAATTAATTTCGCGCGATCGGCTAAGTAAACCATACCAGGGATAGAGTGAGGGCGGCAACAACTATTATAAATTAAAACGATGGAGTTCAGATTTTTTATGGGTATGATTTACTGCAAAAATTATGCATAATGGCCTTCTAACTTCTGCCTTCGGAAAACAGGGCAATTCTGTTAAACTCTAGGCGCTGCCAGTCGGACTCGACAATAAACTCAATATATAGAAACTCATGCAGATCGATAATATAAGCATTCATTCTGAAACGCTATCGCCGACTCGCACTGGCGGCAATGCACCGAATTTAATAGAAGAAGTATTTCGGCTGTACGATCGCGCCCTAGCAGCTACCAGCAACGGCATCACGATCGCAGACGCTACCCAGCCGGACAAGCCCATAGTCTACTGCAACCCGGCTTTCGAGCAGATTACAGGCTACGATCGCAGCGAAATCATCGGGCACAACTGCCGCTTTTTGCAAGGCCCGGATACCGATCGCGCCGCCCTCGATCAAATCCGCGTGGCCCTGCAAGAACAACACGACTGCAAAGTAGTTCTGAAAAACTACCGCAAAGACGGCACCCCCTTCTGGAACGAACTCACCATCTCGCCCGTGCGCGACAGCAGCGGGATCGTCACCCACTTCATCGGCGTGCAATCTGATATCAGCGATCGCAAGCAAGCAGAAGAAGCCCTAAAACAAGCCGAAGAAAAATACCGCAGCATCTTTGAAAACGCCACCGAAGGCATATTTCAAACTTCCCCAGACGGGCGCTACCTCAGCGCCAACCCCGCACTCGCCCGAATGTACGGCTACGATTGCCCGTCAGAACTGATCGCAAAATGTTCGGCAAAAAACCTTTACGCCGATCGCACCCGCCGCGCTTCCTTTATGGCTGAAATCCGCCAAAATGGCTCCCTGAAAGAGTTTGAGTCCTGCGTACGCCGCGCTGACGGCAGCACTACCTGGATCTCGGAAAACGTGCGCGAAGTCCGCAGCGAAGCAGGCGAACTCCTTTACTACGAAGGAACCGTCGCCGAAATCGCCGATCGCAAAGCAGCCGAAGCAGCCCTGCGCGATCGAGAATACTGGCTGAAAACCGCGATCGATGCCGTGCCCGATGCCATCAACCTCACAGACGGCGAGGGGCGCTGGCTGATTGCTAACGACTGCGCCCTCAAACTTTTGGGCTGGGAAACCGCAGATTACCAAGGCAAAACGACTGCCGAACTCGCAGCAGCAGCCGATCCCAGAGTCAGAGACATCCTCCTAAGTTGGCAGGAAACCGACGAAACTACCTGGGAAGCAGGCACTCTTACCTCCAGCAGCCAAATTGTCCCCTTACCCACAGGCGGCAGCAATTTGTTTGAAGTGCGGAAAGTGCCGCTGTACAACCCCGACGGTTCCCGCAAAGGCATGGCAGTGGCGGGGCGGGATATCACCCAGCAAGTGGCAGCAGAAGCAGCTTTGCGCGAAAGCGAACAGCGGTTTCGGGCAATTTTTGAACGCGGTGCGATCGGCATGGCAGTCGCTACTCTCCAAGGTGTGGCGATCGCCACTAATCCGGCATTTCAAGCTATGCTGGGGCGATCGGAAGCCGAACTCCGGGGGGTCGATATCGATTGCTGCGTGCACCCGGAAGACGCACCAGCTTCGCGCCAGTTGCGCCGGCAGTTGGCCGGAGGCGATCGCCAAGCTTACCAAATCGAGAAGCGCTATCTCCGCCCCGACGGCAGCATCAGGTGGGGACGCCTCAGCGCCTCTGTCATCGACAACAGTCAGGGAATGCCGCAGTTTATTCTGAAAATGGTCGAGGATATTACCGATCGCAAACAAGCCCAGTCAGCTTTATTGCAAAATGAGGCTAAGTGGCGATCGCTGATTCTCAACAGTTCCGACATCATTACTATTCTCGACGCAAGCGGCCGCATAGTATACGAAAGCCCTTCTGTAGAAACAGTTTTGGACTACGAACCAGAGGAACTGATCGATCGAATGATTCTCGATTTCATCCACTCAGACGACATTGCAGCGGTCATTTCCCAGCAGGAGAAACTGATCGCAAATCCCGCAGATCCGATCGCCCTAGAAGGTCGCTTCCGGCGCGCTGACGGTTCTTGGTGTTTTCTCGAAGGAGTCGGCATTAACTTGCTAGCAGACCCCGCTGTGAACGGAATTGTAGTCAACTCCCGCGACATGACGGCGCGTCGGCAAGCAGAATACCGCCTCAGCAAAATCAACGAGTGCTTTTTGGGATTCACCACCGACGCGGCTGACAACATCCAGCGCCTGACATCCTTAGCCGGAGAGCTTTTGGGCGGCAGCAGCGCCATCTACAGCCACGTCGGTGGCGGGCTGCTGCGCGCGATCGCGACTTGGCAAACGCCGCCGGATTACCCGGCTGTCGATCGCGCCGAAGGCCACATCTGCACCGATGTATGCAGTAAAGGAGGCGACGCGGCTGTGGCGATTCCTGACTTGCAGAACACTATCTACGGCAAAAGCGATCCCGCTGTCATCCGCTACCAACTCAAAAGCTATCTGGGACAAGCAGTGCGGCTGGGTGACAATTACATGGGTGTGATGTGCGTTCTCTACACAGAGCCGATCGCCCCCACAGAAGCCGACTGCAAGCTGATCGGAATTATTGCAGGGGCGATCGGAGTTGAGGAAGAACGGGCTGCGGGTGCTGCGCGCGATCGGCAAAAATCAAGAGAATTGCAAACAGCATTGCGCGAATTGCAGCAAACTCAAATGCAATTAGTCCAAACCGAAAAAATGTCTTCCCTCGGACAAGTCCTAGCAGGAATTGCCCACGAAATTAACAACCCAGTTGGCTTTGTCGCCGGCAACCTCTGCCACGTCCGCGGCTACGTTCTCGACCTGCTAGAAATCGTGCAGATGTATCGAGAAGAATACCCAAATCCCCCTGCAAAAATTCAGAAACAAGCCGAAGATATAGACTTAGAATTTTTAGCAGAAGACCTGCCAAAATTGCTCAATTCCATGCAGACAGGATGCGAGCGAATTGTAGAAATCATTCAAACTCTGCGCAACTTCTCGCGAACCGACGAAGCTAAGCTCAAGCCTGCCGACATTCACGAAGGTTTAGAAAGTACCCTGTTAATGTTGAACAGCAGGCTAAAAGCCAAGCCAAACTGGCAGGGCATTAAAGTGATTAAAGAATACGGAGAACTGCCGAAAATTAAATGCCATCCCGGACTCTTGAATCAGGTATTTATGAATATATTAGCAAATGCGATGGACGCATTGGAAGAAAGCAGCAGCAAAATCAACACCACCACCACAAATTCTAGTTTTCCGACAATTACAATTAAAACTGAAACGATTGACAACAAAAGTATTTGCATTCGGATAAAAGACAACGGCCCGGGTATCCCCCAAGATCATATTGTGAGTTTGTTTGACCCGTTTTTTACCACAAAACCCGTAGGTAAAGGCACAGGTTTGGGTTTATCAATTTCGCACCAAATTGTCGTTGAAAAACACAATGGCAAATTGCAATGCCTCTCCCAAGCCGATAAAGAAACCGAATTTATCATCGAAATTCCGATTAGATAATTGTGTAGGGAGGGCATTGGCCAAACAGGGCATTGGGCATTAGATCGAGTCCGCTCAAACAATGACTATAAAATTATACGGTTCACTTAAGACAGATCCCCCTAACCCCCCTTAAAAAGGGGGGGAAAAGAATGCTCTCAAAGTCCCCCTTCTTAAGGGGGATTTAGGGGGATCTCCGGCGCATAAATAGTGTTAAGTGAACCGTATTGTGTTATGCAGGACAATTAAATCAGGTGTTTATGAATATTATCAGCAATGCGATTGATGTTTTGCGAGACAGTTCTAATGCGGGTGTTTTGAATTGTCACAGAAGCTGTCCTACAATTGAGATTAGCACGGAAGTCGCGGAGGGCGATCGGGCAATCATCCGCATTTCCGACAACGGCCCTGGAATGACTGAAGAAGTCAAGGCTAAAATATTTAATCACTTTTTTACCACGAAACCCGCCGGTAAAGGAACGGGTTTAGGGTTATCAATTAGCTCCGAGATTGTTCGAGAAAAGCACTGTGGCAGCTTGGAGTGCCTTTCCAGAGTTGGAGAAGGTACGGAGTTTGTAATTTCGCTACCAATCAGGCAGCAGAAGTCTGAAACTAGCAGGTTATTGGCAATGCAGGAAGCAGTTTGAATTTGATCTTTTTAACGGCAGGTAGCCCAAGGGGCGGGATGCTCGTGCTACAATAAACGCGGATTTTGACTTTTTCAAAATGAGAGTAGAACACAGAATCTTTCCCTAATTTTATTACTATTAGTAAGTTTGAATCCCAACTCTACCGAGGGGAATTTCTGCGTTGATTCCTACCATTTTACCAGAAATTGCATACCCCCAATTGCGGCTGTAACCGGGAGTATGAATGCCACGCATATAAATTGAGATGGTGGTGTCAGCAGCGACTGGTTGAGCAAAAACTACGGTGGCTTTTTTGCTATTGACAGATACTTGAGTGTCGATTTTCTGATTGGATTGATTTTTCACCTCAATCCCTCCCCTGATGCTCAGATTGTCTGGAATGGCGATCGCAATTTCCGAAAGAGCTCTTCCCTGAACGTGAACCTCAAAATGATGGGTAGCACCTTGAAAGCGAGCTTTATTAGGAGTTGCAGCGCTACCAACAAGGTGAGGAATATTAGCATTTTGCATGGCTCCTCCCGCAATAGTAGCGGGGGCATTAGATGCCAGCACCAAGGTAAAGGCAGCAGCGTAAATAAACTTTTTCATGGCGATTATCCCTGAAAACTCAACTAATTGTTTCTCTTATTTATTAGCTTCACTCTCAGGGATGAAATTAGTATGAAATTTACGTAATTTAAATTAGTGTTTAGGAGAATAAATTGCCGCTCGTCCAAATTAAAATCAACCCCGCTCATCAAATAAACCGGGTTGACACTGTTCGAGATAGTTGACATAATGCACCCATAACTAAGACGGCATTAATCGCTCAGCTATCTATTGCTTAAAGGTAAAACGACCGTTGACTTTTTCTCCGTTAATATCCGCAGTCATTTTGACGGGATATTGTCCGGCATCTTTGACAGGAAACACAACAGTATAATGTTTGCCATCAGGGTCGTAATTCATGGCTAGGGTTTGCTGTTTTCCACTCGGTAACTGCACTTGAGCTGACACTTTCGCGTTGGGGACTGGTTCGTGATTGTCGCCTTTTTGCAAATAAAGGTCTAAATGAGTTCCGGTAGCTTCTTTCTCAGCTAAAAACTCTAAGTGGTAAGCTCCAGACTCGACAACTTGACCGCCTTTAGATGCTGTAGGATGATCCGTTTTACCCGTTGTCGCAGGGGCAGCACTGGGAGCAGAAGATACAGGTTGAGAGGCGACAGGAGGGGATGTTTGGCTGCTATTTGCACCACTTTTTTCGTCGCCTTTGCCACAGGCTCCCAAAAATAGTAATCCGACAGTGCCTAGAACAATTAAACTTGATTTGATGGTTTTCATTTGATTTACTCTTGGCGGACAATGATTGGTAAATTATGGCACTTTGAGACAGGGAGTCAAGGAAATTTATCAAAACTTATTCAGAAATTAGCGAGCATAAAAGTTGCAATAATGCTGGGCGAATATCAGTAATTAAAAAACAAACATATCGCCCTCGGGTATGAGCAGAGACGACTATTAATCGAGAGATATTTTCACGGTTGATGGTATTTTGGTCTGTGGCTGCGAAAACTTGCACGCTTGATACTTGCTATCTTAAGTGCGATCGCACTCCTCACCGCGACAGCACCTCATCCATGTTAAATCGCCACTTAACCTAGGTTGACACCCAAAAATGAAATCAGGATGAAATCTCTTAACTTTCAGACAGATAATCTTGCCAAGTTCTTGACATTTGTCCTGTAGAGTGAAGTGTCAAACTGACATTAAAGAAAGTTCATGGTTAAAATTTCAGAAAAATAGATGTCAACCTTAATATTATTCCCATGCACTCACAAAACCATAAGCAAGCTGTAGTCCAAATGCCATCCCATATAAAAACATCAACGGATTTCAAATTTGCTCCCAATTGGTTGCAACAACTGCTTCGCCGCGCCCCGATTCGGTTAAAAATTAGCTTGGGTTATGCATTGATACTCAGTCTTGCTGTTTTGGGAACGACTTGCGGACAGCTAGTTGGAAACTTCTACACCAAAAAAGCTTTGCATAAACTCGGTCTCGAACAAGAAAAGGCCCAGATTTTAAGCGGAATGAAAATTGCTGTGATGGAAACTCAATCAAACCAAAATAAACTTATTTTTGTGACTGGAGATACTCAAGAATTTGTAGACGAAAAAGGTGAATTTTTTACTGCATTAAAAAAATCTCGTCATCTTTTATCTTCGTTAATAATTTTAGGTAATAGCAGTTTCAACCAAGCCGACACAGACATAGTACAGTTGAATCAATTTTTACGTAAGTATGACTCTACTCAAATAGCTTACATTCAAAAAATCCAGCGGACTTTGCAACAAATTGATCCTAAACGCTTGGGAGAAAAAACAGGTATAGCTGCACAGCAGTCACTGTGGGATTTTACCAAAAGCCGGGAGGCGATCCAGTTTAACGAACTTTCAGAAGATTTAACCAAATTTGTTAAACTTGCTTATCTAGGACAAGAACAAGCAAAATTCCAGCTAGAAAGCGCGCGGAAAATTGGTGTCCAAATCAGCATCGCCAGTCTTTTACTTTCAGCAATCGGCGCTGCTATTTTTGCATTATACATCAGTCGGATGATTTCTCAACCTATAGAAGCATTGACTCAAGTCGCTGAACAAGCAACTAAGGAATCCAATTTTAATCTCCAAGCTGCGGTTACTACTGGCGATGAAGTAGGAGGATTAACGATTTCTTTCAACAGTCTCATTCAATCTGTAAAAGAGCATATTGAAGCATTAGAAATTTCGCAGCAAAACTTAGAAAAGCGCGTGGAAGAACGGACTGAAGAACTTTCACAAAAAAATCACGAGTTGCAGTCAGCTTACAATCAACTTGCAGATGCCTTGCACAATCTTCAGCAGACTCAAGCCCAGCTCATTCAAGCCGAGAAAATGTCGAGCTTGGGTCAAATGGTAGCAGGTATCGCTCACGAAATCAACAATCCGGTCAGTTTTATTTACAGCAACCTAGAACACGCTAGTAACTACTCTCAAGACTTACTCCGATTAGTGAAATTGTACCAGAAGCAGTACCCTAATCCCAACGGTGCGATTCAAGCTGAAACTGAGGCAATCGATCTGGATTTTATGGCTGAGGATTTTTCTAAACTTATACATTCCATGAAAAATGGCGCTGACAGAATTAGACAAATTGTTCAGTCTCTGCGTAACTTCTCTAGATTGGATGAATCGTCGCTGAAATTTGCCAATATTCACGAAGGTATTGACAGTACGTTGGCAATTATCAATCAGCGCTTGGAATCAAAGATTGAAGTAATTAAAGACTATGGAGATTTACCCAAAGTCAAGTGCTATGCAGCGCTTTTGAATCAGGTATTTATGAATATAATCGACAATGCAATCTGGGCCGTTGAGGAACGAAAAGTTAACAGTAAAGCCTCAAGCAATGCGACTGAGAGACCTACTATCTGGATTCATACGGAAACAATAGATACCGAGCTGGTTAGAATCGGAATTCGAGATAACGGTACTGGGATACCGCCAGAATTAAAATCTAAAATATTCGATCCTTTTTTCACGACGAAAGATGTAGGCAAAGGAACAGGTTTAGGACTAACTGTTTGTTATCAGTTGATCGAAAAGCACAAGGGTAATCTAGAAGTTGTTTCCGAACTGGGAGAGGGAACGGAGTTTTGCATAACACTGCCAATTAAACAGTCTTAAAATTAGACATATACACGATGAAAAGCAGCAGCAAGCCATAATTTTACCAATTTTTTTAGGTTTCGCTGAATCTTTCCAAGTTCTTGACATTTGTGCTCTAGAGTGAAAGCGCAAACCTACATGGAAAGGATTTGACAATGCAAATCGCCAATAAAATCTCTGTAATTGACAATCAAAGTGACGGCGAGACTAATGACTCGCTTGGTTGCGGTAGTGCGGGCACATTCGACAATCAAAGTGACGGCGAGACTAATGACTCGCTTGGTTGCGGTAGTGCCAGCCAAGATACTATTGCTGGCAAGCAGGCAAAGGATGTCGTTCCGCCATTTAGTAATAAATTAGACGGCATCATGTGGAACGATTTGCTTGAGTGCGAAATAGACTTCTCCTAAAAAGATAGTCATGAACAGGCAGGATGGCTGTTACACAATAATTATGCCAGAGATTTAGTCAGGTACTGCTTCTCAAGCTGCATTTTTATATACATAAACAAAATAACACTATCCAAATTTTTGAAAATCTTGCTAAGTTCTTGACTTTTGTTATCTACAGTGAAACTGTAAGCCTAGATTAAAGAAGTTTCGCACCATGAAAACCTCAACAAAAATCGCTCTAGTGACAGCTTTAGTCGGTACTTTAGGGCTGAGTGCATTAGTCCGAACTGTGTACGCTTCGCCAACACAATCTCAGGTTGCCGTCATGCCCGATCGCACCAGCAGCAAAGCAGCACCTGAAGCCAGTGATGGCGACGGCGAAACTAACGATGATGCCGAAGAAAAGCAAGAATCAAGTCGCCTGCAATCTCTAGCTAAAATTACGCCCGAACAGGCGCGATCCGCAGCGGAAGCTGCTAAAGGCGGCACAGCAAATAGTGTCAAATTAGAAAACGAAGACGGCAATCTTGTGTACTCAGTTGCGATCGGTCAACAGGAAATAAGTGTAGATGCGGGTAACGGTAAAATCCTCCAAACGCAAAGCCTAAAAGCTGAGGGTAAGGAAAGCGTTTCTCCCCGCAGCAGCGTTCAAATTTCCGAGGCGGCTGGCGGCGATGGCGATGGGGAAACGAATGATGATACCAAGACGAAGTAAATTCCGAACAAATTCGCTTTCTTGAGGCAACAAATAGAGTAGGGCGGTGTCTGTGAATGCCCGCCCTTATGATGCGATCCCATCTTGTTTCTATCGAAAAATTAAGAAAGAAAAATATCATGAATAAGATGCTAAACAGGGTTCCAGAGGTTACAGGTTCCTTCTGGATTATTAAGGTTTTGGCTACCACAGTAGGTGAAACTATGGCTGATTATCTATCAGTAAACCTGAACCTTGGTTTAAGCGTTACATCCTATGTGATGAGCGCTGTGTTACTGATGGCGCTTTTGAATCAGTTTAAGCTGAAACGGTATGTGCCAGCTAGTTACTGGATTGTCGTCGTTTTAATGAGCATCACTGGCACACTAATTACGGATAGATTGGTAGACGAGCTGGGAGTTAGCTTGACCACAACTATTATAGTTTTTAGTGCAATATTATGTGCCGTTTTTGGACTGTGGTATGCGGTCGAAAAAACATTAGCTATGCACTCCATCAACACAGCGAAGAGAGAGCTGTTTTATTGGGCTGCTATCTTATTTACGTTTGCTTTTGGTACGGCAACAGGAGACTTTATAGCAGAGGCTTTGAAACTGGGTTATGCACAATCAGCATTAGTATTTGCGGTTTTAATTGCGATAGTAGCTGCTGGTTATTATTACTTCAGAATGAATGCAGTCTTGGCATTTTGGGTGGCCTACATCTTGACTCGTCCACTGGGGGCATCTACTGGCGATTTATTGTCACAACCTACTACAAATGGTGGTTTGGGTTTTGGTACGATCGGAACCAGTATGCTTTTTCTTTGTATAATCGTGAGTCTGGTTATTTACTTAAGCCTTAAGCAGAAGAAACTAGCCCCAATGCCGATCGACCAACAAAACTGATTAGCGATCGATCTTTCCAAGTTCTTGACATTTATCATCTAGAGTGAAACCGCTAAAGTACGATAACCCGATCGCCAAAATGAGCAAACTTCCACAAATCACTGCCTTTTTCTGGATAATGAAGATATGTGCAACCACTCTGGGGGAAACGGCAGGAGACCTTTTATCCATGACGTTAAACGTGGGCTATGCGGTTAGTTCGATGATATTGATTGGAATTTTTTTAGCTACTCTTGTCTCTCAATTGATATCGAAAAGCTATAACCCATTGCTTTATTGGACTGTCATCCTTTCAACCAGCACAGCGGGTACAACGATTTCAGATTACATGGATCGTACTTTAGGGCTGGGCTACGCTACAGGGTCTGCGATTTTACTTACTCTTCTCTTGGCTACTTTGGCATTCTGGCGATTCAGTGTTGGGTCTCTATCTGTTAATAACGTCAAAACGCCTAAAATTGAGATACTTTATTGGACTGCAATTCTATTTTCAAATACTTTGGGTACTGCGGTGGGCGATTTTCTCGCCGATACTTCTGGACTTGGATTTGCAGGAGGAGCGCTCCTAATTTCTAGTTTGCTTGCGCTGGTATTGGGAGCATATTATTATACTCAAATTTCGCCAGTCTTGTTGTTTTGGATTGCGTTCGTACTCACCCGACCGTTTGGTGCCACACTTGGGGATGTTATGACCAAATCACAAGAAAAAGGCGGTCTAAATTTTGGTACGGTAGGCTCATCTATAGTCCTGCTGTCAATACTTTTAGTCTGTATCGCCTTCACAACTTTCAATCAGAGAAAACTCATGGGGACTGTGGCTGCTAACGATGAATAAAATTGGTTTGTAGTGAGGACTTTAGTCCTTATATTTTTAGGAAAACTTCAGTTTTTACTACAAACATCTGCTTAGCGAGGAACTAACCAAACATTATATCATAGGGTAGCTTGATTTTTATCACAATCACTAGCTACCCTTTGATATTCGCTCGAATTGAGCAATGCAATACTAGACTTGTCTGGTTTGTAACCTCAGCATTGCGATGCAAAGCGTCAGCCAAAGATAGCCGATTCCGTAGCCACCAATGATATCCGTTGGCCAGTGTACCCCTATATACATCCGACTCAGGCCAATAAGAGCGATCGTCAAAACAGCTAAAGTATATATTAATTTGGAAAACTTCGGAAAGTGAGCGGAAAGCAGGTAAGATAGAAACCCATACATTACAAAACTTCCTAAAGCGTGACCGCTCGGAAAACTAAAGGATGTTTCTGCAATTAAACTTGGAAAAAGATGTGGACGAGGTTTAGTAAAAAATAACTTTAATCCAGTATTGAGAATGAAGGCTCCCAAACAAGCAACAGCAAAAAAATTAGCTTCCTCGCGGTGATGCTTCCACCAGAGAATTCCCAGCGTGACTGCCACAATCACTATAACTACACGGGGATCAGCAAGCTGAGTAATTGTTAGCATCACAGCATCTAGACTCGGATTTGCATATCCGTGCAGCCAGTACAGCAAAGAAGTATCAAAAGCAAAAGCTTCTCGTTCTAATATTTCTTCAAATAGCCACGCTAAAATAAAACTGATTAGCAGACAACTGGTAAGTCCAACTACACCAAGTGTCACAATTAAAGTATTTAATCGTGGATTTATATGCTGAAACCAAAATTCATGAATTTTTTTTAGCATAATCAATACAACTCAATAAAGTTCAAGCTATTTATAGTTTATATCATAATTTTTCAATAATTTGTTGTTTTTAAAAAACATCAATAAAGCGATTTATATTAAATGATTTAAAAAGAGTTACAGGGCAATTTCACAGTGAAGCAACTGCCAACTCCTAGCTGACTGGTAACGGTAATTGAGCCGTCGTGATTTTGGGCAATGGTTTGGGCTATTGCTAATCCCAAACCAGAACCTCCACTCCAATAGGAACGAGATTCATCTGCTCGCCAAAACCGCTCAAAAATCAGCTTAATATGCTCGGGTGCAATTCCCACACCCGTATCTCGCACGCTGACAATGCAATAGGAACCGAGACGGTTGGCTGTAATTTCAACTGTTCCTCCAGATGGCGTGTAGTGAAGTGCATTTTGAATCAAATTGGTGAACAGTCGTGTTAGTTGGTTTAAATCACCTATTAAATTAATATTTTCTGTTAGCTGAGGTTTTAAACTAATTTGTTTGAGTTCGGCGCGAGACTGATAAAGCTGAACTAAGTTCTCCAAAACAACAGTTAAATTGACAGGAGCTTTATTGATGCTGACCACTTTATCGGTTCGTGCTAACAGCAGCAAATCTTCGGTTAGCTGCGTCATTTGATTCGCAGCACTAGCAATAGCCTGAAACTTTTCGGCATCTGATTCTCTCATGCCATCTGGGTATTTTAGTGCTACGGCTAGATTACTTTTGATCGCCATCAAGGGGCTGCGAAATTCGTGAGAAGCATCAGCAGTAAACTGCTTTAAACTTTGAAAATTTTCCTCAATTGGCTGCATCGCTAGACGAGTCAATATGACTCCACCAACACCGCTAAAAATCAAGGCTATAAGAATTCCACTCCCTAGCCCTAAATTTAATTTATTTAAGGTTTCGTCAATTTCTTCGAGGGATTGGCTTACTCTTATATAGCCGATTACTTTACCACCTTCCCTCTCACTTATTGGCAAGGTAATTCCTTGAATTCGATTTTTTGCCGTTGGTAATTGTACTGTATCGCTTAATGACAATGGTATGGCAAGCACAAACTTCCCTTGCTGAAATATCGTATTGCCGTTAGTGTCAAATAATTGCAAGCCTTGATTGTTATCAATCAGAGTTTGCACGTTAAAATCAGTATCAAATTTTATGCGTCCGTTTTCCCATTCTGTATTAGCAGATCCTCCTTCTCCTAAAACTGTCAGTTTTTCTG
>PVWI01000233.1 GCA_003003725.1 filamentous cyanobacterium Phorm 6 | reverse complement strand
GCACTTGCATTGGGGGGCGAGGCCTGATATTCCGGCTCGGTTTTTGCAGCGGTGTGCTGAGTTTGATTGTAAGGCTTATTTGGGCGATCGGGCTTAAATAATATTTTTTTAACGAACCGCGAAGACGCGAAGGGCGCTAAGGAAGAGAAGGAGGAGAAGAAAGAAGAGGAAGGGGATGATGGATAATTTATGTATGGAGAAAGTTAAGGATGTTGGGATTTATGAGTACATCAGTTTCAATTAAGCAATTGCCGGCACAATGGGTGACACCGGAGAATTTTCGGAGTTATGGTCAAGTTATCTCTGCGAGTGTTGATGGTAAGTCTTTTGATGCTGAGGATGCTCAGTTAAATTTGGACAATGGCATTCCTAGATTTTACATTATGCGGTTGCCAAGTAAAGGTCGCAAGTTTGGCAAAATCACGCGACACGTTAAATGCACGCAGTGTTTGGGTTCTTTGGATGGGAAGGATTGGTTGATGGCGGTTGCACCTCCTGGGGATAGCGATAAACCGAGTTTAGAGGATATTGTTGCTTTTCGGATTCCGGGGAATTGTTTTATTAAGTTAGATGTGGGGACTTGGCACGCTGGACCACTTTTTGATGCGGATTTTATTGATTTTTATAATCTGGAATTGAGCGATACGAATGTGGTTGACCACTTCAGCCATGATTTTCTGAAAAGTCACAATCTGGAATTTGAAATTGTCTAATTTATCTTATATGCAATTAGGAGAAGCGCTCTGGTTGGGTATGTGATTTCGCGGGGAAAGTTGCTGGCGGAAACTGAACCTGCTAAAATTAGTTTTTATTGTTTTTGACAAACAATATTTGAAGCTGTTAAACTATGAATAAAGGTGCTATTCCCGATGAGAGTCCGAGAAATTTGCTAGAGCAACTGCTGCTGCAAGATGCACTCGCTGGAAATGGCAAAGGTATTCAAGGCGGAGCAAACAATATGCTGGGAGATGCTCCCCGACTTGTTGCTATCTATGGTGGGTCTCCTGAACATTGGTATAAAATGACAAGCATTCAGGCTTTTACGATTAATGGAGCATCTGTGCAAGTTCATTGGTTTCGGAACAGTCAGACTCAGGAAAATGTAGAGTGCAAGTTCAAACGTCAGTACCCGAAAATAGCTCCCAAAAATTTGTAATGAGGAATGAGAAAATTTATGAAAATTCGCTGTATCGCCAATACAGGTGCATCGCTTCCTGATGATTACATAGAGCCTGCTATCGGTTACACAAAACAAATACAATTTTCATTGACGGTGGGTCGTGAATATGTTGTTTATGCTTTTAGAGAGTGGCGGGGAACTATTTGGTACTATATCTGTGACGATAACTACACCTATTATCCCATGCAGAATCCTGCACCGCTGTTTGAGGTAGTTGACAGCCGAGTTTCTAAGTATTGGCGGTTTGAACTAGCACCGAATGGGCGGTTAGAAATTGCTTTTGAACAGTGGTTTACTGACCCTTATTTTTATGATAAGCTGACGGATCAGGAAGAGGCGGAGGTTGAAATTTTTGATCAGGTTAAGGAATTAATGGATGCTGAGGATTTTGATTTACCTCCGCTGGATGTGGCGGTAGATAAATTGCGGGAAACTGTCAGTGTTTGAGTTGGGGAATAGCGAAGGTATATTGAGTTTTTTCGCCTTTACTAAAATACCTTAGTATCCTAAAACAGCCCCTAAAAATCTGTAGGTAATCAAGTTATGAAAATTCGTTGTATTGCTAATACGGGCGAATCTCTTCCCGATGAATATATTGATCCACCACGCGGTTACACTCGAAAAATTAAGTTGTCACTAACAATAGGCAAGGAATATGTTGTTTATGCTATCCGAGAATGGAAAGGAACTATTTGGTACTATATCTGCGACGATATTTTTAGCTATTATCCGATGGAGAATCCGGCACCGATGTTTGAAGTGGTTGACAGCAGAGTTTCTAAGTATTGGCAGTTTGAACTTTCGCCCAATGGCTTGTTAATGATAGCGTTTGAACAGTGGTTTGCCGACCCTTATTTTTATGATAAGCTAACGGATCAGGAAGAGGCGGAAGTTGAGATTTTTGATAAGGTTAAGGAATTGATGGATGCTGAGGATTTTGCTTTGCCTCCGCTGGATGTGGCGGTTGAGAAGTTGCGGGAAACTGTCAGTGTTTGAGTGGGAAAAGTCCAAGAGTTAATTTATTTTTTTACGAGCTTGACTAAGATAGCGGGAAATGGTATTGAAGAGGAAGAACCCGAATTTTGTAAAAAAATGAACGAAAAGATTGAAGCCCATAAAAAATATGAGACACTAGACGGCGATGATGATGTTTTGCTATTCAATAAAGCTACTTTTACGGTGCGCCGGTTTAAAGAGCTAGCAGCCAGCAAGTTTAGAAATATATTATTGGAGGCTAATGCAGTAGAAGTTAACAAACTTCAGAAGCGGATAATTGAATTGATGAGAGAGCTGCCTATTAATGAAGAGACGAAAATTAGAGGAGGGGATATAAACTGGAACTCTCCTCAAGAAGGAATCGAGTGTCAAATTCTCAAAATTGGTTCCAAGGGTTGGCAAAAAGGAAAGGTTCAAATCGAAGTTAATTTTAATTTAAATTCTTGGGAAGCGCAGACATCTATAAAGTTTTGTCCTGATGAACTACCAGAGCAAAAATCACCTCTCGATGATATCAGGCAATCTGAGGAATACAAAAAACTGCTCGAAAATAACTGACAGTCCGACGTGGATTACCATACAATAATAGATCGCACACCCTGACACTTCTCAGGGAAAATAAAAAAATGATAAATATAGAAGAATATGTCGATCGCACCGCCGAACTGATAAACTTACCCTTAGACCCAGAACATCGGCCCGGTGTTGTGGTAAACTTCGAGAGAATAGCGGAAATTGCCCGACTCGTTACTGAATTCCCTTTACCTCCAGAAGTAGAAGTCGCGCCAGTGTTTGAACCTTAGATTTTTAACCGCAGATGAGGGCAGATGAACGCAGATGAACGCAGATGTTTTTTGGATGGGGCTGATGCGGTTGCTACGGCAGCGGCGGTTAAAAGCGGTAAGATTACGGCTACAGCGGCGGTAAGTGCTGCTTTAGAACGGATTGCGGTTGCCGATCGAGCTTTTAACTGTTTTACTAATGTTATCGCCGAAAGTGCGATCGCCGATGCCGAAAAAATAGATAATTCGATCGCAAACAACGAAAACCCAGGCCTGCTAGCAGGTGTACCCTTCGCCGTCAAAAACCTCTTCGACATCGGCGGAATTACGACCCTCGCAGGCTCAAAAATTAACGCTGATAATCCTCCCGCTACCCGTGACGCGGCGGCGGTAGCCAGACTCAGACAAGCGGGTGCGGTGCTCGTAGGTACTCTAAACATGGATGAGTACGCCTACGGTTTTGTCACCGAAAACAGTCACTACGGGCCCACACGCAATCCCCGCGATACCACTCGGATTGCGGGCGGTTCCAGTGGTGGTTCGGCTGCTGCGGTGGCTGCGGGTTTAGTACCCATCACCCTCGGTTCGGATACTAACGGTTCCATCCGCGTGCCCGCTGCTTTGTGCGGTGTTTTTGGCTTTAAGCCGACTTACGGCCGTTTGTCAAGGGCCGGAACTTGTTTATTTTCGAGTAGTTTGGATTGTGTGGGGCCGTTTGGGCGATCGATCCGAGATATGGCGATGCTGTACGATATCATGCAAGGGCCTGATGCTGATGACCCGGTTTGCACTAAACGCCCGCCTGAACTTTGTTCGCCGCAGTTAGATCGAGGAATTGACGGATTGCGGATTGCGGTTGCTGACGGGTATTTCGCTACAGGGGCCCAACCGGAAGCTTTGGATGCTGTAGAAATAGTTGCCAAGGCCTTGACAAATGTCTTGAATTGTGGTATTGAGATAGAAAAAATAACAACAAACCCCCCAAAAATCGGGGGGCTTGCAACTGTCAGCATACCGGAATCCGATCGCGCGAGGGCGGCGGCATTTATAATTACGGCTTGCGAGGGAGGTAACTTGCATTTGGAGAATTTGCGGACGCGCCCTCAAGACTTTGATCCGGCCACGCGCGATCGTTTTTTGGCTGGAACCCTGATTCCTGCGACGTGGTACGTGCAAGCGCAGAGATTTAGACAGTGGTATCGCGATCGAATTCGCGGCATATTCCAACATACAGATATCATTCTCGCACCCGCCACCCCGATCGCGGCTCCTGAAATTGGTGTCGAGAAAATGGTCATCGCCGGACAAGAAATATTAGTGCGTCCCAATCTGGGACTGTTCACCCAACCCTTATCATTTATAGGCTTACCCGTTCTTTGCGTGCCCGTACAGCGGCCCGGCGCTTTGCCCTTGGGAGTACAAATTATCGGTGCTCCCTACAGCGAAGCGGTGATTCTCCGAGTCGCTGCGGTACTAGAATCGCAAGGCATTATATGTGCCGAATCAATTTAGTGCTAATTCTAGGGTTTGTTGTTGCGGTGGAAGCGTCTCTTAGTCCTTCTGGCTATAGCTTTGCGCTTCTGCTTTTCCAAGGGGGTTTCAAAGTGGCGGTGTTTTCTCATGTCGGGGAAAATACCCGCTTTGGAAACTTGTCGCTTAAACCGTCGTAGGGCTGACTCAATCCCTTCATTTTCGCCGATTACAACTTGGGTCATTCTTTCTCCTTAGTGTTTGTTAGATCGAGTTTTATCATATCAAGCTTTTGGGTGGCGCGACTTGTTGGATGTCGGGCGATCGACCAAAACCTCAAAATTATACCAGAAATTTGGTTCGATCGTTCGGACTTCAGTCCTTCTTTCTTGCGGACTGAAGTCCTTACTGCAAACCTGTTCGTTCGATCGTTCGGACTTCAGTCCTTCTTTCTTGCGGACTGAAGTCCTCACTACAAACCTGTTCGTTCGATCGTTCGGACTTCAGTCCTTCTTTCTTGCGGACTGAAGTCCTCACTACAAACCTGTTTGATTGCGGGTAGCGGTTACTCTGTTTGGGCGATTAACTGATTTTCCTGCCGCAAATAAGCTTGAATGAACGGTTCTAATTCGCCATTCATCACATCTAGGATGGCGGTGGTTTCCACTCCAGTCCGCAAATCCTTGACCATTTGATAGGGGTGAAACACGTAATTCCGAATTTGCTGGCCCCAAGCCGCCTCTACCATGTCGCCCCGAATCTCGGCAATTTCCGAAGCCCGCTGTTCCTTCGCAATCACCAACAGGCGCGCTTTCAGCAGTGCGAGAGCTTTTTCCTTATTTTGTAACTGACTGCGTTCTTCGGTACAGCGGACAGCCAAACCTGTCGGAAGGTGAACGATGCGGACTGCCGTTTCTACCTTGTTAACGTTTTGCCCACCCTTGCCGCCTGCGCGGGAAGTCGTGACTTCTAAGTCCTTTTCTGGAATGTCTAGTTTAACGGATCGATCGAGCACCGGCATCACTTCCACGCCCGCAAAACTGGTTTGACGCTTGTCATTAGCATTAAACGGCGAAATTCTGACCAAACGGTGAGTGCCCTTTTCCGATCGCATATAACCGTAAGCGTAGCGGCCGACAATTTCCAAAGAAGCTGATTTAACACCTGCTTCCTCTCCCTCGGAAATTTCCATTAAATGTACTTTGTAACCTTGACTTTCCCCCCAGCGGGTGTACATCCGCAGCAGCATTTCCGCCCAATCTTGAGCATCCGTGCCGCCCGCCCCGGCGTTAATTGTCAAAACGGCGCCGCCTTCGTCGTAGGGGCCCGATAGTAATTGTTGCAGTTCCCACAGGTCGAGTTCGCGGGTTAATTGGGAAAGACTCGATGAGGCTTCTTGGAACAAAGACTCGTCTGCGTCTAACTCCAGCAGTTCTAAAATAGCTCTAGCGTCTTCTAGGCTAGTCTGCCAACTGCGGTATTGGTCTAAATGAGATTTGAAGTTGTTGAGTTCTTGGAGGGTTTCTTGAGCTTTATCCTGGTCGTCCCAAAATGCTGGTTGGGCACAGATTTGCTCTAAGTCTTGGATTTTGGCTGTGAGTGCGGGGATGTCAAAGATAGTCCTGGGTGGTACCCAGTCGATCGGACAATGTTTCGATATCGTGCTTGATGTCTAGAACTTCCACTGTGAGTTTTCCTAGTTGTGGTGGGGTGTTATATTAATTTTAGCTTGCTGCTGACTTGTTGTTGCACAAATACTAAGAACGTTTTTTAACCGCAGATGAACGCGGATAAACGCAGATGTTTCTAAATATACTGCGAACCTGTGGAATTGAAAGTTTTACCGCATTCGTGAGCGCATACGTCCAACCTTTTGGAACATGAAAAACTTTTTGTGAGGTCTTCGCGAAACCAATCTCTGGCGATCGCCTCTTTCACCGATTTAGTTCTGAGAGAATTAAAGCCATTTCCGTACTTTTCAATTAAAGCCAGCATTTGGGGTCTGTAAGTGTCGTTATAAATAGCGTATTTAGTATGGCTGACCCAACAGCAAGGCCATAGTTCCGCTTCAAAACTGATAAAAATCTCTTTGGTGGCTTGAGTTTGGCAGCTAATTTCTACATTGCGGTAGTAATTATTTAGGCTACCAAATGTTTCTACAGCTTTGATAAATTGGTCTCCCTGCGGATTTTGATATTGTTCCAGCGATGGGGGTTGGAGTTCTTCGCTGGCTGGCTGTGATGGGATAAGCTGATTTTGAGCTAGTGCTTGAGAGGTTTCGATAGCTATAGCTTGATACCAAGCATAATTTGCTTTTTCTGGTTGTCCCAACTGCGTTAAAACTCTAGCTAAATTGCGATAAGCTCCGGCAAAATTGGGTTTAAGCTCGATCGCCTTTTGGTAATAAGCACTAGCTGGCTGCCACTGTTGCTGTTGAGCATAAAGACTGCCGACATTAGCATAAACTTCTGGAAAATTAGGCTGAATTTTCAGTGCGTTTGTATAGCAGTCTGCTGCTGCTTGCATCTTCCCCATAGCTTGGAAAGCATTGCCTAAAGTTTTCCAGGCTGCTGCAAAATTAGGTTGAATTTTTAGGGCTTGTTGGCTGGCTGCGATCGCCTCTGAGAGCTGTCCTTGTTTCAAACAGTCCTCCGCTTGTCGGTGCAACCCAACAGCCGTCTGTGTTTGATTTTGAGGGGCTGACGCATTAGTTGTTGCTGGTTGGTTGGGGCGATCGCTCTTAGCATCTACCTGAGAGTTTTCTGCCTTCTGAGGCTGTTGATTTGCGGACTCTTTATCATAAATTTCTTTTGTTACAAAACGAGAGGTAGCTTTCGGTACAAACTCGACAAATCCTAATTCTTGGGCTAAATCCCTGGCTGCTTCTACTTGGTGCTGGTTGTGTTCAAATATCAAGTAGTGCCATACAGCTTTTCCGCCAGCTTGGATAAAAGCCTTAACAGATTGCATTATCCTGTCCCAGTTGGTATTTTGGCGGTAAATGCTGTTAGTATCAGCCAATCCGTCGATGCTAAAAACTACGCGATCGTGTTCTCCTGTCATCGCCTGCGCCAGGGCTTGCCACCAGTCTGGATTGCGTCCGCTACCGTTGGTGTACAGGCAGATTTTAGGAACTCCCATCCGATGCAAATATTCGATCGCCCCAATTGTAGTATTGCTAGTCATAGCATCCCCGTAGTTGCCGCACATATAGATCAAATCCAACTGAGAGCAAAACTCTTGTGGGAAAATTCTCTCAATATCCTCCATCTTTAATTCCGCCCCCGGCAAAATCGGGTTGTCGGTGCGCGGACATTGGGGACAAGCGGCATTGCACCGGGAAGTAATTTCTACGCTGACTATCCTGATATCTTCATATTTTAAGTACATAAGTGTTATTAAATTGAGTTGTGATTAATTTTGAAATCGCGATCGACAGAATTAGTCGAATCAATCTCAACTATAAAATCTCAAATCGACCGATCGCTCTCTTGGTTGTAAATCTTAATCAAAAACCGCAGCCGGATGTCGATCGAGCTGCGGTTGTTTTTAAGCTAAACTTGCGTTGATTAATCGCGGCTGTTGAGAGCAATCATCAGGCGCAGAATGAAGATGAACAAGTTGATGTAGGTCAAGTACATCGACAAAGCGGCGGGTAAATACTGGTCGTCGCGGTAGCTGCGGGGTAGTATGTAAAAGTCTACAATCGCAGCACCAGCAAAGATAAACACGCCGATGCCGGAAATGCCAATTTCTAACCAGGTTGGGGTGTAGACTCCAAATAGAGAGAGGAGAAATTGACCGCCAACGACGACTAACAAAGCAATGACACCTAAACTGATGGTTTTGGTGATGGCCATGCCGTCTTCTTCCGACAAGTTAGAACCAATTTGGCGGGCGGCGATGAAGGTAATGCCACATCCGAGGGCTGCAAAACCGATGCCAGCAATGCCGACTCCTTCGTTTCTGAGTGCTACAGACACCAATCCGCTGAGGGTGTAGCCGGTAAGCAGGCTGTAGGTTACCAGGAGGGGTAAGGCGGTACTATTGTTACCTTTTTCGGCGACACCGCGAACGACAAAGAACAGAATTAATTGTAGGACGATCGCGGCGATGAATGTGGGAAAAAAGATTCCCGGATAGTTGCGAATGACTCCGAGGCCGCCGTAAGCGCCGACAGCAGTTAATACAAGTCCGCCACCGACGAAGGGGAGGGCGTTGGAGATGACGTTGGGGCCTACCAGTGCGTGGTTTTTGGCCTCGCGCATGGCTTCGCGGAAGTTGCTGGTGTTACTCACGAGGATTTACCTAATTTTGGCTGAGAGTTGATATCTTGGGACTGGCGCGCGGCAAAAGAAACCGCACGAAAATACGAGGGTTTGAACCTGTAGTTATGGTGAAAAAGCCGATTTCTCACGCGGCGCGCAAGTCTTGTATTTCTATTCTGACAGCTTTACACTTTGTTTGCAAAACCAAGCCGAGTTTAAAGATTTGATAAAGAACCGGGGTGAAATCGCTCCCAAGTAGGAAGCGATTGTTTATAATCGACTGCGTACAGGGTTTGCGGTCTCGCTGTAGCGCCGGAAGTAGCACAGTCTTATACGATTGTCTAACGCCACAGGGATATTCTTTAACTTAATTAACAGGGTAATGTCAAGGTCGATCGAATCGCAGATGGCACAGGTGAATAAATTTGGGATTTGAGATTTGCGATTTGGGATTGAAAGCTTTATGCTAAAGGGAGGGGGATCAGTTGATTTGAGGTTTTTGATGGCCGGCAAGAGTTGAAACTAGGGAGAGAGAATCTCCACAATTTAAAATCTCAAACCTGAAATCGGTTCGGTTAGTTGCACCCAGTAGCTCAGACAGGGAATGCCAAGAAAATTAATGAATAGATTTAGTTCGTACCGACAAAATTCTCAACAGGTAATGTCTAATGCTCGCTTTTTTTGCTCGCAAATTATTGTCACCGGCCGCCGGAATTCTCTTGGCTGCCACTGCGGTGATTTCCGTTGGCCAAGCTGCCTTTGCAGGTAATGTCCGAGACATTTCTGTCACTGCTTCATCGCAGGGTTCAGAAAATTTGCTGCTGGCTCAGATTGGTCAACCCCCCCAAGGTACAACTTCTCCGAGCCCGAACCCGATAAGGGTAAACCGGGCTCCCGGGCCTGTGAAAATTCCCGAGCCTTCGACGGTGGTAGCGTTGGGCTTAGTGGCGGGTTCGCTGGCTGTGACTCGCCGGAGAGCGAGAGTCGGACGATTTTAGATTTTAGATTTTAGATTTTAGATTGGGAAATTGACGGATTGAAGGATTGGGAGATCGATCGATTTTAGATCAATACGGTTAACTTAAGACTATCCAGGCGGTAAAAAATCATGAAAAATAAATACTGCGATTGCTTCGTTCCTCGCAATGACCATCTTAAGTGAACCGTATTGGATTTTAGATTGGAGGTTGAGGGATTGAGGGATTGGGAGATTGCCCTCGTGTTGCGATCGAACTGCTATACAATCAGTGGCGGTGATATCGTGTCTGCTCGATTTGCTGCAATCAGATTGGATAGCAGCATGGGACAGAAGTTTTCTGGCGCTGCGGACTGAAGTCCGCACTACAAACGGTTTTTTATTGTCTGTTTCAGCATTTTAGCCGATCGCGTCGCGGAGAGCATTTTTAGTCATAGCTGCGATCGACTGTTCAGTAGCTTTCGGCAAATGATAGTATTTCCCGCCAGAAGTCTTGGCCAACTCCTTCGCAAAACCAGTCGAAATAAACTTACTCTCCGTATCAATCACCAGCAACTGCATTCCCAGGCCGCGAATTTTGGCAGCAATTTCCAACAATTCCTTTTTAATATCCGGCTTTTCGCCATCTAAAATCGGTTCGCCCAAAGAACGAGCCAAAGGAATATTACCGCGTCCGTCGGTAATGGCGACAATCGCAACTTGACCAATATCTCCAGACTGGCGCGCATTGACTCCGACGCGCACCGCCTGCGTCAAACCGTGGGCGAGGGGTGAACCACCGCCGCAGGGCAAGGTTTCCAAACGCTTGCGGGCCAAGGCTATCGAGCGAGTGGGTGGTAACAGCACTTCTGCTTGTTCTCCGCGAAACGGAATCAGTGCCTGTCTCTTATACACATCTCCGAGCCCACG
>PVWI01000232.1 GCA_003003725.1 filamentous cyanobacterium Phorm 6 | reverse complement strand
ACGAACCTGTTTTTTTGTGAGGACTTTAGTCCGCATAAAGAAGGACTAAAGTCCTCACTACGAACCTGTTTTTTTGTGAGGACTTTAGTCCGCATAAAGAAGGACTAAAGTCCTCACTACGAACCTGTTTTTTTGTTTGAGATTAACCGCAAATTAGATTATTTTTAATCTGGCGCACCATTACCTCTAGCGGTTGCGAAGCATCTATAATAATTGCAGTTTCTGGTTCTTCGAGAGTAGCGAACTGACTTGACAGCAAGTCTACTTTCATGTAGTGATTTTCGCGATTTTTTAACCGGGATGCTAATAGCTGAAAAGAAGCTTTGAGATAAACTATTTTCATTTGTTGCTGGTCTCGGCAGAGCATTTCGCGGTAAGATGCTTTGAGGGCAGAACAAGCTAACACGACATTTTTATTTTCCAACAGCCACCTGTCGATTGTAGCTTGCAAGTGCAACAGCCAAGGCAGGCGATCGGCATCTTCTAAAGCAATTCCTTGACTCATTTTCTCGATGTTTGCTGGCGGGTGAAAATCGTCGGCATCGCTGAAATCCCAATTGAGAGATTGCGCCAACAACTTGCCAACGGTAGTTTTTCCCGAACCGGAGACTCCAATCACGATCGCAATCATCGCTATTATTTACCAAATATTTGTAATTATATCGAGTTGGGCGATCGCTCTACCGGGTTTCTTAAATTTTATGATAAATCCTGCACCAGAACAACTTCAAGAAACCCAGTTTTTTTCTAATTATCGTTAAAATTTATTCCATAGTAGGTCTAATGTCAACAATTAGCTAATAATTTGTATCAATTGTGCGATCTAGTAAGCTGTTGCACATTTAAATTGTCGATCGACCAACAATCAAAAACTACGAAATGACTTTAGCCGGTGCTTGCTAACCACGCCCTACATTGAGTAGGGCGTGGTTAGCAAGCACCTTCTAGGGCCGACCGGTGCTGGCAGCGCACACCTTTCATCAACTACTTTCTAACACAGGAATTCGCGCGGATCTGTGACATATCCAGTCAGCGCCGAAGCCGCCGCCGTATAAGGCGAAGCGAGATAAACTTGCGCTTCTTTGTTACCCATCCGGCCGGGGAAATTGCGGTTAGTTGTAGACACGCAAATTTCGGGTTCGTTCATCCGCCCAAAAGTATCTTTCGGGCCGCCCAAACAAGCGGCGCAAGAAGGCGCTGCGGGTTCGATGCAGCCGGCTGCTAAGAAGATTTCCGACAGGGTTTGACCGTCGTATTTTGTGACAAACAAATCTTCGTAAACTTTCTGAGTTGCCGGTACTAAATATGTCGGAACTTTGACTTGATTTCCTTTGAGAATGCGGGCTGCATTCAAAAAGTCGGAGGTTTTGCCGCCGGTGCAGGAACCGATGTAAACTCGATCGATCTTGACATCGCGGCAGTTGCGGGCTAAGTCGCGGTTGTCGGGGGAGTGCGGTTTGGCGACCACTGGTTCTAATTTGCTGACATCGTAGGTGCGATCGCTATAAAAACTAGCATCAGCATCGGTGTAAAATGCCTCAAAGGGCACATTTGTACGAGGATTAACGTAATCAAACGTGGTTTTGTCCGCAGCCACCGTGCCGTTTTTGCCGCCAGCTTCAATCACCATATTGCACAGCGTCATCCGTTCTTCCATCGTCAAACGTTCGACTGTATCGCCGGCAAATTCCATTGTCCGGTAGTTAGCACCGGCCACGCTGATATCGCCAATAATTTGCAAAATCAGGTCTTTTGCTAACAAATAATCGGGCAATTCACCGTTGAGCACAAAGCGCATAGTTGCCGGCACTTTGATTAACAGTTTGCCGGTTCCCATGATAAAAGCCGCGTCTGTATTGCCGATACCGGTGGCAAATTGTCCGAAAGCGCCGGCATTGCAAGTGTGGGAATCTGTGCCGAAGAGCACTTCGCCGGGCCGCGTGTGGCCTTCTTGGGCGAGGGCGATGTGGCAAACTCCTTTGTAGTCGGGATTTGCTTTGAAGTCCGATCGATCCGTGATGTCGTAAAAGTATTTTATCCCTTGTTCTGCGGCAAAATCGCGGAGAATATCGACGTTGCGGTTAGCGCGTTCGTCGTTGGTGAAAATGTAGTGGTCGGGAATTAAGACGATTTTGTCTGGATTCCAGACTTTAGCATTTTCGCCGAATTCGCGTTTGAAAACGCCGATGGTGCCCGGCCCGCAGACATCGTGGGTCATCAACACGTCTGTTTCTACCCAAATGTTTTCTCCGGGCTCTACTTTAGTGCGGCCTGATGCTTTGGCTAAGATTTTTTCGGTCAGGGTCATTCCCATAGTTCGATCGCTCTTTTAATTTAGATGCTACATAACTGTATTGTACGAAACATCGCCTGATACTGACAGCTAATTTATTAAGCAAACATTAAAATAACAATCAATTTCCCTATTTTTCACCAACTATAGCGGTAGTTAGATTTTTTTTTAAGCCATAATAAATTCGTGCAAAAGCAGCAATATACTGTCTCTGCAAATTTCCGCAAATCAGTCATTTATCAATGCAAAAAACCCCAGTATTCCCCCGATCTAACAATACAATCCAATCAGCGCGCCCAAGAATATCATGTCCGGTAAATTACCATAACAAAAACAGTTTGGTTCGTAGTGTGGACTTTAGTCCGCTGATTATTGCGGACTAAAGTCCATACTACGAACCTATTTGAGATCCGTCAATTGACCGGACACGATATAACTCGGAGACGGTGGCCGATTAAAATAGTCGTTTTGTGCTGTAAACCAGCAGTCAATCCAGCACTTCAGTTTCCGTTTGCGGTTAGTAAATCCATTTTTGCCAAACCCAAATACCGAACACCTTCGGGTGTCACATCAAACCGGCAAGGCAAAACTTCCACACCTTCAGCCATAGCCTGTCTGAACAATTGTCCGTAAAGGCGATCGGCATTATCCCCCGGAGCAAAATCCGTACAATCTCCCCGATTAATAAAATACAGCATTACAGCCCTCGAACCCTGCCGCACCACATCGATCAACTCTCTCAAATGTTTCTGTCCCCTCTCCGTCACTGTATCAGGAAATAAAGCTAATGTATCTTTGACCCAAGTTGTATTTTTAACTTCCAGAAAAATCGGTTTTTCCTCACCAGTCAGCCAAAAATCAACACGACTTTTTTTATCGATACCGTAAACAACCTCCGGCTGAATTAAACTGTAATTGCCCAATTCAGGAAACAATCGCAACTCCAAAGCTAATTTAATCGCTCGATTTGGCAGCCCAGTATTAACTCCCACCCAAACAGGTACAGTATCACAAACCTTAATTAATTCCCAAGTATAAGCCAACTTGCGTTTAGGATTGTCGCTAGCAGATACTAGAACAGGATTACCCGGAATCAAAACACCAGTCATCGGGCCAGTATTCGGACAGTGAGCGGTGATAATTTCTCCCGAATCTAATTCAATTTCGGCAAAAAAACGCTTATACCGCTTGATGAGAATTCCGGGTAAAAGAGGCGGATATTTGTAAATTAAGTTAGTCATTAGTCATTAGTCATTGGTCATTGGTCATTGGTCATTGGTCATTGGTCATTAGTCATTGGTCATTGGTCATCGGTCATCGGTCATAATGAAACTTATCTTGAATTGCATCTGCGTTAATCTGTATTTATCCGACTCGGATCTGCGGTTGCCTAATCAATCAAAATTTCAGGCAATAAATCTCTGCAAAAACTAACTTTGCTGAGGTTTCATCAACTGTTTCATCTGCGCTTTAAAAGCTTCCACAAGTTCGGGACTGGCTTGCGTTTGTTGCCAAGAATGGCGGGAATTTAAGCGTTTCGACCAAGCCTGCAATTTGGGGTAATTGTCCAACGACACGCCTAGTTCGGGCAGCCAAGGCACGGAAACGCCAGCCACAATATCCGCGAGGGTAATCGCACTGCTGCCAAAAAAAGGTCGATCGCCCAACAAATCCTCAAAAAATCTCAGTACCGCCGCCACTTGCTGCCCAGCTTTTTCCAGCTTTTCCGGGTCGCCTACACCACCGAAACTCTTGCGGACAAAGGGACTCAGCGCTGGTGTCAATTCGTTGACTGTGACCATTTGTACCATGCGGGCGATCGCCAAATCCTTAGCATCTTGCGGCAACAGTGCGATCGCGGGATACTTAGCTTCCAGATAATCAAGAATTGCCAGAGTTTCTATTAAATGAAAATCACCATCAGCTAAAACTGGGACGTGGTGAAAAGGGCTAATTGCTAAAAACTCTGGTTGAAATTGATCGCCGTTTAATTTGAGCGGCACTAATTCACATTCAATCTCTTTTTCCAGCAAAGCAATCCAGACGCGGCGAGAGTTAGTAGAGAGGGGATTGTGATAAAGTTTCAGCATTGTCTAATTTCCTAATATTTTTTGAATTAACTTGTTTAAATCAACTCAAATAAATAATACCATGCAGTAGGTACACAAAGCAAGGTTTGTAGTAAGGACTTTAGTCCTGAATAAATTATGATGAAGGACTAAAGTCCTCACTACGAACCAGAAAGCAAAGTTTGTAGTAAAGATTTTAGTCCTGAATTAATTATGATTAAGGACTAAAGTCCTCACTACGAACCAGAAAGCAAGATTTTTAGTAAGAATTTTAATCCTGAATTAATTATGATTAAGGACTAAAGTCCTCACTACGAACCTTGATGATACATCTACTTCATTCTTTGTTTCATATCCTTAGCAGCTAAAGCATAACCTCCATCAGCACCGTCTATAAAATGTACTTGGCGGCCGTTGCGTTCAAACACTAAACAAGTCATCAACGCTCTGTCAGCAACGTGCAAACCGTAAACCAGCTTGCCTTCTCGGTAATTCCTTTCCAAGTACCGCGTCAATTTTTTTCGCCGCCACTCATTGCCCGAAATTACCATTCTCAACATATCATCAAATTTGCGGTAATCCGTAGCTGCGATCGCAATATCTTTATAAACTCCCCAATCTAACTCTTCTGTCTTAACTTTCAAATTCATTAGCAGCGAACCAACCGCCGTCTCTAACTGTATTTTTGATAAATACATCTGGCGGTCTAACCAACTAGCAGTGCTCGCCCTAACTAGAGTTTCTTTAATCAGTTTTGTGCTATTCAATGTCAAGTTAAGATTTTTACGGTCGATAGGATTTAAACTATTTTCCTTGCCGTAAATATATTCTATTTTTTTGATAATTTTTCTATAAAATTGATGGCTCTGCTGACCGAAATCTTCTCGCACCATTACCAGCAGCGTTACTATTTCCCCGTGCTTGCTGGGAATATCCTGCCACCGGCACTCCAATCCCGAAAAATCGGCTGTTGCAGAAACGCCATTATTTTTAATGCTGTAAATATTACCAGCAGCCGGGTCTTTAATAAGTTCAGTAGCATGGGTTAAGCCGCCGCCCATAAAAACAGCTTGGCTGTAATTTTCCGAAACTTTAAACTTAGCTATTTTAACCGGATAATTAGCTGCTACCACAACTTTAACCGGCACGGCCCCAACTCGCAAATCCATGTCAAATTCAGTCTTAGCCAGTTGTTGAGTGGCCAGCAAAGCAATCTTAGCAGCGGGTAAAAGTTGTGGGCAAATTAACAAAGAAGCGCCGTCGCCACCGAATACAAACGGAATTTCAATTGGGCCGGCGACATTCAAAACAGCAACGATCGAACAAGCCCCCAATAAGTTAACTTCTTTGTATTTTCCAGCTTCAATCGCTTTTGTAGAACCGCGAATATCTGTGACAACAATGTACCAATCATCAGGCACGTCAACAAAATTACCCAGATCGGTAATCTTGAGAAAATTGTCCAGTAAAGGTAATGCGGAATAGAAATTTTCTGAATTCATGTTATGATTTTCCCGATTTGCTATTAAACTTAGTGAAGCCTTTTAGCACTAGCGTTTGTAACTATTTGTGTCTGAACCGCAGAAGCCCTCTCGTTCCCTGGCGGGGATTGCCGGCATTGTCGCAGTCGCCACTCTGATTAGCAAAGTCTTCGGATTGGTGCGCCAAATTGCGATCGCCGCAGCCTTTGGAGTCGGTGTCGCCGTCGATGCCTACAACTACGCCTACGTCATACCCGGTTTCTTATTTATTTTACTCGGAGGCATCAACGGGCCTTTTCACAGCGCCATAGTCAGCGTTTTAGCCCGCCGCGACAAAAAAGAAGCTGCACCCTTAGTCGAGACTATCACCACCTTAGTCGGCGGCATACTTTTGTTAGTAACAGTCGCTTTAATTATTTTCGCCGATCCGCTGATCGATTTGGTAGCACCGGGATTAAATAGAACAGCAGAAGGCTTAGAAATCAAAGCAATTGCTGTCCAACAATTTCGGATCATGGCACCGATGGCATTACTTTCAGGCTTAATCGGTATTGGTTTCGGCACTCTCAACGCCGCCGATATGTACTGGTTGCCTTCGATTAGTCCTTTATTTTCTAGTGTGGCACTTGTCGGCGGTTTGGGGATTCTCGCCCTGCAACTCGGAGAAAAAATTACTCAGCCTGAGTACGCACTAATGGGCGGTTTAGTGTTAGCTTGGGGAACTTTAGCGGGAGCAGTTTTGCAGTGGTTGGTGCAACTGGTGGCGCAGTCGCGCGCGGGCTTGGGAAAATTGCGTTTGCGGTTCAATTTTAAACGTCCCGGAGTACAAGAAGTAGTTAAGGTGATGGTTCCTGCTACTTTATCATCGGGAATGCTGCAAATTAATGTCTATACTGACCTATTTTTTGCATCCTACATCCCTCAAGCTGCATCTGCGATGGGTTACAGTGGCTTGTTGGTTATGACTCCTTTAGGCATCATTTCTAATGTAATTTTAGTACCATTTTTGCCAATTTTTTCTCGCCTTGCCGAACCGAAAGACTGGCCGGAATTAAAAGATAGAATTCGTCAAGCTTTAGTTTTGACTGGGCTGACGATGCTGCCACTGAGCGCTTTAATGGTAACACTTGCCGGGCCGATAGTCCGCGTTGTTTACGAACGTTATGCTTTTAATCAGTCAGCATCGCAGTTTGTCACGCCCTTGTTGATGGCTTACAGTATTGGGATGTTTGTGTATTTGGGACGCGACGTTTTGGTACGGGTATTTTACGCTTTGGGAGATGGAGAAACGCCTTTTCGGATTAGTATTATCAATATTTTTTTGAATGGTTTGTTTGATTATTTGTTGGTAGGAGCTTTCGGCGCACCCGGATTAGTTTTGTCTACGGTGGGAGTGAATCTTGTTTCGATGCTGATGCTTTTGTACTTATTAGATAAAAAGCTTGGTGGCTTGCCTTGGCGGGAGTGGAGTTTGCCTTTTCTGGGGTTAGCTTGTGGTAGTTCTCTAACTGCTTTCGTGTCTTTGGCTACTCTGCAAGGCTGTCAAAGAGTTTTGGGTACTGAAGGTTTGGTAGTTCAATTGGTGCAGTTGAGTGTGGCAAGTTTCGCGGGGTTGGGAGTTTTTGTAATTTTTGTGAGTCAGATGAAGTTGCCGGAAGTTGATATGTTTGTCGATCGCATTCGGGGACGTTTTCGCAAATAAATATCACCAATTTGCGGCCGATTCCAGGAAATTGAGACAAAGGGCGATCGCCCTTAACTACAAATCAACACTCATCCGCGTCCATCCGCGTCCATCCGCCCGCATCAGCGGTTTAAACTTCTAAAGTAATTAACTGAGCAATTTCATCAGTTTGAAAACCCAAAGCCATCGGCTTTTGCACCCCCGGAATCACCTGCACATCATACAGTTCCGTGACAATTCCTTCAAACCGCAACCAATGAACGATCGCCCCAGTAGTCAAATCAATCACCATCATACCGCACCGAGCCTCAGCATCCTTGGCGAGCAACAACTCATCCAACTCTAAACCACTAAAAGTATTGTCACCTCCCCTCGGTTTCGACAGTCCAACAATTGCCCAATTTTGCCAAAAAGCCAGTCCTCGCACATATCCCGGACAAAACGTAATCGCCTGAAATTTCCCTGTGTCTAAATCCACATAACCCAATTCTCCTCTCCCTGAATTCAACAACCACAACTTATCTCGATACCACCGAGGTGAATGCGGCATTGACAATCCTGTGACGATAATATCATTAGATGCGACATCAATCACTATACCGCCATTTTTTCGGCGATCGCGCCAGCCATCCACGACATCCGACTGACTCGACGCCGTGACATATTTCGCTTCCCCATCCACCATCGCCAAACCGTTGAGGTGACAGCGGTCTTCGTTGATGTATTGTGAGATAAACGGTGGTTTCCATAAAGGTTTGCAACTGTGCCGATCGCTCAAAGTAGCGATACAATTGAACAAAGTGCTAATAAAAATGATTTGATTGTTTTTATCGACAGCGATATCGTGAATGTCGATATCACCCGTAGTGCGGGCGATTCTTGGTATGTAGAGGCGATCGTACCCTTGATGTTGTCCACCCTCCGCTAGCACATTTTCTAATTGCCAGAGTTGATATTTTGAGCTTAGATAAAGGCGTTCCGGCGTGCAGTAAAGTCCCATTGCGCGATCGAATATTCGCCAAAAAGCCGAGATTCTGTTGGTTTCTGGGACAGCACCGATTAACATTAACCGGCTGGTTTGATAGGTAGTGCAAGCAAGGCTAATTTGTTGTTGGGTTAACCAAGATGGCAAATCGCGATCGCCAAAAATCTCGTGTTCGTGTACAGTATTGAAATTTGTGTCGTTATTCATAGAATCTATAAAATCTGGATATTATCTATCAAAATTTAGGGCGATCGTAATTCCCGTAGGGGTTCCCCTCACCGACAATAATTGCCTAAAACCCACAATCTCATAAATCTGCCCCCAAGCAACTCGTTTGTATCGAAGTCTAGATCCCCCTAAATCCCCCTTAAGAAGGGGGACTTTGAGACTCTTGCTCCCCCCTTCTTAAGGGGGGCTGGGGGGATCTGTCTTATCTGAACCATAATTGCCTAAAACCCACAATCTCATAAACTCGCCCCCACCAAACCTCACAGTAACAATGGCTCAATTTTAATTTGCACCTCCTCAATCACATCTTCAGATACAGACTCAACGAATCGAACACCGCGAATTTTCCAGTCTAGACACTTGATTTGATCGGCAAGAATTACTCCCTGAACTTTCAATCCAGTCGGTAGGGGAACTTCAAAAGGATACCCTTTTTGTTGCTTTGTAATCGGCATAAATAAAGCTAAAGAGCTTTTCTGATTGTAAGCACGAGGTGACAGTACAAAAGCAGGTCTAAGTCCTTTTTGTTCGTGTCCCTTTGTTGGGTCAAAGTCTAAGTAAACGATATCACCTCGACTCGGAATGTAGGGATTTGATTGTGTCACCAAACTTCATTCCCCACAGCAACTCCACTATCAATCTCGGTATGAAGATTCTCTGGGGTAATCGCCTCAACCAACTCCTCAATCGAATAACGCCGACGAGCGATAGGCTCGATCGTCAGCCTACCATCTATCAACACAAGCTGCACTTGGGAACCTTCAGCTAAGTTAATCTCTTTAGCTAAATGCTGTGGAATCCTCACAGCAAGACTGTTTCCCCATTTGGCGATCGTCCCAACCATAGCCTAATCCTCTAGTTAGCGATATCACTCTCAGGACTTCACCCTTTTTTTAAGGATGTATATACAGAGTGTCTACAGCATAGCAACTCAGAAAAAGGTTGACAAGTTGCAACGGGCGAATTTTACCGATCGTCATTGCCTGAAATCAATAATCTCACAAACTCGCCCCGACTTCGACTTTTTATAATTTGTTTAAAATAACCAGAGAAATATAAAGATTTAGTAAGTGAGAAGCTCAAACGCTGACAGTACGATCGCACTTTGCTAAGCTCCTAGTAATTAAAAATCTAGCGTGTCATCTGCCATTAGGTAGAATTACCACAGATCGCAAATCAAATTGGGCGATCGCTTTTGCATATTAAAAACAAGTCATTCTACCGGAAGCACAAACAGATGAACACCATAACTCAACTTACCCCCAACTCAAAAAAAAAATTTCCCTTGGTTGATTGCATTAGATGTAACCAACCAAGGGAAATCGTCATCCTTGACCCCACAGTACCAGACAGCAACTACATAGCCCAAGGCATCAAACCAGATACGGCCACCTACATCCTCAAAAACAAGGTAAATGCGATCGAGCAAATCACCACAATCCTCGCTCAGCATCAAGGCATCGAAACCCTCCACATCATCTCACACGGCAGTTCCGGCAACCTGTACCTAGGCACGACAGAACTCAACAGCAGCAACATCGAACACTACAGCCAACAGTTGCAACAGTGGCGAAACGCCCTGAGTGCCAACGCCAGCATCATCTTGTATGGCTGTAACGTAGCAGCCGGGAAATCCGGCCACCAATTCCTGACTCAACTGAACCAACTCACAGGCGCAAACATCGCTGCTAACTCCCAACCTACAGGCAACTGCGATCGAGGTGGCACCTGGGACATCCCCCAACTCATCCCCCCATCGAGCCAAAAGCCCAAACTTGCTCTGACAGAAACCACCCTCAAAACCTACAGCGGCGTGTTCAGCTTCGCCCCCCAAGTTCAATTCCCAACTAACATTGGCCCCGAATCCGTCAGCATCGGCGACATCAACGGCGACGGGAAACCCGACTTA
>PVWI01000231.1 GCA_003003725.1 filamentous cyanobacterium Phorm 6 | reverse complement strand
TACAATTATGAGTTAGCTGTAGGGGATTAAATTTAAAACCTCTAATTATAACATATATCTTTTTTGCAAGAGGTCTAATGAGCCGAATTATGCAAGAAGTGCGATCGGTTTGTTCAAAGGTATGAACAACTACCCTTAAATTTCCTGTTTCATCTAAGCCTATGGTAATCCATCTATCTTCATCTTGACTGTGTTCTTCATCATAGATTGTTAATTGAGAACTATCGCGAAAAACAGTTGATGCCAAACGAAAATTTAATTGATGCTTGCGAATATTTTGCTTTTCTTTGGCTGGATTCCAATCAAAGTTATAATCCAAGGAAATTTATTATGGTAAATCAATGTGGAATCAAATTATAACATAAATTCGTAATTTATGTACTAAGGAGCTACTTGGACTTTTAGCATCTCCCAAGTTTCCCGTTCCATGTTCAACATATCCCCTACTTCTTGCAATAGTTCATAACCCTTTAAATCTATGGAAATTTCTTCTTCAATGAGAATATCGCACAAAGTCTCTAACGCCAAATTCCACTCGCCAGCCTGAATGTCTGAAACCAAAAATTCTATTTGAGTATCTGAAAGTTGCAGTTTCACGATGTTAATGACTTCATTGAGTTTACTTTCTACAACTTTATAGTCAAACATGAGTCTATCTTTTTTCTATTCTCAAGGAGTTACTTGGACTTTAGCAAAGACTTAAGATAAGTATAAATTAATTCTTTTTTCCAAAGTATATGTTCATAATCAATGGTCATAGGATGGATGGTAACACTCACCCCGTTTTCTTGAGATTGAAGTCGATTGAGTTTGTGCTGAGATTTAGCATAAGTATCTCTAGGTACATAAAATTTGACTTCACCTCCTCCATTTTCCTGAAGATAGTTAACATATTTCTTGGCTGCTGTCTTAATGCCATTAATGGAACTAGGTTTATAGGCTTTTGCATCACAAATTAAACGGTGAGATGTTAGATAAAAATCTGGTTTACAGTAATCTTTGCCATTTTCAAAATTAAGTTTAGGTTTGATTTGTAAACTTGACAGAAGATTTTCTGTATCATCAGAGTCTAACAGCATTTTTAATAAGACTAATTCCCCTTGATCGCCTTGTAGTTGCGTATTCGGTTTTTTTTGATAATAGTCACTGGCGGGATTTTGGGTTAAATCAGTGAGTCTTTCTGTCGCGTTGGGATTTTCATATAACATCCAAGAATCACCCGGAAGGTTAGCGAGTTCGAGGGCTAGCCATGTGGGTACGCCTGATGCAATAGCCGTTGTCAAAAAAATCTCGCTTTTGGCGATCGCATCTTGAATAGAAAGATCATTAATAGCTGTATTTGCCAATTTAATTGTTGGATGAATAATTGAAGCCAAAAAACCTTGATTCCTCATCGCGCCAAAACCCCACCGACTTTGGATCTCTGCCAATTCCTCTCTTACACGTTCAACTTGACTTAAGCTTTCCTCACACATTTCTAGCAGCGTCGAAAACTTCCAGCCTAACTCAGAAGCAGGACACTCAGAAAGTCGATCGGCGCAAGCACGAACTTCATCCATCGCTTCTAGTAGTTGGGCGACTTTACTCCGCCATTGTTCGATGTCGTCTCTGAGTGCCATATTTTACTCCTTAACCCCAACGGGATTTAATTCCTTCAAGCATTTCTATGGCTGTTCTGAGTTCGCTAGATACCTCATCACAGCCCTCTGATAAACTTGAAAATTTTCTGCTTAGTTCAGATTCAACAGTCTCAGGAATTTTTCTGGAGGACGCATTTACGTCTTCCAGTGACTCAACTATTCGGCTAATCATGCCCCGGAATTCTTGGATTTCAGATGATAAGCTCATTGACTAACCTCCTTTGATAAATACATACAAACATCTCCACTTAAGGTTCAGGTACTAGATGACGCCAGAGCGTATCTTGTAGTGACACTGTTTTCCGTGGAATACCAATATAGGGAGTATTCACGAATATATTATCACCTTCAGATCCTCTTAGAACAGCCCTACCAACCGCTTTTTTTGGTATTGTCCCAGCTAAACTGTTTTCTAGAATCAGTCCACTGGCTTCTTCTGTCACCCGGAAAACAATTTTTTCTTCACAAGAATCAAGCACCTGGTTTGAAATTATCGCACTTGTAGGTCTTTGGGTGCAAAAAATAACATGAAAACCGCATTTTCTCCCTTGATTAGCATACTGAATTAATCGGTTTTCAATAATTCGTTGCAGTTTATCAGAAGCACGAGCAATAGCAGCGGCTTCATCAATTATCCAAAGGGTGCGTGGGATATCAACCCCCTGTTCCTTTAATTGCTGGATATTCTGCACTTCATACTGTTTCAGTAATTCAATTCGTCTTTGGTACTCATCGGTGTGGAGTTTTTCAACGAATAACTGACATTCTTCTATGGTTGTGACAATTTCAACATTATCTTTGAGATACTTGACCAAAAAATTAAAGTCAACTCCAGCAAAATCGGCAATATAAATTTTTCCTTTAGGATTAGCATAGATAAACTGAAAAATCACCCAATTCAGAAAGTTACTTTTACCGGCACCTGGTACACCAGCCACTAAACGATGAGGGATTTCTGCCCAGCTTGATGGTACGGGATTTCCCTTGTCATCAATGCCGACGATGTAAGTATCTGCATCGATTAGGTTTCGATGATGATTGAATAAGTCTTCAGCATTAGCAACGGGCAATGATTTTTCTGTCATATTTTCAATAGAGATTTCTTGGGAAACAGCTATGCGGAAAAAGCCGCTAATTTCTTGGGCTGTCGCCAGCCGATGCAATGGCTTTAAATCAACCATTCGAGATGGTGGCGGAGTTGATGACAACTTCGCTAAACCTGAACCATCTGAAACAGCATTATATAATTGTGGTAGATTTGAATTTTGCTCTGAGTTGACACCGCCTATCATTGGTGGTTGATTTTGATGGTAGAATGATGGTTTGTCGGGAAGACTACCAGAATCGCCGCCGAATTTTCCTAATCCTTTTTTTTGTGGCTGAATTGCATTGGCAATTGACATTTGACTGTTGTTTTTATGCCAGCCTTCCCATTCAATCGCACTGGAAATATCTACATTTTTTGTGGCTTCTAAGCTTTCATAAAATCCGGGTCGATCTTTGCTAACTTGGATGATTCGGCATTGTTTCCCGTGAGGTGTTTCTTTGATGGCTTCATGGATGAGAGCGTCGAGGACGGGAAAAGCATCGGCACGATTTTCGGCTAGGGCTTTGATGCTATATTGGAATAGGTCGCTGTTGGGATATGACTGTTGGTATTTTTGGTAGAGTGCTGATGTGACTGAGAGAATGTTGTCTTTGATTCCGCTGGTGTTGGCGTTGACTTTATCTAATTGAGCCAGCATTTGGTTGATGGCATTTACCCACAAGGATTTTTGATTGGGGTTGTCATAGGTTTGTAGGGTGATTTCTAAAATGAGTTTGCTGTCTAAGCGGTGGATGACATCGCAGACTGCTGACATATCATTGGTTTGATTTGCCTCGAAAAGGTGAGGTAGGTAGTAATTTTGGGGTGCGATGAATTCTTCATGTTTGAGAATTTCGGCAATTGTTTGCACCCAGTCTAAGTTTTGGAATGGGGTAAGGTTTGGTTGAGGGGTGAGGGTGAAGAATTGGCTTAATTTGCCTTTGGTGAGGAGGCTGAGAATTTGTTCGGAATGTTCTGCGGTTTGGGTGTTGTGAGGGCGATTTATTAGAAGGTAAGTTTTGAGTTTGGGGGATTGATCGGGGTCATAGATGTAGCGGAGGGAAATTGTGAGGTTAGTGCCGAGGTTGCTAATTGAGCTTATTAGCTGTTGTTGGGTTTGTTGGAGGTTTTTGCGGAGTTCAGTGGGGCGAGTGTTATCTTGAATAGTCCGTTTATGGGAAATTTCAAAAATCCAAAAATACGATGTTTTTTTCATCTTCTCCATTGTTCATTTAATTTCCTTATTATCTGTTCTATCTTATCTATCTTAGTCTTTTTTTGATTAATAGACAAAACTATTGTAAAAATTATTCCTATGACTATACTCAAAGTAATAATAAAAATAATAAACACCTTTATAAAAACCAAGGAAAATACTAGAATCAAAAGAATTAGTTCTATTTTCTTGACTTCAAACTTTTGTTGGTTTTTATAGAGATTATCTACTATATGATTTTTCGATATCGTTAAATCAGATAAGCGTTTTTGACACTGATTATAATTTAAGTTATTGTAATCTGTATTTGTCCATTCTTCACATTTTTCTAAATATGCTAACTTACTATAGAGTTTCAAGTCGAAATCATGAATAGCTAAAAAACAATCTTTTAAAAGTAACTGATTTAATTCTATTTTGCTTTGCTCTTCTGATGTTTCAGCCTTTTGATTGCTGAGTTGATGAATCCAATTTTCTATGTCATCATTGTATTCATCATGCTCATTTTGCAGAAATTGTTTCAAAACTGATGCCGATCGCCCGTATCGCCGTGCTAATGATTCGGATGCTGCTATATCACTTGTAAATATTACCAAAATTTCCCTGCGATCCTGACTTGCTGATGAAAATTCAGTTTCTAGTTGTGAAATTGTTAAGTTTTGTAGTTCATGTTTTTGCAAAGTATCCAAACTATAACTAAAAACCAAAGCATCCAATACCGTATCAGCATCAGGCTCTACTCTAGCCAACTCCTGCTTATAAGGAGTCAACAACCTCACCCCTAGATTCCGCAACTCTGTCTCTTCCAACAACAACTTGCTCAAAGTTTTCAGCCTTCTGCTTAAATCCCTTGCTGTATGGATAATCTCCGCAGCATTAATTCTAAATGATATTTCCTGGTTGGGGTTATGCAAAAAATCTTCCAAAAACGGATAGAGAAAATTCTCAATCTCAGCAGATTCTTTAAAAATCGACCCAGCTTGAAGTAGCGCCTCCGCCTGTACAAGTAGATTGGGTGATATCAATCCCAAATACACCCCGCGCCCGTGTAATTCGCGAATGACATCTTTTACTAACCCTTGATAATTCCGAGAGTGATCGTTACCAGCGAATAACTCCTCAACGGGCCCGTAGATCCAAAATTCTAGGTTTCTTTCATATTCTGCGGTTGGTTCCCCTCTGCTGTTTAGGCGCTGAATTCTATTGATTTCTGTAAGCTTACGATCGCGAATTTCCCGGCGAATGCGATCTAGAGGTTCAGTGAAACCGCCGCCTTCTAAATGTTGTAAACTCTGCTGAGAATATCCGATCGCCTCCAACGCCGAAGCCGCCGCCCACCGAGTCAAATCGTTGCTAACTTCCCCCTTCCCCTTGACTTCCTTGGCGATATCTTTCAGCACATCCCAGTCTGCAAAAGCCTCTTTAACGCGATAGTGTTTTGCAGCCACGCCTAAGCCTTGTAGCGCTAGAGCCCGCGTGGTTAGTGATGCTTGAGTTTCCCAGATGTTGACGAAAAAAGGAACTGCGCGATCGGGGTTGTTTTCGGCAAAATCGAAGAATGCTTGGATTTGTTCGCCTACATTCCGATAGCGATCGGGTAAATCGGCGCCGCCTGGGATGTTTGAAAGGTTGCTCATGGGCTTAACGAGGGATAGAGAGGGAAGCGCATGGAGAGATTATAACTGTTGCTGTCGAGCTTGAACCAATTTTTTGAATATTTGTGGCAGAACCCTAGCGGGCGGGCACGGGGGCACCGCCCCTACATGAGGGGACTGGAGTTTATGGGAGTTACGCACACCAAAGAAACCGGGTTTTTCACTTAGTTAAAGGCTGGGCGTACAATATTTTCGTAAAAAAACCCGGTTTCTAATCACCCGTGTTTCAGTCATAATTTAGAAATGTTCCAGCAGATATTTCTCTTGTGCGTAAACTTTTCGTAGCGACTCCAGGGCGATCGCACTTAACATCAATTTAACCACCCCCACCAATTCCCCCCACTCCAACAATTCAGCAACAGAAACCGCCTCCCGAAATTTATCCCCATAGAAATCCACCCAAAAATCCGGCGCGTATCTCTCCTTCAGACTCGCCATCCGCCGCTTCCAATAACCAAAATCTAAACCCGATGGCGATTCCACTCCCACCACTGGCGGAAAGTCGGCATAACTCACAAACCGACTCATGCCTTTGGCGTGCACGTACAGGATATGCGCCCAGCACTCGAAGCGATATATTTGTTCTACTTTGATTTTCAGCAGCCGTGCGATCGCCTCTTTTGTCACAAACCGGCTCAATCTGTGTCGGGGGGTTGATTTTGGTCGAAAGCTTGCTAACATAGTTGATATCTTCCTTGGTTGATGTCTCTCTTGATTGATATGTCTCTTGATTTGGGAATTTAGTTGATAAGTTTCTTGTTTAGAGAATGTGGTTGATGAGTTTCCTGCTTAGGGATTGAATTTGGATAGGCGATCGTCTTTAAGTTTTCCAGACGTTGGGGCGATCGCTTTTTACGATAAAATTATAATATACTAAATCTAGTGGTCTGTCAATGGGTTTAATTAGATTGCGGGTTAGAGAATTTGCTGGCGAGAAAGGCTGGACGATCAAAGAGGTTTCTGACCGATCGGGAGTCAACTACAGCACCCTCAGCACCTATTCACGTTCTCCGGGAATGGCAATGGTTGATTTTACGTGTCTGCTCAAGTTGGCACGTACTTTTGACGTGATGGTGGAAGACTTGGTTGAGGTGGTCAAAGAGTAGCCGATCGCTTTTTACAGTACAATCCTATGACTGATATTAGTCACATCTGAAGAGCTTATGGGCTTAATTAGATTACGGGTTCGAGAGTTTGCTGCTGAGAAAGGCTGGACTATCAAAGAGGTTTCTGAGCGATCGGGCGTAGTCTACAGTACGCTCAGAACCTATGCCCGATCGCCCGGATTAGCCACAATTGATGTGACAGCCTTGGACAAGTTAGCCAGGACTTTTGACGTGATGGTCGAAGATTTGTATGAGATTGTGGAAGATTAGCCGATCGCCTTTTGGGATAAAAATATCTCATGATGGTATACCATCATTTGTCAAGTATGGGTTTAGTCAGACTAAAAGTCAGAGAATTCGCTGCTGAGAAAGGTTGGACGCTAAAAGAGGTTTCAGAACGATCGGGAGTAATTTACAGCACCGTCAGACACTACGCGCGCTGTCCGGGAGTGTCAACCATTGACTTCATTTCTATACACAAATTGGCTCGCACCTTTGATGTAATGATTGAAGACTTGGTGGAGATTGTGCAGGAATAGCCGATCGCTCTTTACGATAAAATTATAAAAAACTGGCGTTGCTGATTTGGAGTATGATTTGCGTCTAAAATTTAGAGTAGGGGCAATTCATGAATTGCCCCTACTAAGTTTCAGGGATTGCTGTTTCGAGTGAATCATACCTAAATTCAGCAACACCGTCTTTTCTAATCAAGTGCTTTCATCGCTTCGATAACTTGCTGCGATACAAAAGGTAAAATCTCTTCATTCTTGCTATTCTCTTTCCCTTCGGTAAATATAACTAACAAATACGGCCGCAAACCCGGTATTTCAATATAAGCCGCATCGTGACGCACTTGACTTGTTAGCCCCGCCTTTGACCACAAATTCGCTTCTAATGGCAATCCGCCGCCTAAAAAACCTGTGACTTGATTTTCAGGATCTGCCTCTAATTCGGCTGGTTCTAAACTGCGTTTCATTAAGCCCATCATCTCTTGTGATGCTTGTGCAGAGACAGCGACGCCACCGATTATACTGTGCAGCAAACGTGCTGCTGCATTTGTGGTCAGCATATTTCTATTTTCCATTAATTCGCCCAGAAATGCTCGCTCGCGACCGTAGGGGCCATCGCACCAGGTTTTTTGGTTGGCGTTAATATTTTGTAATTCCGGCCAATCTAATGATTGAAAGTAACGGTTAACGATGTTTCGCTGCTGTTTCCAAGTTTCAAATGGGCCTGCTGATAATTCTGGGCCGCTAGTTGTACCTGTGAGTGCATCTACTACTAAACTGGTAGCATCGTTACTGGAATCAACTATCATATCTCGGACGGCACGTTCTAATTCTGGCGATGTTTTAATCATCCCTTTTTGTGCCCATTCCCAGACGGCAACGAGGTAAAATAATTTGACGATGCTGGCGGGATAAATTCGTTCGGAAGCTCGGTTTCCAAAACCTCGCGGTTGATATTTCCAAAATTCTCCTGGGCTCAGGGCTCCGCCTGTGTTAACTCGCACCGGTGGATCGTAGACTATCCAAGTAATGGCTGTACGATCGCCCGTTAATCCTGTAAATTTTGCCTTGGCTGCATCTATAATGCTACTGCCGAGGGTTTCTAATTGTTCGTCTTTGTGAAAAAATGTCATAGTTGATGGCTGATGGGTGACGACTAATGGCTCGTGGCTCATGGCAATCGATCGCTAAATGCGAACAATTAACAGCAAACAATTAGCAATTAGCAATGGCCAATTATCAATTATCTGATGTTCTGGAGTACCGGGCGCGATCGAACATAAATATTTACGATTCCCCAAAGTGCGATCGACTCGCAACCCAAGCGGCGCTGGGGCGGCATTTACTCCTTCTTCAGCCCCTCGTTCACCCCCCCCTGCCCCCCCTTGTCAAGGGGGGGAGAGAAGAGAGAGATGACATTAATTCCTTAATTCCAAGTGATACAACGGCTGTGATGGTGCGGCTGTGCGAAGATGACTATCCGGGATGGCTGGATCTTCGAGATGTTGAGTTGCTGGATGTGACAGAAAAAGTGTATCATCCTCTCGTGCTTTCTGAGGCGGAAATTAGGGAAAAATTGCCAATTGCAATTACTTTTGCTCGTGAGGCTATGAATCAATCGAATTATTATCTTTGGGGCGGTACTGTCGGGCCAAATTATGATTGTTCGGGATTGATGCAAGCTGCTTTTGTGGCTGCGGGTATCTGGTTGCCGAGGGATGCTTATCAGCAGGAAGCTTTTACTAAATCTATTAGTTTTAGTGATTTAGAACCGGGAGATTTAGTGTTTTTTGGTACGCCGAAAAAAGCAACTCACGTAGGATTGTATCTCGGAGATAATCGCTACATTCACAGTTCGGGAAAAGCACAAGGTCGCAACGGTATCGGGATTGATGTTTTGTCGGAGAATGGTGATAAAGTTAGTCAAGATTATTACCGACAATTGCGCGGATATGGTAAAGTTGTGGCAAGTTATCAATCTAGCAATTGTTCACTGTTAACTGTTAACTGTTAACTGTTAACTGTTGACTGTTGACTGTTGACTGTTAACTGTTGACTAATGACTAATGACTAATGACTAATGACTAATGACTAATGACTAATGACTAATGACTAATGTTATTGAAGAAAGAAATGGACGCTGCATTATTTTTGGAAAAATTGGCGAGACAGCAAGCTGAGGCTGAGGTTGTTCTCGATGTTTCAGTGGTAGTCCCGGTGTATAATGAGGTGGAAAGTTTGCCTCATTTGATTGAGGCGATCGCCTCTGCGATTCAACCATCCGGACTCAGCTATCAAATTATTTGTGTCGATGACGGTTCTCAGGACGGTTCTGCTGAACTTCTCAAGCAATTAGCCAGCAGTCGCGATGACCTTTGTGCAGTAATTTTGCGCCGCAATTACGGGCAGACTGCTGCGATGTCGGCAGGTTTCGATCGCGCTACAGGTCGTGCTATTGTTACCCTAGACGGCGATTTGCAAAATGACCCGGCTGATATTCCAGTGTTGTTAGAAAAGTTAGATGAAGGCTACGATTTAGTGAGTGGCTGGCGGAAAAATCGGCAAGATAATACTGTTAGTCGCCTGATTCCTTCTAAAATTGCCAACTGGTTAATTGGTCGCGTTACAGGCGTAACTTTGCACGATTACGGCTGTTCTTTGAAAGCTTATAAATCGGAGTTAGTAGCAGACTTGAATCTCTACGGGGAATTACACCGATTTTTGCCTGCTTTGGCGTTTATCGAAGGGGCGAGAATTGCGGAACTTCCGGTACGCCATCACGCCCGCCGTTTCGGTAAAAGCAAGTACGGTATTTGGCGGACTTTTCGGGTGTTGATGGATTTGTTAACTATTTCTTTTATGAAGAAGTTCCTAACTCGACCGATGCACGTTTTTGGACTTTTGGGAATGAGTTCTATGGCGTTGGGAGCAGTTTTAGGAATTTATTTAACAGTCTTAAAATTGGGTTTTGGTCAAAGTATTGGCAATCGTCCTTTGCTGATTTTGGCTGTGGTTTTGCTGTTGACTGGCGTGCAGTTATTTTGTTTTGGTTTGCTGGCGGAAGTGATGATGCGGACTTATCATGAATCTCAGGGAAAACCGATTTATCGGGTACGCGACGTGGTGGATTCTAAATAAGGTTTGTAGTGAGGACTTTAGTCCGCAAAAAAGAAGGACTAAAGTCCTCATTACAAACAGCAATCAAAAGGTTTGTAGTGAGGACTTTAGTCCGCAAAAAAGAAGGACTAAAGTCCTCACTACAAACAGCAATCAAAAGGTTTGTAGTGAGGACTTTAGTCCGCAAAAAAGAAGGACTAAAGTCCTCATTACAAACAGCAATCAAAAGGTTTGTAGTGAGGACTTTAGTCCGCAAAAAAGAAGGACTAAAGTCCTCACTACAAACAGCAATCAAAAGGTTTGTAGTGAGGACTTTAGTCCGCAAAAAAGAAGGACTGAAGTCCTCACTACAAACAGCAATCAAAAGGTTTG
>PVWI01000230.1 GCA_003003725.1 filamentous cyanobacterium Phorm 6 | reverse complement strand
CCCCATGCCCCATTATGTATTCATCGGCAACCTACCAGCAGCAGCCCGCTGCATGGTATTAACTCGCATGGAATTAGGGAATATTCCTTGACCTTGAAGTTCGGGAATAGGTGGTTTGATTTCCACTTTTATCAACCTAGCAGTGCAGATAAAAACCGTTTGATCGACCAAATGAAAAGTCAACCAAGGTTGATTTAACAACTGCAGCAATTCCTCTTGAAATTCTGGTGCCGGGATAGGAATTGTAAAGGTTTCTGTGTGACCTTCCACATAATGAAATGTGACTTGAGTTGTGTTCTCTTTATCTTGAGTTAATTGGGCAAATGAACCTGCACGCATAAATTTTGCTCCTAAATTTGAGAGTTTCAAACAATACTGCCATCTTATGACTAAGCATTAGCCGATGATATTGGCATCGCACTCATTTTTTCTAAATCTAGAACTTTTGCCAAGTCTTCTGCACTCATTAAACCCTGTTCTAGCACAATTTGCCGTAAAGATTTTCCCGTTTCTAGGGATTCTTTGGCGACGGCGGCGGCATTGAGATAGCCGATGTGAGTGTTGAGGGCGGTAACGAGGGCGAGACTACCTTCAGCATAAGCGAGACACCGATCGCCCTTTGCTTCAATTTTGTCGAGGCATTTTGTGCTCAGCGCGCTGATGGTATTGCCTAAAATTTCGATGCTGTGAATCAAATTGTAGGCGATTAAGGGCATCATCACGTTCAATTCTAATTGTCCTGCTTGGGCGGCAAGGGCGATCGCGCTATCGTAACCCATAACTTGAAAACACACCATCGAAGTCATTTCTGCCATCACAGGATTGTATTTTCCAGGCATAATTGACGAACCAGGTTGCACCGGAGGCAGTTGAATTTCCTTGAAACCCGTTTTCGGCCCCGAGTCCATCAAACGCAAGTCATGGGACATTTTAACGCAATCTTGAGCGAGATTTCGCAGTGCGCCGGAGACATTTACAAACGGTGCCATACTCTGCATCGCTGCCATTAAATGCGGTGCTGGTTTTAGAGGTTTTCCGATTAATTCCGAGAGGATTTGAGCGACTTTTTGACAGTATTCTGGGTGAGTATTTAAGCCAGTTCCCGCGGCACTTCCCCCCAATCCCAAAGATGTTAAATCCCCGGAAGCAGTGGCAATTCTGGCGCTGTGCTCTCTGAGAATTTGCGCCCAAGCGCGGAAGGTTTCGCCGAGTCTAACTGGGACGGCATCTTGCAGGTGAGTGCGGCCGGATTTGACGATATCTTGGAATTCTTCGGCTTTTTTGTCAAGGGCTGCGATCGCCTGCGACAAAGCCGGAAACAAAGTATTTTCTAACGCCAACAATCCGCCGATCCGAATCGCAGTCGGAATCACATCATTTGTTGATTGACCGTAGTTTACATGATCATTAGGACTGACGCGCTTGTAGTTGCCTTTTTCATCGCCCATAATTTCCAAAGCGCGATTTGAAAGCACTTCATTAACGTTCATGTGGTGAGAAGTTCCCGCGCCTGCTTGGTAGACATCAACTACAAATTGATCGCGCAAATTTCCTGCTAAAACTTCATCAGCAGCTTGGATCAGTGCTTGGCTGATATCTTCAGGAATGCAGCCGAGTTTACCGTTGACTATCGCTGCAGCTTTTTTAATTAAAACGCAAGCATCGACATAAGTTGATAAAGGTTTGATACCGCTAATTGGAAAATTTTCAACGGCGCGCAGAGTTTGAATGCCGTAGTAAACGGTAGATGGGATTTGTTTGTCTCCCATTGAGTCGCTTTCGGTGCGGTAGGTAATGGTTGGCTGTTGCGTCATATCGTTGGGTTTGTGATAATTAGGAAGTATACAATTTTTTTGTAACTGCGTGTTCTGGGTGTTTTTACTTTACCGCACCCGCTGGCGACTGGAGAGTAATGTGTAATATCGTGTCCCGCGATTACCACAACAAAAATGGATCGCGCGTGCGGAGTTAAGTCTGACGCGGGAGAACGGACTTAAGTCCGCACTACAAACCAAATCTGATCGTTGTCAATCAAGCAAATAGGATCTGGTTCCCGATCGCCCAAAATTATCCCACATCCTAGGGTTGAATCTCAAATCTTGAATCTCAAATCAAGTCTGGGGCGAGGGTGAGGGCGAAAGGGCAGTTTACAAAAAGCTAAAATTGATTAGAAAGGGCGATCGCACGCAGACAGGAATGCTTAGCTATAATCGTACCAGTCAATCATTTCAGACTAAGAGTGAAACTCCCATAAACAAACCAGCAAAAACTTTCAAACAGCTAAATATTTTGATAATCTGCTTAATTGTCTCTGCAATTTTTTCGGCTTCATTAACTGTCAACTGTCAACTGTCAACTGTCAACTGTTAATCCCGTGCCCTCTCGAAGATGACAGCGCTAGCAGCACGATCCTTTTGGGCTGGCTGCTAACTGCGATTAATTGCAAAAATTGCCGTTTTAGCGATCGATCTGCTGGTTTTGTGACACAATAGATTGTAGTATTAATTTTTTAGGATTTTTCATGGCTCGTTTCAACCCAATCCTTGTCCTCAGTGCCGTCACCCTTGTAGCTTTGGCTGGTTGCGGCGACAACCAAGCATCCACTCCGCCAACCGCACCTTCAGCGGTTCCCACTGCTACTACTACGACTACTACTACTACTACCAGCGGATCTGAGAAACCAGTATCTCCTGCTAGCTATCCAGAGTTAATGAGTGTAGTTACCAATACCAAAACAGCAGTTGAGGCTGGTGATTTCGTTAAAGCTAAAACCGAATTTGACAAGTTTGAAACTTCCTGGAAGCAAGTCGAAGATGGCATCAAAGCTAAAGAACCTAAAAACTACGAGGCCGTAGAAGATACTACAGAAAAAGTAACAGACGAACTCAAAAAAGCTCAGCCTAGCAAAGACCTAGTGCTGGCTCAATTGCAGTCGCTAGAAAAGACCATCGCTAGCATTCCTAAGTCCTAGATTTAAGTCAATACGGTTCACTTAAGAGATCCCCCCTAACCCCCCTTAAAAAGGGGGGGACAAGAAAGCTCTCAAAGTCCCCCTTGCTTTCGGGGGATTTAGGGGGATCTCCGGGGCATAAATAGTGTTAAGTAAACTGTATTGAGATTTAAGTGCTAATTTGAGTGTTTGTTTCTAGTTGGGCGTTCGCCGTAATTGCTCAGAAACAAACACTCAATTCTCCCTTATTATATAAGCTGAGTATTTCTAAACTTTCAACCGTTATGAAAAAAGCATTTCGCAAGTACCATCGCATTCTAGCTATAATTATTTTTTTACCAATTACCCTCACTGTGTTGACTGGAATGGCAGCAACGATGGGCCGGGAGTGGCCGATTAGCACAGGAATTTCATCGAGATTATTGTTGAAAATTCATACAGGTGAAATTTTTCACCTGCAAGCAATTTACCCGATTTTAAATGGATTGGGAATGCTTGGCTTGCTGGTGACAGGTTTAAGTATGTCGGGTTTGTTTGGCAGAAGAAGGCAGCAAAATTCCAACGATTAAAAGCAAAGATGTGAGAAACTGACGAAGGACTTGATGACGACTCTTGAACCCGGTAATTTTAGGATGGCAAATATGAGCTTAAAAATCCAAACAAATAACCTATGCAGGGTTCCGGTTCATCGCACCGTAACTGTTGAACAAAATTTCTTGATTTTGTAACAAAAGTTCAAGTTCTGCATCCCGTAAAATTGTTATATTTGGGTTGCCAAAACAATTTTGAAGCGGGCGCACTATCAAACATTATGTCGCGTTACCCAAGCATAGATAACGTTATTAGCCTCCAACAGGCACTAGAAGGAATAATTGTTGAAGATTTAAAAAAGCTCAAAGCATTATTACCCGATCCTCGTAAATTAACCCGTAAAGCGGATCTTGTTAATGGAATTAGATCGCAATTGCTGGGAGAGAACCTTCGGAAGGTGTGGGCGAAATTAGACGACCTCCAAAAAGCGGCTGTAGCTGAAGTTATACATGGGGAGGATGGCTATTATTTTCCTGAAATATTTAGGGCGAAATACGGAGAATCAGCAAATTTTGGAACAATCGATCGCTATGGAACTAACAGAGAACCATCACTGTTATGCTTGTTTATTTATGGCAACCAGATTCCTTACGATCTACAAGAATTATTGCTGAAATTCGTGCCAAAGCCCAAAAAAGCGACCTTGGATCATAGTGGTGAAACAGTAAAAAATCATGTTAAACTCAGCGTCCAAAGATATAACTACAGTACAAGGGAAAAAGATACAGAAGAATACGATATTCCCTTGACTTCTTGTGAAACACAGTTAACAGCTACAAAGGATTTAGCGGCTGTTTTGCGTTTGATTCAGTCGGGAAAAGTTACTGTTAGCGAGAAAACTGCTTTACCTAGTGCTGGAAGTGTAAAAGCGATCGCCTCTATATTGCAAGGCGGTGATTTTTATAATGAGGAACAGCGTCAAATTACCCTAGCCAAGGATAGCGACTATGATGACGAAGTATTCGTTGAAGTCGGTAGCATCAAGGCCTTTGCTTGGATAATGATAGCGCAAGGGAGCAAATTCGCGGAACGATCGGGCAAAAAGCTAGTTTTGACAAAAGCGGGACAGAAAGCTTTACAAGAATCACCCGCCAAAGGTTTACAGACAGCATGGAAGCGCTGGTTAAAGACAAAAATCTTTGATGAATTTCGCCGCATTGATGCGATCAAAGGACAAACTGGGAGGGGTGCAAATGGCATGACAGATGTGGCGTGGCGCAGAGATGCGATCGCCTCTGTGCTCGCAGAATGTCCTGTGGGTAAGTGGATTTTATTTCATGATTTTAGTAAATATCTAGTCGCAACAGGCCATAGATTTGATGTTACTGAGGAACCCTACTGTTTATATATTGGTGAAGCTGGGTATGGAAGCTTATCAGAATTGGATGGCCATAGTTGGCCGATTCTGGAAGAACGATATATGCGCTGTTTTTTGTTTGAGTATGCTGCTACTTTGGGCATAATTGATGTTGCATATGTCGATCCGTTCCTCATACCAAGTGATTATGACTATCTTTGGGGAACGGACAATCTGGAATTCCTGAGTCGTTATGATGGCTTAGTATATTTTCGCTTGACGAGTTTGGGGGCTTATTGTTTGGGCTTGACGGATCAGTATACTCCGCCAGTAATTGAGGTTCGTCAAACGCTCAGGGTATTGCCGAATCTAGAAATTATTGCGGCGGGAGATGGTGTCGAGACATCTGATGCGATCGTCCTGGATATCTATACTAAAAAGGTGTCGGATGTTGTGTGGCGACTCGATCGCCCAAAAATCTTCGCAGCCATTGAAAACGGATATCCATTAGCAGAGTTTACAGAGTTTTTGGACGCCAGAAGTATTGAACCGCTACCGCAAACTGTGCAGCAATTTCTAACGGATGTTACAGAGCGATCGAATAGCGTGCAAGATATAGGTAGTGTCAGGTTGATCGAATGTACTACCGCCCATTTAGCATTGCTGATTGCGAATGATTCCCGTACTAAAAAGTTCTGTCAGTTGGCGGGCGATCGCACTTTAGCAGTTCCATTGGGCCAGGAAACTAAATTTCGCACCGCCCTGCGGCAAATGGGCTATGTTTTACCCCAGAGTGATAAATAATATACCTGATACTATTAGTGTCAAAAATTACCCGAAAACCTTTTTATCTCTCGTTTATAGCTGAATCCAGATCCCCCTAAATCCCCCTTAAGAAGGGGGACTTTGAGAAGAATTTTGTCCCCCCATTCTTAAGTATTTGTAGGGTGCGTCGCTGACGATAAATCCCTAAATGCGATCGACAATCTAGATCGCGACGCACCTTTGACATAGACTGGAGTAAATAAACCAAACATTTCTGTTCCTTCTTCCTTCTTCCCTCTTCCTTCTTCCCTCTTCCTTCTTCCCTCTTCCTTCTTCCTTCTTCTTATGAGTTATGTTGCTGAAAATGCTTTAATCGTACAGAGCGATCGCTCAATTTTACTAGAAGTTCACGCCCCAACAGCACAAAAGGCACGAGAAGCGATCGCACCCTTTGCCGAATTAATCAAAAGTCCCGAACACATCCACACCTATCGCATCACGCCTTTAAGCGTGTGGAATGCGCGGGCGGCAGGAATGTTAGTTGAATTGATGATCGCAGCTTTGCGAAAGTATGCCAAATATGACATTCCTGAGTCGGTAGCGCAGGAAATCCAACTGCTTGGTACACGCTACGGATTGACGGTAATTGAAAGGATTGATGCGGAAAATACCGATTTACAACTGCGGATTGCCGATCGCCCGCTGACAGAGTTGCTAGTGCGCGACGAGCGCGTAAAACCGCTGTTAGGTAAGCGGATTTCTGATCTTTGCTTTCAAGTCGATGCCGGGAATCGCGGTGTACTCAAACAAGCTTTGCTAGCAGTGGGTTATCCGGCGGAAGATTTAGCTGGATATGTCGAAGGTGCCGAGTTAGCAATTGCGTTGCGCGATCGCACTTTAGGAAGCGATTTACCCTTTAATTTACGTGCCTATCAAAAAGAAGCAGTAGAAGCATTCTATCAGAGCGGAGAGGTTAGAGGCTGCAGCGGTACGATCGTCCTACCCTGCGGCGCTGGTAAAACGATTGTGGGGATGATTGCGATGAGTTTGGTGCAGCAAAAAACATTGATTCTCACCAGCAGTTTGACTTCTGTGCACCAGTGGCGCAGGGAAATATTAGACAAGACGAGTTTAACTGAAGATGCGATCGCCGAGTACAGCAGCAACAGCAAAAAAACGGCTTCTGTAACTCTCTCGACTTACCAAATGCTCAGCTATCGATCGACTAAAGATGATGAATTCCCGCATTTCGAGTTATTTAACGCGCAATCTTGGGGACTGATTATTTATGACGAAGTTCATCTATTACCCGCACCGATATTTCGGATTACCGCCGACTTACAAGCGCGACGCAGGTTAGGTTTGACGGCGACATTGATTCGCGAAGACGGGAAGGAAGGCGATGTTTTTACGCTAATTGGCCCCAAGCGCTATGACGTACCTTGGCGGGAATTGGAAGGACAGGGATTTATTGCTACAGCCAATTGTACCGAAATCCGCGTCGCCCAAAATGAGGCGGAGAAAATGGAATATGCCCTAGCGCCCCGCCGCAGCCAGTTTCGGATTGCTGCGGAAAATCCGGGTAAGTTGGATGTGGTGCAAAGTTTGTTGCAAAAGGAGGCGGGGCACCGTATTTTAATTATTGGTGAGTTTCTAGAACAATTGGATGCGATCGCCCTAGTTACCCAATTACCGCTGATTACGGGGAAGACAAAACAGGTTGAGCGCGATCGGTTGTACGAAGCATTCCGTCACAAAGAGATTCCCGGATTAATTTTATCTCGCGTGGGCAATTTTGCCGTCGATTTACCCGATGCCGATGTGTTGATTCAAGTATCGGGAAAGTATGGTTCTCGCCAAGAAGAAGCGCAGCGCCTCGGACGAATTCTCCGCCCAAAATCCGATGGACATACTGCGAATTTTTATACATTAGTATCGCTACAAACTTGCGAGGAAGATTTTGCCCGACACCGCCAACTGTTTCTGACTGAACAAGGCTACAGTTATACTATTGAGGTTCAAGGCGATGGTTAGTCAGCGTTGGATCGTAGACCTCTTACAATATTAACGCGCTTGTAGTTGGCTTTTTCATTCCAACCAGTTGCTACACTATTAATAACCGCATCCTCACCCACAATTATGTTCGCAAACGCAATCCTCGCTATCGCTCCCTACATCTCAGAAGTCCTCTCACCCATCGCCAGAAATATTGGCTATAAACTAGGAGAAGCCTTCGGCAATAACTCTCAAAAGTACCGGGATATCCTGATTCCCGCTCCCAATAACTCATCTGATTCGACTGAGATAGAGCGAGCAAAACAGCGTTATTCTCAAGAAATGCTGGAATACGCGAAAGCGAAAGATACCAGAGACCGGGAATTGTTAAAGCTAACAGTAGCACAAACTGCACGTCGCATGGAGTTGCAGGAACAGGAACAGCGAGACAGACTGAAGTTAGCCGCCTTGCAGCGGGATTTGATGCGGGAATTGCAAGCAAAGGATATTCAGGTTAAGCTGGCTGAAATTCAAACGATTTGGGATAAAGATACTTGGTTTTCTAAGTTGAATCGAGAGGAAACTAAGCAGATTTTACTCCAGCAGCAACACCGCCTCTTAATCTTACTATCACCGCCCAAAATTAGCAAGCGATGCCCGGAAACCTTCTGTGAAGATTTGCCAATTGAGATGAGAAGTGTGGGAGATTTTCTCAGACAGCATTATCCTCAACAGGATGTCTTACGCCCGGTTAAGTTTTATAGCGACTATTTCACTGAGTCGATTGGTGATATTGATGTGGAACGCTTGCAGCGAATTTTATCTCCGGTTCCGACTACAATTTTATATAGCGATATCAGCGATTATGCGGTAACTTTTCGCGTCGGGTTTTGGGGATTCCTGAATAATCAGGAAGTCTCCCTGTTTTCTACCAAAGTTTTTGACTGGGAAGAGGCAAAAGATGCACTTTTAGCATCTGGGGTAAGTGAGAAAAAAGCCCTCCGCATGATTCGGCAGTTGATTGTAGCGATTCACAAATTGCTGGCGGGATTTTTAGCAGATTTGTATTATCTCAATATTGACCCCTGCTATGAACCTCAGTTGTTTAATTTAAGGGATGAATTGGCTGAAGATGGATTGGCAGAAGAATGGGTGAAACCTTATTTTGATATTCTTCAGGATATTCAGGGGCGACAGGGAGAACAGTATGAACAGGAGTTGAAAAAGCTGATTGAGCAAGTAGAAGCGGAACGTCAATCTCAAGAGACTGCCAAAGCAGAAGCAAAACGCCAACAACAAATAGAAAAAGCTGCCAAAGCTGAAGCCCAACGCCAACAACAAATAGAAGAAAAAATCATTAGAAAAGCTCACTCCTTCAAATGTGTCCAAACTCTTAATCACGTAGCTATGGCATCTGTTGATTGCGTAGTTATTAGTCCAGATGGCAAGACTTTTGCTAGTAACAGCAATGGAAATTGCAGCCAAGTTTGGAATCTCCATACAGGAGAGCTGATTCGTACTTTTTCAGGGCATTCAGGTGCGGTTAATTGCGTTGCTATTAACCCTAATGGAAAAATTTTAGCTAGTGGAAGTTACGACAGAACAATTGAGCTGTGGAATCTAGAAACTGGACAAGAAATTAGCACTCTCAAGGGTCACTCAAGTTTAATTCGGTCTCTTACTTTTAGTCCCGACGGAGAAACTCTTGCTAGTGGCAGTCAAGACAATAGTATCAAACTGTGGAATGTGAAAAACTGGCAGGAAATTTGCACTCTGCCTAGCCATTCATCCTCGGTTTATTCTGTCGCCATCAGCCCGGATGGACAAACTCTTGCTAGTGGCAGTTATGACAAAACTATTCAACTGTGGAATATAAAAAATGGACACACAATTTGCAGTCTTAGAGGGCATTCAAAGTCGGTTTCTTCTGTTACAATCAGCCCGGATGGGCAAACTCTTGCTAGTGGCAGTTATGACCATACTGTCAAGCTTTGGAATCTGAAAACTGGCCAGGAAATTCGCACTCTCAGAGGACATTCAGACTATGTTAATTCTGTCGCCATTAGCCCGGATGGACAAATTCTTGTTAGTGGTAGTGGAGACAGTACAATCAAACTATGGGATCTAAAAAATGGACACACAATTTTCACTCTCACAGGGCATTCATATAATGTTAATTCGGTCTGTTTTAGCCCGGATGGAAACACTCTGGTTAGTGGCAGTAATGATGGGAGTATCAAGATTTGGCGGTGTGATGGGTGAAGTAAGAGGAAAAGATAAAAATTATGGCGGGATTTGCAAACAGGGAACTACAAAACTTGACTGCGTGAGAAATAAACCGATAAACGCTTAGGGAAGGTAATTGAAATGTCAGAAACAATTAATTTTGAGCAAGCACTGTTAGAAAATTTGCGACAGTTGCCAACTGAGAAACAACAAGAAGTGCTCGAATTTGCACAATTCCTCGTGCAAAAAGCGGAACAGAAAAAGCAGTTACCAAACGAAAGTTATGAGTCTAACAGTTTGTCAACAACCGAACCTGCTCTCAAGCTATCATTTAGAGAAATTGCTAGGCTACCGATCGCAGAACGCCATAAAATACTAGCACCATATATAGCAGCTACAGCCGAAGATTTTTTGACTTATCCTGAATTAACCGAGTTTTCGGTACTTGATGGCGAAGAATCTTTAATTAACCCAGCTACTACTCGCAGCCACGACGCTTTTTTGAAAGGTTACGCACCCGAAGACGAAGGACTTTCTGACGACTATTGAACGGGAGTGATTTTTGGGTGGCAAATATTCCTTTTACAAACGGCGCAGACTCTAAAAAACGCCCCATACTTTTATTGTGGTTGGATGGCGAGGATGTGGTAGCATCCGCCGTCACCTCTGCAAAACCCCGCAGCCAAACTGATGTATTTCTTAATGATTGGTCTGTCAGCGGTTTGCGCGTTGCTTCAACAGTGCGTTTGTCTAGATTAGATTGTTTGGAAAAGTCTTTGTTGCTAGCGAAAATCGGGCAAATTTCTCAAGCAGATGCAGCAGCAGTGAAACAAGTCTGGGAGTTGTACGTTAAGCCTCAATTTTAATGATAATTCGATCGCCCTCAACTCCCCAACTCCCCTCCAA
>PVWI01000036.1 GCA_003003725.1 filamentous cyanobacterium Phorm 6 | reverse complement strand
GGTTAAAACCGCCCGTGTCGCTTACATCTCAGGTCTAAAGACTCTGAGTTTTCCGCTTTACGACCATCTTTTATAAATTCCGCACTACAAACCTATGATGATGAAACAATACTGCCGTCAGGCATGATTGTTTCTTTCAAATAAGCGCCGCTCAGATTAGCTCCGGCCAAGTTCGCTCCTCTGAGATTTGCGCCGGTCAAATTCGCTCCTCTCAAGTCAGCTTTGGCGAGGTTTGACCACCGCAAATCGGCAGCGCTCAATTGGGCGAAACTGAGATTTGCCCTGAAAAGATATGCTCCAGTGAAGTGAGCTTCGCCGAGGTTAGCTTTTGAAAAATTGGCTGCGTAAAAATGCGCTTCAATCAATTCGGCTTGAGTCAGATTGGCTTGACTGAGATTAGCATGATTGAAGTTTGCGCCGATCGCATTAACTCGAAACATCACCGCACCAATTAAATTCGCATCTCCAAAATCGGTTTGTTGGAGATTCGCAGCGGTGATGTCCGCCCCAATTAAATTAGCACCGCTCAAATCAGCTCCCATCAGGTCGGCCTCTCGGAGATTAGTTCCAGTTAAATTTGCTTTAATTAAGTTAGTTTCGAGCAGTTGCGCTCCAGCAAGATTTGCTAAACTGAGATTAGATTCGGCAAGGTTGGCAGAAATTAATTTAGCCTTAAATAAGTTTATTTTAAAAAGATTTGACCGCCCAAGATGCGCACCTCTGAGATTTGCTTCGGCGAGGTTAGCTTCGCTGATATCTGGTTCTATATTCGGGTGAAAACTTCTCCATTCAATCCAACTAACTGCACCTTTTTTCAACAGCGCTAAATGCTGTGTGTTTGCCATAATTGCATCTCCTTTAACCTCTATTCCTTGCGACCAAAAATTGCAGGATTTTCCCGACCAGACACGCTTTCCACTGCCGCAATTGCTGCCCTGGAACCTGCTAAAATATCTTGTTCTGAGCCGCCGAGGTAAAGTCGCCCAAAACTGCCGACAGCCTGAACTTCTAAGATGTTAATAGATGCGCCTTTTTCTGCTTCATTGGCTGCCAGCGCTGCATAGGCTGCGGGTTCTACTTCTAAGACATAAAGAGTTTGTCCCGCCAGCAGCAACTGTCCGCGCCTAGTGCGGTTGATTAATTGCGTTTGGTGCGGGTCAATGTTGCGAATAATTTGGCTGGAAATCACCCGCGGTTTGATACATTCTTCTCTGCGGACTCCGATGAATTCGAGAATTGCTTTGCCGGCGGCCCTGGTTTCGCCTTGCTGGCCCGAGTGTACTTCCAGCAAGCCGTACAGGCGTTCGACTATCTGCACTCCAGGGCGCACGGAGGCAGATTTGAGGGCGACATCGGTAATTCGGTTAATTTCGATACCGGGTGAGATTTCTATCCACAGCGACGCATCCCCCGGCAGTGGCAAGAATCCGGCGGCGATGGTACCGATGTATGCTGCGTGCTGTGGCTGCAAGTTGTCGAGAAATACGTAGCTGCGTAGCTCTATACCCAATTTGTTTTGATCTCCGTCGATCGAGCTTTAAGTGTTTTCTGTGCAATATCTGAGTTTACCTTTTTTTGTCAACAACACATTCTTTGTATGACTGTTGACTGTTAACTGTTGACTGTTAACTGTTTGAAGAATACCGATGCAGCCCGAAACGACATGAGACACGCCCCGCGAAGTGCCGTTGGGGCATCAGTGAGCCATGTTGAATTTCGTGCGGCTGCGAAAAAGTGGATATCAATCTGTAGTAATAGGTGGAAGTGATGAATGTTTACTGCTATGGGTGGATTCAGCTTTAATAGCCGATCGATATATTGGTGATAGTTAAAGATTTTTGCCAACAGAGAGCATTTGAATTATGAAACGTTCTGACTTATCCAAAGCAATTGGTGCAGGTATTATAGCTGCTGGTTTAGCCATTGCACCAGCTCATCTGCCTGCTTCTGCTCAGACAAATACAGCTCCGGGGACTAACAGCACTACCACCACCACAACTCCTCGCTCCGATGTCTACAGTGCTGAGAACGATCGCGATTTTGATTGGGGATGGTTGGGTTTACTGGGCTTGTCGGGTTTGTTCGGTTTGATGCCCCGCAAACACGAAGAAAATCTCCGCTCTACTACTACAACGGGCGATCATCGCGACCCCGCAGTTCGCACAGACTACCCCTAATGCTCAAGTATAACGGGCTGTGAGCATAATGCAAGGACAGGATGTTTTAACCTGTCGGACGATCGCGAATAATCATCAAAAAACCTCCATCTGTGAGGTTTTTTTGTGTACAGTTTGTAGTGAGGACTTTAGTCCTCAGAAAAGAGAGGACTAAAGTCCTTAGTACGAACCTACGATCGCGAATAATCATCAAAAAACCTCCATCTGTGAGGTTTTTTTGTGTACGGTTTGTAGTGAGGACTTTAGTCCTCAGAAAAGAGAGGACTAAAGTCCTTAGTACGAACCTATTCTAATCGTCCAAGAGAGGACTAAAGTCCTTAGTACGAACCTATTCTAATCGTCCAAGAGAGGACTAAAGTCCGAACGATCGAACCTATTCTATTTGTTTCTTCTTGTTCTTTTTCTTTTTCTTGTTCTTCTTGTTCTTTTCCCTTCGCGTTATAGCGCTATCGCGCCGCTTCGCGTACTGCGCCTTCTTGCTGTCGTTAAATAAAGATTTTTAGCAGGAAAAAACAGTTTAAAAAATATTTTTGTTCGATCGCTCTACGAGCAAATCCAACATCGCCTGCACCAACTTGTCGGGATCTAAAGGCTTAGAAATGTGTCGCTGGAACCCCGCAGCCAGGGCTTGCTGATAGTCAATTTCTCCAGCATAAGCCGTGAGGGCGATCGCGGGTACGAGTCCCCCTTGCTCTGGCGGCAGAGCCCGAACCTGCCGCAGCAACATATAACCGTCGGTATCGGGCATTCCAATATCGCTCAACAGCAGATCCGGCACAGACACAGTTAAAGCCACCAACGCATCGGCAGCGTTAGAAACTGCTGTCACGCTTGCGCCACAATCCTCCAACAAAAAAACCACCAAATCTCGCGCATCAGCATCATCATCCACCGCTAACACCCGGATACCGCTTAAATCGAAGGATGTCTCCGGCGGTGTCAGTGCGGGAATTGTCGGAGGTTGCACGGGCATCAGGGGGATTTTGACTGTAAATGTCGCGCCTTTTCCTTCGCCTGCACTGTCAGCTTTCACCGTGCCGCCGTGGAGTTCGACTAGATGGCGGACGATCGCCAATCCTAAACCCAATCCGCCAAACTTGCGCGTAAACGTGCTGTCAGCTTGCCGGAAGTAGTCGAAGACGCAGGGCAGAAAATCCGGTTCAATGCCTTTGCCCGTATCAGTTACAGTAATTTGAGCGTCGTTGTCAATTCGATCCTCTTCGAGGGCTGCGCTAACGAGCTTGACTGCGATTTTGCCTCCAGGCGGGGTGAACTTGACGGCATTTGACAGCAAATTCCACATTACTTGCTGAAGTCGGCCTGCATCGCCCAACACTCGGCCCAAATCCAGTGCAAATTCAGTGCAGATTTGAATCGATTTGACTTGGGCCGACAAACGCACAGTTTCAATCGCCGCGCCGATCGCCTCGGCTAAATCCACAGGTACAATATTTAAGCTGACTTTGCCTTGCAGAATCCCCGACACGTCGAGCAAATCTTCGATTAGCTGGGTTTGCAATTTGGCGTTGCGCTCGATCGTTTCTAGGGCATAACGTTGCTTTTCCGGTGTCAGCACGTTCGATCGCAGCAGCTTAGACCAGCCCAAAATCGGGTTTAAGGGAGTCCGCAATTCGTGGGACAAAACAGCCAAAAATTCGTCTTTGACGCGGTTAGCGCGTTCTGCTTCCTCTCTGGCGGCCTTTTCTCGGGCTAGTAGGCGTTCCCGTTCGGCTTCTGCATTGAGGCGATCGGTAATATCGGTGTTGGTGCCGCACCAGCGCAGCACATTACCTTGCTCGTCGCGAATCGGCACGGCGCGGGAGAGAAACCAGCGGTACGATCCGTCTTTGCCGCGCAGGGGGAAAGTATCTTCCCAGAGTTCGCCTGTTTCACAGCAGCGCCTAAAGTTTGCGACAACGCGATCGACGTGTTCCGGGTGGTGGACTTGCTGCCAGCCCCAGCCCTGCATTGCTTCTAGGGTGGTGCCGGTGTAGTCAAACCAACGCTGGTTGTACCAGAAAATCCAGCCGCTGGCATCTGTCATCCAGGCCAACTGAGCGATGTTGTCAGCTAGAGCGCGGAACCGAGCCTCGCTTTCGTGCAAGTCTTGGACGGCTCGCGCGTGCAGGATCGTCGTCCAGAGGCGAGCCACCACTTCTTGCAACAGCGAAACTTCATCGGGCCGCCAGTGCCGCACCGCCTGTGATGTCACTACCAAAAGAGCCACCCAGCGCCCTTCCTGAAGGCAGGGAACATCGACCAAAGCGCGAACCGACAGGGCATCGTAGTTATCGATCAAAAGTGCTGTCTGCGGGCTATTAGCGGTATCTGAGATAACAAGTGTTTGACCTGCCAGAGAGAAAGCTTTCAGTTCTGGTGTCTTGAAGTCGGAGATTTGATAGGTGCCGACGGTGGTGGCGAGATCGGGCTGGTGCCAGTCTTGGTGGACAATTGCCCGATCGGCTTCTATATCGATTTCGTGCCAAATGCAGCGATCGACCTGTAAATATTCTCCCAGACTGTGCATGGCTTCCCACAGCATTTCTCGGGGGTTGGAGTGCTGGCGCAAGCGGAGTTCGAGCTCGGAGAGAAACTGCTCGTTGAGTTGGGCGATTTTGCGATCATGAATATCGGTATTCGTGCCGATCCACTCGACAATCTCACCCTCTCGGCCGCGAATTGGCACGGCGCGGGACAAATGCCAGCGTTCCATTCCGTCGGAGGCCCGCCGCAGGCGGAACTCAGCTTGATAATCTTCTCCGGTGATTAGAGATTCTTGCCAGATGGCTAAACCTTCTGCCAAATCGGAGGGCGGCACCAGAGACTCCCAATTGTTTTGAGTGGCTTCCTGGTAAGACATTCCCAGATATTCCGACCATTTTTGATTGGCAAAGCGAATTTCCCCGGCTGCGTCTACATTCCACATCAGGTGGGGCAGCGACTCAGCCAGGAAGCGGAAGCGGCGGTCGCTTTCTGCTAAACTTTCTTCGGCTCGGAAGCGATCGTCAATATCAATGCCGATTCCGACCCATTGCAGCACTTTTCCCCGGCTGTCTTTGACGGGGACAAGTCGCGCCAAATGCCAGCGGTAGGTGCCGTCAAACCTGCGTACCCGACATTCAAATTGGTAGGATTCCCCTGCTTGAATCGCCTGAGTGCGCGTGGCGACAACTGCGGGCAAATCAAGAGGATGAAATAATTCCAGCACAGGCACTGCCAGAGGCAATTCTGGAATCATGCCCGTGTAGTTTTGCCAGTGCTGGTTGCAAAAATCTAACCTGCCGTCGGCGGTGTTGATCCACATTAACTGCGGCACGGCATCGGCTAGGGTGCGGTAGCGATTTTCGCTTTGTCGCAGTGATTCTTCTATTTGCCGGCGCTCGGTTTTGTCTTGCATGATTTTCAGGAAACCTTGCAATTCGCCTGCTGCGTCGCGCAGGGGCATCACCAGCCCGCTGCCCCAAAAGCGGCTGCCGTCTTTGCGGAGATGCCAGCGCTCGTTTTCTGCTTTTCCTTCAGTCAGCGCTAGGTGCATTTCTAATTCCGGCTTTCTGGCTGCTGAGTCTTCTGGAGTGAAGATGATTCGTCCGTGCTGCCCGACGATTTCTGCTTCGGAATAGCCCAGCAATCGCTCTGAGCCTGCGTTCCAACTGGTAAAGTGTCCGCCGGTGTCGAGGGTGAAGATGGAGTAGTCTTTGGCGCTGTCGAGTATCAATTGGAGGTGGTTTTCGCGATCGCGAAAAGCTGAAGCGGTGCGATCAGCGCGATCGATTTGTAGGGCGGCAACGGCAAAGTCTGCTAGGGCGATCGCGATCCGCAAGTCTTCGGTATCGAACTGCCGGGAATCGTGAGAGACTATCCAGATTGCTCCCAGCGGTTGATTTACGGCGTACAGTGGCACGACTAATGCTTCGGCGATCGGCATTTCTAGCTGCTGCAAGTCGGTAAAGTATTGTTCTGGATGCAAGTACAACTGGGGAGTTTGGAAGTCTCGACCTGCTCCTGAAAAACGCAATGTCGGGGGTTTGTTTGTTTTTTCTGCGGCTGCCCACGCGCCCGCTAAGGCTTCCCAGCGCCAGATTTGTTCTGAATCTGCATTTTCTGCTAACAAACAGACTCCGACGCTGCCTGCACTGCACAAATCTTGGGCGATCGCCACCAGTGTTTTGAGCAGGGTGTGCGGCGAGGTGGCGAGTTGTCGCGCCAGGATTTGCAGCGCCCGGTTTTCCGCTTGCAGATCGGCCGATCGAGGAATGCGGCGCGACAGTTCCTGGGCGATCGGAATGTCGGTTAAATTAGTTTGTGGGGTTTGCCAAGGTTCCATCTATTAGTCGTCTCTATGTCTTGCGGTCTGAACTGGCGATCGATCGGCGCGCACTTTCAAGCATTTGCTATATGATATTATCTACCGATAGACAGAATCAGCTATCTATCTTGAGAATTAGTTTTTAGTTTTTTGGCTAGTTGATTGCCTCGCTGGCCTTTGCTCTTGCCGTCACCGAATAGCATGGGTTTGAAGCCCTTACTCAGGTCGGCAGATTGTGATCAGAACGGAGTTTAAATCTCCGTTCTGATCACTTCGCTGTCAACTGTCAACTGTCAACTGTCAACTGTTTAACTTATGCACAATTTTATTCCAGAATCGCGCTTTTTTCCCTATCTGACTTGGACAGAAATTCAGTCGATGCCAGACAAGGAAAATACTGTGATAATTCAGCCACTAGGTGCGATCGAGCAACATGGCCCGCATTTGCCTTTAATCGTAGATGCGGCAATTAGCGCGGCGGTGACTGGCAAAGCACTGGCAAAGTTAGATGCAAGTATTCCCGCTTACGCTTTGCCGCCTTTGTACTATGGCAAATCGAACGAACACTGGCATTTTCCTGGTACAATTATGCTCAGTGTTCAGACACTTTTAGCCGTAATTGGTGAAATTTCTGACAGTATTTACCGGGCAGGATTTCGGAAATTAGTGTTGATGAATGCGCACGGTGGACAGCCGCAGGTGATGGAAATTGCGGCGCGGGATATTCATCAAAAATATCAGGATTTTTCGATTTTTCCGCTGTTTGTTTGGCGGGTTCCAAATATTGCTGCGGAATTACTAACTGCGAAGGAGTTAGAATTGGGAATTCATGCGGGTGATGCCGAAACGAGTTTGATGTTGTCAATTTTGCCGTCGCAGGTGAAAATGGAACTCGCAGTTTGCGAGTATCCGAGGGATTTGCCTGCTGACAGTTTGCTGAGTATGGAAGGTAATTTGCCTTTTGCTTGGCTGACGCGAGAGTTGACTGATAGCGGTGTGTTGGGCGATGCGACGGTGGCGACGAAGGAAAAGGGCGATCGTATTTTGGAATCTCTCTCTGACGGCTGGGCACAAGTTATTAAAGATGTCCACAAGTTTCGACAGCCGGGAAGCAAGCTTTCCGGCGTTGCTGGATTGAGGTATGAAACCTTGGGTAGGGGCAATTCATGAATTGCCCCTACCAAGGTTGTAGCGATCGCATAATTGATGAATCATACCCAGAATCAGCAACGCCGTAAGCTTTCCTAGCATCTATATTGTCTGTGATGTTCGAGGCGGAGAGTGGGAGAGTGGGAGAGTGGGAAAATAGTCTCTCTTCCCTCTTCCTTCTTCCTTCTTCCCTCTTCCCTCTTCCTTCTTCCTTCTTCCTTCTTCCTTCTTCCTTCTGTTAGAAAAATCAAGAATTTGTTCTAATCTGTGTCAAAATGAGTCTAAGAAATTTTTTGAGTTGGAAAACTAACGATGAGTGTAAATTCTAAATTGCAGCGCGCATTTGAGCAAGGCCGCGCCCTGAAAATTATCAGCGGTTTAAATAATTTTGATGCAGCCAACGTTGCGGCTGTTGTCAAAGCAGCGGATCTCGGTGGTGCTTCGTTTGTTGATATTGCTTGCGATCGCGATTTGGTATTGATGGCCAAACAGTTGACAAATTTGCCAATTTGTGTATCGGCTGTGGAACCAGAAAAGTTTGTGGCTGCGGTAGAAGCTGGCGCAGATTTGATTGAAATTGGCAACTTTGATGCTTTCTACGCACTAGGCCGCCGCTTTGAAGCTGAGGAAGTTTTGGAGTTGACTAGCCAAACGCGATCGCTATTTCCGAATATCACGCTTTCTGTAACTGTTCCCCACATTTTGACTCTCGACAAACAGGTGCAATTAGCAACCGAATTAGTCAAAGCTGGCGCTAACATCATCCAAACCGAAGGCGGCACTAGCGCCCAACCAATTCACGCTGGAACCTTGGGATTGATTGAAAAAGCAGCGCCTACTTTGGCCGCAGCCTTTGAAATTTCCCGCGCCGTACAAGTCCCCGTACTCTGCGCTTCGGGTATCTCCAGCGTCACCGCACCGCTCGCTATTGGCGCCGGCGCTGCGGGTGTTGGTGTCGGTTCTGCTGTCAGCCAACTTAATAGCGAAGTGGCGATGATTGCTGCTGTGCGCAGTTTGGTTGAAGCTTTGGCTTTGGTTTCGCGATCGCACTTTGCTGCTTCAATGTAATTAAGAAGGAAGAGTTGACAGTTGACAGTTGTCAGAGGGAAGAAGGAAGATTTTTCCCACTCTCCCCCTCTCCCACTCTCCCCCTCTTCCTCTCTCCCAATCTTCCTTAATAATGAATCCACCACATGGCATAATCATGTAATAACTGATTGTTTGGGAAGATATCATCAACTGATTCTAACTCTGCTAAACGCAATATAAACTTTTTGCGATCACCGACGCGCTGAACTTCCACAAATATGCCGTCTTCCTGAATAGAAAAATCTTCCAGCCGATTAATTGTGAATTTATCATTATAAGAAGGTTGAGTTTTTTTGAGCCTTGCATATTCTTTTTTAGTACCAAAACCTATAAGATACTCTTCTTCCCATTCAAACTCTTCTATCCCAGTAACTTGGCACGGAACTTGAAAATTTTTCTTGAGGTAGTCTAAATATTTGATTGTATTTTTAAGATCGGCATTAATTTTTTTGTTTCCCAGGATTTTGCTAATCTTACTTTCAAATTTACTGCCATTAAATGGGGTATTTTTGTGGAGATGGGAGAAAATTTCTGGATCGAACCCCTCACTCAATTCCGGTACTTCCATCAGCAAACGCTCGAAGTCGTTTAGCGGTATCGGTCTTCTGCCTGCTACAATGGTTTCATCAAGCCAAATGGCAGGAAGTTCGGCTTCAGAAGAGAAGGATTTGGTTTGATTTGGGGGCTTGTCAAATTGAGATTTGTTAAGTTGAGACTTGTTAAGTTTAGGCTTGTCAAATTTAGGCATCGCTCTGTTCCGCTGTATCGGTTTATCAATAAAGTATATCTTGACATAAGTACATTCGTGTTTGATAAATAGGAGGAAACTTTGATGCAATTACTGAAATCGCCTGATGAATCGGAAGTCTATCAAGGGCAATTTGGTGAATTTACGATTACTCAAAGCGATCGCACTGGAGTGCTGATCTACCGCGCCGGGTTGGGAGTGGCGGCACTCTGTTTGGCGATCGGTGCTACTCTAGTGCTACAGAGTGGCGATAACCCGATCGCCATCCAAGCTATAACGCCTGTTTTTGCGTGTTTCTGGATAGCTTTAGGCGTTAGCTTGGCAACTATTCACATTTACATGATTGCGCTGCACCGAACGCTACAGGTGTTTTGGGCGATCGGTGGCGCGGCAGCATTGTTTGTCGCCCTACAAAGCAGCGAACCTTTAGCTTTAGCAGTGTACGAAAATCCAGCGACTTTGTGGGGAATTGGGTTTACTTTTGCCGCCTTAAATGGCATCTTTTTTAAAGAGGCTTTCTGCTTCAACCGCCTAGAAACTAAGTTTTTGACTCCGGGAGTTCCGCTGTTACTTTTCGGACATATCTTCGGCTTTTTGTCACCGGAAAATGAACAGTTGTTGCTGGGGCTTTGGGCGATCTTGTTTATCATTTTTGCTGTGCGCAAGTTCTTTCAAGCAATACCGCAGGATATCGGAGACAAAAGCGTTTTTGAGTATCTGAAACACAAATAGAAAAAGGAAGATTGGCAACGGATTATGTAGCGGATTTAACGGATGTAATTGCGCGGCTAGAAGTTAGATTTCTTGGCTGGATTTATGTAAGAAAAGTTCGCGATCGCACTCCGACTCTAGAAATCGGGTTTCTAGCCTAAGAGTGCGTAAATTGTCAATAATTTGATTGATATGAATTTTGGAAGGATGCGAAGACTCAAAATCAAAATTAGTCTGATCCGCCGCCGAGAAATGTGGGCAATTACCTGGGAAGGTTGGGTAATTGCGATCGTGGGTTTAATCATTGCAATGACATTAATAATCGGAAATATTCATCCATTTCTGGCGGTGACATCGCCCATCAAAGCTGATATATTAGTAGTAGAAGGGTGGTTGCCGGATTATGCGATCGAAAGTGCGATCGCCGAATTCAAAAAAGGCGAATACCGCCAATTGGTGACAACCGGACTTCCTTTAGGTAAAGGCTATTACCTCGCTGAATATAAAAATTATGCCGAACTAACTGCCGCGACCTGTATTGCGCTAGGATTTGATAAAGACAAAGTAGTAGCCGTACCCGCACCGAGTGTTGTGAAACACCGTACTGCTGCATCTGCGATCGCCCTTCGAGATTGGCTAGCTACTTCTGCCCCAAAAGTTGACTCAATTAATCTCTATTCCTTTGGCACTCACGCCCGCCGCAGTTGGATGGTTTTTAAAGAAGTGCTGAATCCTGAGATTAAAGTCGGGATAATAGCTGCGGAATCGCAAGATTATAACCCGCAGGAATGGTGGAAATCTAGCGAAGGTTTTAGGACTGTGACTGGGGAAATTATTGCTTATATTTATGCCAGTTTCGTCGATTGGCAAGCCTGAATTAGGTTCGATCGTTCGGACTTTAGTCCGCAAGAAAAGAAAGGACTGAAGTCCGAACGATCGAACCTTTGAAAAAATTGGTTGGTAGTGAGGACTTTAGTCCGCAAGAAAAGAAAGGACTGAAGTCCGAACGATCGAACCTTTGAAAAATGATAAAATTATTCTCAGATAAATTGAGGGCAAGTCTTTGCTAGAAGAACGCGCTTATTGGTTAGCATGGTCGCAGATTAATGGTATCGGGCCGATTTTGTTGCAAAGATTGCACCAACATTTCAAGAGTTTGGCAGAAGCTTGGACGGCGAAACCAGTAGATTTAATGCGAGTAGAAGGGTTTGGCAAGCAGGTAATTGATACAACTGTGCAAGAACGAGCTAAACTCAATCCTGAAGAATTTATCGAACAACATATTATTAAAAATCCCTGTTTCTGGACACCAGCAGACAAGGATTATCCCAGCTTATTATTGGAAATTCCGAGTCCGCCGCCTGTGCTGTATTATCGCGGTTTAGTTGACCTAAAAGAGAATCAAGGAATTACGCCGACGGTGGCAATTGTTGGCACTCGTAGTCCTTCGGAATACGGCCGCCGCTGGACTCGTAAAATTAGTGTGGCTTTGGCTACAAATGGTTTTACTGTTGTTTCGGGATTGGCGGCGGGTATTGATACGGAGGCTCATACAAGCTGTTTGGAGGCGGGCGGCAGGACTTTGGCTGTTTTTGGAACTGGGGTCGATATCGTTTATCCTCAGTCAAATGAGCGGTTGTGCGATCGCCTCGTGCAGCAGGGATTGGCAATTAGTGAATATCCGGCGGGTACTCAACCGAATAAAACTAATTTTCCGCGCCGAAATCGGATAATTGCGGGCTTGAGTCGCGCTACAATTGTGATTGAAGCTCCGCAGAAGTCGGGGGCGTTAATTACTGCTTATCAAGCTAATGAGTTTTGCCGGGATGTGTATGTTTTGACGGGAAGGCTGGATGATGAGCGATCGTTTGGATGTTTGGAGTTGCTGAGTAAAGGTGCTCATCCTATTCTCCCGAATCGCGATCGACAGTCCAGTGAAGACAGGTTGCTGGAAATGCTCGGAGCCATGCCAAAATTGGATAGTGCGCAGCAGTTGTCGCTGTTTCCGACAAATCCAGCCCCCCAAAGGCAAGAGCCGCTATTGGATGGGGAGTTGGCTGTAGTGTTCAAAGCTCTGGGCTCTGGGCCAAGTTCTCTTGATACAATTGTGGAGGCTGCGGGATTGGAAGCGGGAACGGTTTCTGGTATTCTTTTGCAGTTGGAATTGTTGGGATTAGTTTCGCAGTTGCCTGGTATGCGTTATCAGCGGTGTTGATTTGTGTTAGTGCGATCGTATTTAACCTTAGAAATCTCGCTGATCGCCGAGTCTAGATCCCCCTAAATCCCCCTTAAGAAGGGGGACTTTGAGAAGATTCTTATCCCCCTTGTTAAGAAGGACTTTGATAACTCTTGTCCCCCCCTTTTTAAGGGGGGTTAGGGGGGATCTAGGCCTTGATTGTGCGCTAGGCATTCGGTGGTTGAAACCGATCATATACAAACATCAAGATAAGACTGCGGTTTTAACCGCCAATTTTTTCTTAAATCAATCCGAAATTCACCGCGCTAATACTGCTAGCAGAAACTCCGCTGAGAGAAGCTAAAATCTCCCCAGTTTGGGCAAACCGAATTAATGTTGAACCGCTATCTTCACTAATCGCCAATTGCGAGAAACTCAGCCCGCTACCCAATACTAACAAGTCTTGACCGAGTTCAAAATCTGCGATCGTATCAGTACCGGAATTGACAGAAAGCAAGAATCGATCGCTCCCTACATCACCAATTAAGGTATCATCCCCCAAATCGCCACTGAGGAAATCGTTACCCTGACCTCCTAGCAGAATATCATTGCCTTGACCGCCGTAGAGAGTATCTTCACCTTTTTCACCCAGCAGGATATCTTCACCTCGATTGCCAGACATGAAGTCATTACCAGCGCCGCCTGTCAAGGTGTCAAAACCCTTACCGCCGTAGAGAGTATCGTCGCCAATTCCGCCATCGGTCAAATCGTTGCCTTGATTGCCATTCATCCAATCGTTGCCGTCAAGACTAAATAGAATATCGTTTCCCTTTTTGCCGCGCAAAATGTCATCAGCAGCACTACCGAAGAGGGTATCGTCACCATCAGTGCTTTCGGTAGTATTTTCCCCATCTTTAACGAATTCAATACCGCTTTCTGGGAATGGTTCATCGGGTGTAGATGGTGTACTAGAGTCATCAGTATCTAAAGTATTGCGGACTGTTGGATTGTTAGCTGTAGCGGACTGAATTTTGGTATTTAGAGATGCACCAGTATTTTCGGAAATCGTCGACTGAATTGTCTTATTTCCGGCTGCAACTTGCAGTAAATCTTGAGCTACTTCTCCTTGTGCGACTTTTTGGATGCGGGCGATGTCTGTCGCGGCATCGGAGGGCGAGGAATTGCTGGAGGCGATCGCCTTTATGCGCTGATTTCCCTCAGCAATAATTTGGGCAGCATCCGAAGTAATACTAGATAGTTGCGGTACTTGCAGTTGACTCGTCGCCGACTGAATAATCGCCTGCACTTGTGTTGAATTGCTGAAGTCGAGAGTGCCAGATTGAAGTTGATTGGCCACGGCGGAAATTACGCGATCGGCAATCTCATTTTTCGCGGTAGTTGAAGCACCGCTAATTAAATCTGTGACTAAAACAATGGTATTTTGTACTTGAGCGTGTGCTGCATAAACCGCCAAACCGTTCGGATCGTTTTGAGTAATTGCCTGTAGCGGATCGTAGCTAGTCAAGTCAATTGTTGACGACAGCCCCAGTGCAGATTTCACCTGATTTTGCGCCTGATTTTGGTCAGTACCTTCCTCGACCAACTCGGTCAATAGGGTAGTTAACGGAGTGACGACAGTAGCATCTGGTGTGGCAAATAGGGGTGTTTGCTGCGGCAAATAAGTAGAGGTATTGATGCCATCTATCAGTACAATTTTGCCTTCAGCCGGTTCGAGGTCGCCACTGTTATTCTTGTCGAATTTGTCAAGAGAGACATCTAAGTCAAAGCTGCCATCGGCGTTAGTAATTGAGAACGGTTCGTTTTCATCCTGAACTCCATTAAAGTTGGCATCGAAGAAGACTGTCGCCCCGGCCATGTAACCGTTAACTGCTTTGCCCCTAGTGCTAGAACTCGGCCCTAAACTAAACTTAGCTAACTCAAATGTGGCAAAGCTCTTATCGTAGACTGTTTTGTAATCTAATCCGCAGGGATAAGGTACGGTGATTGCAGGGGTAGTGCCGCCACCCAACCACCGCGGAAGTTTTTTTGCTCCCACGATAGTTTTCTCACAGAATTTGACTGAAATTGACTTAACTTCAGCACCCAAGAAAGCATTGACTTGTCCTGTTACATCAAACAGTGCCGATGGTTGGCTGATGCGGGAAGTAATTTCCGATGTTCGGATTTTGCCGTCGCCACCTTGTTTGGGCTTAAATTCTCCAATATCTATCAAATCGATGCCGACTTTTCCTTGAATTCCACCTTTGACATAACCGGAGACAATTTTCGCATCTATCCCAGCACCCACCGCAATACTAGCGTCAAGAGTGAGTTCGTCAACATCTCGTCCTGTGCCGTCAGCATTTTCGCGATCGCTCACGTAAAACCCATCCAAAACTTTACTAGCAGAACCCGAAGCAAAATTAGAGTTTTTCCATTCACTTAATCCGTAGGTATCGTAGCCAAATCCTAGATGAGCTGAAGCGCTAAACTTGCCTTCAAGTAAACCCTTGATCGGCCCCCAAATCGGAAAATCTTTCCGAATATTAAAGTCAAATCCCAGTTTTGGCATCTGATAGGTGAATACCGGAACATCCGGTTTACCTATCAGCAATTGAATCGCGGTTTGTGGCTTGGTCAAGAGTGGGATATCAAAGCCATTAATATCTTGTAAAGCATTTAAGAATTCCTTGACCTTGCCACTTGTTTTGGAGTTAATTTGTTGGTTAGCGGTTTGTTGTACAGCAGTTTTTGGAACTGGGGAAGCATTCTGAAGATTAGCACTTTGAGCGGTAACATCTATATTCCCCAGAGTGTAGGAACCTAAGTCGATTTTATCTGGAGAGTTGGCTATTTGGTTGGCCAAATTAACAACTTTATCAACCTTGGCAACCGCATCTAAAAAGCGGGTATCGATATCGCGACCAGAGATTTTTGCTGCCAGTTCTAGTACGCTAACTTTGCCGTCTCCATTTTTATCAAACGGCCCCGCTATCCCTAGTTTAGACAGTAACTTGGTGTCGGCATTCAGAAAATTAATAACAGGTCGAAATGGTTTAATGACATCAGAAATTTTACCGACAATTGGCTTGGCAAAATTATTAACAAATGTCCCCAGATCGAGTTGCATATTATTAAATGCAACTGTGGGCTTTTGTGGCCCGGTTAATTGACCGTTAGCGTAATTTAGGAGGGGCCAATTAACTGCTAAGTCGAAGTTATAGGAGGGGAATGCAGCATTGCCATTAATGCTGGTTTTTCCTGTGAGACCGAGATTAGCATTGCTCGTTAAGTTGGCATTGAATAAGTCTTTAAACTGATAGTTGCCTTGCAGTTCTGGCAAGGTGAGGCGAGGGCCATCATTCGGGCCGCCCAGATTGTCTAAGTCTTTCAGCTTGACTTCGAGGTTGGCATCGACTTTAGTAGAGTTTTTGGTATCGTTTGCCAGGTCAACTTGGAAAAAACCTAAGTTGCCTTTTGCCTTGAATTGGTCATTTAGGCCCAAGTCAATGTTGGCGGTTAACTTGGTTTTGTCAGTATCTATGTAGCAGCCGAAATCTTTACTAACACCAACTCCTAGGGACAAGTTGTAGTTGTATTTTGATTGGGCTTTTCCATCTACATCTAAGCTTAATGCCGGTACTCCTAAGTTTTTCGAGAGATTGATGTCGGGAAACTGATATTGCCTGCCCAGAGTAATTAGCAAGGTACTTTCATCAGCATTAGAATTCCCAGTTAGAGCAACATTGTAGTTCGATCCCAGAGCAGCGCGGATGCTATTTTCTAACTGACTCAGACTTTGATTAGCCCCATTTTTAATCGTATCGACCAGCTTGGTCTTGATGTTGCTAATAAAATCTGGGGAAATATTCTTGAGGGGGCCGACAATGGGTAGGTTAACTTTTTGTAATTGGTCGTCAAGAATTTTTTCAAGTTTATCCAATCCAGCTTCTACCCCGCACCAATTCTTGTCTGTGCCGATGATACCACTGATACCACCAGCAGGTTTGTCATTGCCTCCAATGCGTAGCAGTGCAGGCGTTGGCGTTGGTGTAAGTGATGGTGTCGGTGTAGGAGTACCTGTGGGAGTCGGAGTCGGAGTGACAGATGTCGTCGGAGTTGGAGTCGGAGTGACAGATGTTGTCGGAGTCGGAGTCGGAGTGACAGATGTCGTCGGAGTTGGAGTCGGAGTGACAGATGTCGTCGGAGTCGGAGTCGGAGTGACAGATGTTGTCGGAGTTGGCGTCGGCGTGACAGATGTCGTCGGAGTCGGAGTCGGCGTTGGTGTGGGTGTCGGCGGCGGCGGTGGCGCTACATCGTTATCGGTAATCGCCACTGTCACCCCTGGAACCACAACCACATTATACTTAGCATCAGTGCTGCTCGCACTGTGAGTAATTTTCCCGCTGTGTGAACCTTCCACAACCGCATCGTCAACAGCTATCACCGTAACGGGTTGAGCGACATTCCAATTATTGGGAGTAAAAGTGATAGGGGCGATCGGCTTAATCTCATTATCTGTTGTGAGAGTGAGAGTTACAGGGGCGATCGGCTGCGATTTCAGCGCTAAAGTGTACGTACCGCTTGCACCCCCCTCGGTAGCAGTCGTTTCGGCAACACTAACAGAAACACCAGCCGTATCATTGTCCTGATTGGTAATACCAACATCGGCTACATCTCGGTTGCTGTAATTCGCATCTGTACTAACAGCAGCAGCCGTGACAATTTTGTACTCAATATCGCCGTCAGCAATACTGTCATTAACTCCAGTTACTGTCACCGGTTGCGGCACATTCCAGCTAGCCGGAGTGAAAGTTATACTGTTAGTTGAAACTGTTCCTTCCGCAACATTGGAACTGTTCAAACCGATAGTAACATCAGCAGTCGGCTGAGTATTCAAAACCACAGTAAAGTCAGCCTTAGTGCCATCTTCTCCTGTAGTCAAGCCCGCCGTCGGATTCACCGTAATTCCCGGAGTTTCATTGTCACTGTTGGTGACGGCGACATCATCAGGATCGAGGTTATTGTAATTAGCATCGGTACTGACAGCAGCAGCCGTGACTATTTTGTAAGGTTGAGGGCCATCAGCTACTAAATCGTCAACACCACTCACCGTGATTGTTTGCGGTTGATTGTAGTTAGCGGAAGTGAAAGTTAAGCTATTAGTTGAAACTGTTCCTTCGGCCACATTGGAACTGCTCAAACCGAAAGTAACGTTAGCACTCGGTTGAGAGTTGAGTTTGACAGTGAAGGTAGCAGTGCCACCGACTTCACTTGTACTTAATGCTGTTGGGTTAACAGTAAAGCCAGCTTTGTCATCATTAGTAATAGTTGTGGTAGCGGTAGCAGTGGTAATTGTCGGTGTTACGCCTGGGCTGGTGGGATTGGACAGGGTGACGGCAATGGTTTCGTCGGGTTCAACTAGGGTGTCGCCTAATACATCCAGAGTAATGGTTTTGGATGTTTCACCAGCCGCAAAATTAATTATGCCAGTAGCAGTAGTTGCCCCTGAAGTGCCGCCGATGTTGTTATAATCGCTGACGTTTGTAGCAGTTCCGGCGATCGTATAATTAACGCTACTTGCCCCGCCGGTGTTGCCGCTGCGAGTCGCGGTGAAAGTCAGAGGAGTTGTGCCAGTATTGCCTTCGGGAATGCTGGCAATACCGGCGGCAATGGCATAAGAAACAGTACCGTTGGCTGCAATAGTTAATGTTGTTTGTTTTGTTGTACCTGCAACGCCTCCGGTAATTGTGCCAAAGTTGAGGATTGCGGTTTCGGCGTTTTCAGGGAGATTGTCGGGTTTGATAGTAACTGCAACATTCTGGGTGAGTGTAGTAGTGCCGGCGAGGAAAGTAATCGAGGGAGGGGAAATGGTGTAGTCTGAATTTTGGGTAGCTGTGCTGCTGGGGTCGATGACAATTGGTACTGTTACATCGGTGAAGGGTGTGCCGCTGATAGTAACGGGAATATTGACTGTTGTATCCGCCGTTCCTTCCGTCCCGCTGTAAGTAGCAGCCCCAAAATTTGCGACAACATTCAGCAAAATCGAGACATCGTTAGAACCGCTGTTTGCTGTAGCTAAATCGGAAAATCCATCAGCATTAAAATCTGCTACTGCTACGGCACGAGGTAGCGTTCCGACATTAAAGTTGGTAGCACTCCCAAAATTTCCTCCACCATCTCCCGACAGAATTGAGACATTGTTAGAACCATTATTTGCCGTAACAATATCCAAATTCCCGTCGGCATTAAAGTCGCCGACTGCTACAGATTCAGGATTAGTTCCCACACCAAAAGCAACAGCAGGGTTAAAGCTATTTGTGGTTGAATTCCACAACAAAACAGAGACATTGTTAGAGCTATAGTTAGCTGTAACTAAATCGGGTTTGCCATCTTTATTAAAATCCCCTACTGCCAGAGAACGCGGATCGCCTCCTACACCAGTAAAGTTAGTCGTAGGGCCAAAATTGCCTGCACCATCCCCTTTTAAAAAGTACACGCTATTTGACAATCTTTTAGTCGCAACTAAGTCAAGATTACCGTCACCATCAAAGTCTGCTACCGCAATAAAAGTGTCACTTCCTGCCGCTCCGAAGCTAATGTTGCTGGGAGTACCAAAACTACCTGTCGGTGTCGCCAGCAGGATGGAAATTTGATTATTTCCTGTCGCGAGGTCAGTCCGTCCATCTTTGTTGAAGTCTCCCGCAGCGACAAAAGAGGGATTGACTCCGCTAATGTTGGTAGGAGTACCGAAGCTGCCTGTACTTGTCCCCGGCCAAATGGCAATAGTGCTAGAACCTGGTGGCCCATACCCACCAGGACTGGCTACTGCTATATCGGAGAAACCGTCTGGGTTGAACAAGTCATTGATAGCAACAGATACGGGAAATTCGCTGCTGGAGTTAGGTAGGGGAGTAGCAATACCGAAGCTGCCCGTACCCGTTCCCAACAAGGCCGTCACGTTTTGGGTACTGCCAATATTTCCAACAACTAAGTCAGGAAAGTTGTCTGAGTTAAGCTTGCCGACTCCAAGAGAGTAAGCCCCTGTTCCTCCTGCAGAAAAGGTGGTAGCCTTACTAAAGTTGGCAAAAACATATTTGTAACTCGCTAACACTTCTTCTGCAAATACCAGCGGTGTGTTAATTTCCCCGGTTGTTGCTTCGAGTTTCCAGTCGCCCCCTTTTGCTGCGCTTCCCGTGAGGTTTTTGGAAGCGGCAACATTGGTATTTGTGAGTTGGGCGATGCGCTGGATAAATCCGAGCGCACTTAATGCCACATTACAACCATAAATCAGAATGTCCGCATCAACAGTTAAAGCACTCCGCCACTGCTGCAATTTCTCCGAATAAGTTTCCACATTATCTAAACTCAAGCTACCGTCGCCCAGTTGCAGGCTACCGGGAGCACCGTGAGAAACTATGTGAATGCTGTCAATATTGGTTCGATCGCGTAAAACTTCAGTAATTTGGTCGATCGCATCTTGATTCCCATCCAAAACTACTACTTCCGTACCCGGTTTTACTCCGGCAATCAAACTTTGATAATTTGGTACTTGAGTGTCGATAAAGGCGATCGCACTTACTGAAACTCGATTATTTAAATTTGGCATAATACACCTGACTCGGGTAAAAAAGACAATAATTTTCCCAGTTTCGCGACTTGCATCCGAAACTCTTTTTGAAGGTTGTAGTAACCATAACAGTTGTTTCAGAGAATATCTATAAAGTTTTCTCTATAAAAACACTTAGTTATTAAAGTTTTGATAAAGATACAAAAATTAATTAAGTAATATTGCGTAACAGCCAGCACGAAGTTGATAATTCAACACAAAATCAATGAATTGCCAGTGTAATTATACCTAGGTATTAATATCGTATTTTTAATACAGATGTGCGATCGGGGCGGGTTTATGAGATTATGGGTCTTAGGCAATTATTTCTCGTAAAACCCGCCCCTACAAGTTATTCGTTAGAATATTTAAGGGCGATCGTAAATGAAATACACAAGGGCGATCGGGTGCTTTATTTCTGAGCTAAAATTGCATCATAATCGCCATGAGTCCCTATCCAAAACCAGACAATACCTTCAGGTTTCTCAACTCCCAGAGCTCGGTAACTATCGCCTACTCGCACCGATTGCAATTGCTTTCGCCTGCCAACTTTTTTAAAATGCAGCGAAGGGTGATATGGATCGATTTTGAGTAATTCATAATTTTTATCGGCTAAGGCTTGTATTTCTTTAGGTAGCTGCTGATAGCAGTGCCAAAAACGCGGTAAAGTCAGATGCTTCATAACACTTTAGCCAATCCAGCTTCATACTCTGCATCAACTTCATCAAGTAGCGCATCCAACCGCCCATCCTCCAAATCCTCTTCAATTTGCCGATCCCAGACTTGTTGGCGATACTCTATCAGCCAAGTAGTTAACTCCGATAGTTCCTTAACCGACAAGTTCATAATTGCTGTTTCAAGTTCTTTGACACTCATAAATTTTGCCACATCATTATACGATCAGTATACCAAATTATTTAAGGGCGATTCCCTACGGGATAGCTTCGCACGCGCGTACTTATTTCAAATCCAAATCTATCTCCCCTAAAATCCTCTCAGCATCCCCGCACAAAGCATCGTGACAGCAACCGTTACTCGCCAACAATCCCCCCCACTGACTCACATCTCCCCGGTTGTACTGCAAAGCAGAACCGTCAAAACGAGTAAATTGACCGCCCGCTTCCGTCAAAATTAATTCCGGCGCCGCCAAATCCCAATCCTTCGGCGCAGACTTTCCCGAAAGCGCAATATAAACATCAGCTTTTTGTTCCACAATTGTCGCAATTTTGCAGCCGATACTGCCCACAGCAAGTTGATTTTGACAAGGTAGTTTTTGTAACAATTGATTAAAGCGATCGCCCCGGTGACTGCGACTGGTTACTATAGATAAATCTGCCACTACATTGCGCGCAGAAACCTGCAATTTCACCGCAGAACCCCCGCGACTTTCCCCAAAAGCACCCACATCGCGGATTGCATAATAAATCTTTTGCTGTTCCGGCCAAGCCACAACAGCTAATATCGGTCTTCCCTCGAACGCTAAAGCAATGTGAACCGCAAATTCCCCGGTTTTGTCAATAAAATCGCGCGTTCCATCTAAAGGGTCAATAATCCAAACCCAAGATTGAGGTAAGGGAATTTGACCACAACTTTCTAAATAAGATTTGTAAGTTTCTTCGCTGAGATAGCCAAATTCTGTATTCCCTAAAGCCGATTGCAGTTTGTCTAGGATGTAAGAATTGGCTGCTACATCGGCGGCGGTAACTGGGCCGTCTTTTTTTTCTTGAATGTCCAGGCTTGGAGTATTGCAATCAGGGCGATAATAGGATTGCAAAATATCTGCGGCGCCCCAAGCGGCCGCCTGCGCAATTTCGCTTAATTTTTCGAGATTTTTCATGTTTTCAACCGCAGATGAACGCTGATAAACGCAGATAGATGTTCGTGTTTGCAAGTGGTCAACTGACAACTGACAACTGTCAACTGTCAACTGTCAACTACCAATTGATATGAGGATATTTCCATTCATAATAATTGGGAAATACAAAATTAGTAAACGAAACCGAAATACTCACCTCCAGCGATTTTACATGATGCCACCAACCGACAGGAATAAAGATAACTTCTCCCGGTTCCAAAATCACCTCAATGATTTTTGCATCTCTGTAAAGCGGATATTTGTCATAGTCAGGATTTTCGCCGTCAACCTTGCTAAAAACTCCGACATGATTGTAAAGCAGAGGTGTTTGCTGCGGAGAAATCAATTTAATCAGTTTGCGTCCAGAGACCTGTGCTAAAACTAAATTAACTGGGTCGTGATGCAGCGGCGTAATTGTACCCTTCGGGCCAAACCAAAAGAAAACTCTACCTTTTGTATCGCCGGGAGTCAGGTATTCGGGGAAAATCTCAAAGTCGTTAAATAGCGATTTAAATTCTTCTCTTTCCAGAGTTTGATTGTTAGCAACCATGTAGCAGTCGTTGCTGGGCCCGCCGTTGACAACCATATCTATATACTCGCGGAACAAAACCGTTTTCTTGTGGTTGTGTACCTTAATTTCGTAATCCGGGTCAGAGTTGCGGTTGGCTTGAATTTCTACCTCTGCATCTCCATATTTTTGCTGTAAATACTCCGGTGTCCACAACTGCAAGGCTTTCCAGTTGTGCATGATGTTGGTAATAATTACGGGAGTATTTTTAGCGTAGTAATTTTCTAAAAAATACTCTCTGGAAAGGCTGCTTTTGCGTTCGATTGTACCAAATTTGGAAGAGAGGGCTGCTAATTGATTGTTGATGCTGAGTTGCGATTCGAGTTTTTGCAGCAACTGCACGTATTGACTGCCTGCTTGGAAGTACGGATGAGAGGATATTTGGGTAACTTCTGCGGTGGCTGTTTCGGCATCAATACCTGTATTTACTAAACCTTGAATGATGTCTGCGTCTGGTTGATTTAATAATTTGTTGGCTGCTACCCACTGTTTCAGGTTGTCGGGGATTTCTGGTTTGCTTGGCGCTGCTGCGAGTAGGTTGGGTAAGTTTTGCGTCAGCCATTCTAGATTAACCTGTTGTTGTTCTGTTAGGGTAATCCGCAAGGGGGGAAGTGTGATGGTTAGGGGTTGGGTTTCAGGCATGATTCGAGTGTTTTGTTTTGGGGTAGTTTTGTTTGGCTTGAAGTTGCTTGACTAATATAGCAATCTTGTTTGTATTTGTGGATTTTTTGGGCGAACCGCGAAGACGCAAAGGGCACGAAGGAAGAAAGGAGAGAGTTGATATGACTATTTTAGCTTAACAAGTGTTGTCTGTTTCTGTTTTCTGGGTGCGATCGCTTTTTTCCGGATATTTGCGTTATTTTAAAGTTAAGGTTGAATGTTTTTTATCCATTGACGGGTTCCGAAAGTTTTGCAGGAATTGGAAGCTATTTTGGCGGCTGCGGCGAGGGCATTTGTAAAGTTGTCTTGTAAAATATAGTGACAGAAAGCGCCGTGAAAAATGTCGCCTGCGCCTAACGTGTCTGCGGCTTGGATTTGAGGCACTTCTAAATTGCCGAAACTGCCTTTGCTGAGGTATTTAATCGGTTTTTCGCCGCGCGTGATGGCTATGTTGGGAATTCCGGCTGCTGAGAGGTAAGCAAAGACTTGTTCTGAATTTTTGCAGTCTGGCGGATGAAAGTTATCGGAACATACGGCCCATTTAACGAAGGGTAAGATTTCTGTTAATCCGGGTTTCCAACTGCCGCCATCGAGGACGATGGGAATGTTTTTTGATTGGGCAATTTGAGCAATTTCTTGGCTGGCTGCGATTTGATGTCCGTCAAACAGTATGATATTAACTGATGCTAAAATATCCTGGTTAATTGTTTGACTGTCAACTTGCGATTTCGTAGCATTGATGGAAATTACCGATCGATCGCCCGTTTGTTCAGTTACAATAATCGAAGAGACTGGTGGAGAGTGCGATCGCCCGGGCTGCAAATCGATTATCCTGACATTATACTCCGCTAAGTCTGCACGGATCAATTGGGCGATCGCGCCAGTGCCCAAAACCCCCGCCAACACCGCCGCATTCCCCAAACAGCTAAAAGCAACCGCAGCATTTGTCGCCGGCCCGCCCGCAGCAATGGTACAATCAGCAGCAACTACCTTCTGATTTTCGCCCGGAGGCTTCTCGGCTAAATAAACTAAATCTAAAGTCGCCAATCCCAAAAATAATCCAGTTTTCATATCCGTATTAATCCGCGTACATCTGCGGTTAAAAACAAAAAAATCTCCTAATGCAGCCAAATCCTAACACAGGAACACTTTACATTGTCGGAACCCCAATCGGCAACCTCGAAGACATGACATATCGCGCTATCCGAATTTTACAAACAGTAGATTTTATCGCAGCCGAAGACACCCGCCACACAGGCAAACTTTTACACCACTTTCAAATCAAAACACCCCAAATCAGCTATCACGAACACAACCAACACCAGCGACTCCCCGAATTCATCGACAAACTGCTATCAGGAAAAAGTATCGCCCTCGTAACCGACGCTGGAATGCCGGGAATTTCCGACCCCGGATACGAGTTAGTCAAAGCCTGCGCCGATGCTAACATTAATATTATTCCAATTCCCGGCCCCAGCGCCTGCATAGTCGGGATAAGTGCATCGGGATTACCTACAGACAGATTTGTATTTGAAGGATTCTTGCCCGTCAAAGGTCAAGAACGCCATCGAAGTTTAGAAGCTTTGCAAATAGAATCACGCACTATTATCTTATACGAATCTCCCCACCGGTTGCGCCAAACTTTACAAGATTTAGCAAATACCTTGGGAACCGACAGACAGATTGTGCTGGCGAGGGAGTTGACGAAAATGCACGAGGAGTTTTGGCGTGGTAGTATGGAAAGTGCGATCGAACTTTACACCACACGCGAACCCCAAGGAGAATTTACCCTAGTAATTGGCGGCCTGCAAACAGACGCACCAATTTTCTCCGAAGACGCCATCAAAGCCGAATTACAAACATTAATAGCAGAAGGCATCAGCCGTTCCCAAGCCAGCCGCCAACTAGCCCAACAAACATCCCTCCCCCGCCGCCAAATCTATCAACTCGCCCTCACAATAGGCGACAATGAATCATCGGAACCACCCGCTTGATGACTTGTAAATATCAAATTGGTTCGTAGTGAGGACTTCAGTCCTCATAAAAATCAGAGGACTAAAGTCCTCACTACAAACAGCTTTAAAATTTCTATGCAATAATACTAAAAATCGGTTCGTAGTGAGGACTTCAGTCCTCATAAAAATCAGAGGACTAAAGTCCTCACTACAAACAGCTTTAACATTTCTATAAAATCCTACCAAAAAAATTCTATGGTACGCGGAAACTACGATCGACAAAAACCCTATTTACGCAACCCCCACATCAACAAACCAATCGCCGAAATCTATGCAGACTTAGACGCCTTTACCTGGGAGATATTTGAAGACCAACCCCACCGCTTCGATACCGTCAGTTTCTACGTCTTGCTTCCGCCGCTGTTTTACGAAGGAAAATTCATCAAAGGGATATATTTCAGCGAAGGAGTCGAACTGATAAACAAACTATTTCCCCAACTTTCCTCAGTATTTTTATCCTTCACCTATTCCCCCGGAACGTCCTATTCCTGGGCACCAATAGCTGACGCCTACTCCAGTTTATACAAAAACCCGCAGCGAGCCAAGTGGTTTCGCGAAACTTATCCCGATCGCGCCAACAAACCGATCATACCACTGCAAGACACAGACTTCATCAACGAATACTTAATTTCTCCCCGCAACGTCCCCGCCAAAGACATCGACCTCCTCGCCGTCGCCCGAATTTCCGAAGAAAAGAATTTGCCAACGATTGCTAAAGCCTTAAAAATTTACCGCCAAAAATATCCGCAAAAACCGATTAAATTAACAGTTGTCAGCGGCCACGACTTTGATGTGAATAACTTAAAAACTCTCGACGAACTCGCCTTAAAAGAATGGCAACAAATCGAGGCAATTTTAGGCAATCCCTCCGACTACATCAACTTACTACCGAGAGTTGACTACTACCAAGAAATCCCCACATATTATTCGCGGGCGCAAGCATTCGTCCTCGGTTCACTCCTCGAAGGAAAAAACCGGGGAATTACCGAAGCAATGAGTTGCAACGTACCAGTAATTTGTTTTGAAGAATTCAATCAATACGCCAGAGGAAACTCGCCTGTTTTCCCCGAAGGTGCGGGACTTTATGCCAAATTTGACCCGGAATCCTTAGCCGATACTATTCATACAGTATTGCAAAATCAAACGGAATTTAAGCCACGACATCAGTATTTAAAGCATTGCGGCCGCAAAAACTTTTTCAACACTTGTATAGATAGTTTTCCTTACTACCAGCATAACATTCCCGACTACAAACCGGGAGCAGCATTTAAGAATTTGTGGCTGGATTTGGCTGTGCAGCAAAATTATCAAGTTAGTTTGGATAGTTTTTTATATGGAGGTTCTCCATTGTCTCATATTCGTGGGATAAATACAATTCAGCAAAATCTCGGCGAATTAACCAAGTTTTTAGGATAATTGGCAGGTTTGTAGTACGGACTTTAGTCCGAATCCAAGAAGGACTAAAGTCCTCACAGGTTTGTAGTACGGACTTTAGTCCGAATCCAAGAAGGACTAAAGTCCTCACAGGTTTGTAGTACGGACTTTAGTCCGAATCCAAGAAGGACTAAAGTCCTCACAGGTTTGTAGTACGGACTTTAGTCCGAATCCAAGAAGGACTAAAGTCCTCACAGGTTTGTAGTACGGACTTTAGTCCGAATCCAAGAAGGACTAAAGTCCTCACAGGTTTGTAGTACGGACTTTAGTCCGAATCCAAGAAGGACTAAAGTCCTCACTACAAACCTGAATCCAAGAAGGACTAAAGTCCTCACTACAAACCAGGTTCGTAGTACGGACTTTAGTCCGAAAAAGCAGGACTAAAGTCCTCACTACAAACTTGTTTGTATTACGGGTGATTGACTGGCCCCGATATAAATGCAATCTGATGCACCCTACCTCAGATGTAATTATCGATACTAAAATATAAAATATAAAATATAAAATATAAAATAATATGAGAATGTCATTCAGCAGGATAAACACAGAATGCACGACTTGAAAATTATCATCATCGGTGCGGGAATTGGCGGCTTAACTGCGGGTATTGCCCTGCAACAAGCGGGTTATGAAGTTGAAATATACGATCGCGTAAAAGAACTGCGTCCAGCAGGCGCTGGCATTTCCCTGTGGTCAAACGGCGTCAAAGTTCTCAACCGCTTGGGTTTAGGCGAAAATATGGCGAAAATTGGCGGCAAAATGGAGCGCATGGAATACCGCACCAAAACCGGTCAACTCCTAAATGACATCGATTTAATGCCACTAATTCAACAAGTCGGTCAGCGTCCTTATCCGGTGGCGCGCCGCGATTTACAACAAATGTTATTAGCAGCTTTTAAGGGAGAAGTCAAGCTCGATCGCAAATGTGTTGCCGTAGAAGAAGACGCAACCGGAGTAACTGCAATCTTTGAAAACGGAGATAAAGCGCGGGGCGATTTGTTGGTGGCGGCTGACGGCGTTCGCTCAATTTTGCGAACCTATGTATTGGGCCGCGAAGTACAGCCGAAATACGGCGGTTATATCAACTGGAATGGACTTGTGTCGGCAGATGAAAAATTATCGCCTAAAAATACTTGGGCGATTTATGTCGGCGACTACAAGCGGGCTTCATTAATGCCCGTCGCGGGCGATCGCTTTTACTTTTTCTTAGATGTTCCCTTACCCACCGGAACTCCCGCTAATCCCGACAATTACAAAGCCGAACTTAAAGAACATTTTAAAGGTTGGGCCGAACCAGTGCAATTGCTGATAGAAACTTTCGATCCCGCCACAGTCGCCCGGCCCGAAATTCACGACGTAGGGCCGATCGACTCCTACGTTCGCGGTAGAGTTGCTTTGCTGGGAGATTCCGCCCACGCTACCTGCCCAGATTTGGGCCAGGGAGGCTGTCAAGCAATGGAAGATGGGCTGGTACTCAGCAACTACCTTTCGACCACGAATTTAGGGGTAGAATACGCCCTCAAACGCTACGAAACTGAGCGCAAGGAGCGGGCTAATGCAGTTGTAGAAAAAGCGCGGCAGCGTGCCGAAGAAATTCACGGCAAAGATCCGCAGGTGACGGATAAATGGTACGAACAATTGGCTGATGAAAAGCCAAGCAATGTGACTGATTCAATAGCAAAAGTCATCATGGCAGGGCCCTTACACTAAGTTGAAGGAAGAAGGAAGAAGGAAGAAGGAAGAAGGAAGAAGGAAGAAGGAAGAAGGAAGAAGAGATACACAGAAACTTTTTGAAACCGTTACCAGGCAGAGCCTGGAAACCGATATCCAGAGGCTCGGCCTCTATCTTCTCTTGGAACCAGGAAAAAGTCAATCAAAAATCAGCATTTAACCTTACAATAATGTCAGGCAAACTTACTACCCACGTTCTCGACACTGCCCGCGGCTGTCCGGCCTCAAATATGTCGATCGCCCTGCAAGCAATTGACCCCAACTCCGGCGCAAAAACCCTGCTAAAAACTGTAACAACCAATGCTGACGGCCGTACCGCTGCTCCGTTACTATCAGAAAGCGAACTCAAACCAGGAGTTTACGAATTAGTCTTTTTCGTTGGTGAATACTTCGCCAAATCCGCCGAAAATTTGCCAGATCCGCCTTTTTTAAACAGCGTTCCGATTCAATTTGGCATCGCCGATCCAAGCTTACACTATCACGTACCGCTGTTAGTTTCCCCTTGGTCGTACAGCACCTATCGCGGTAGTTAAACAGTGACAGTTGACAGTTGACAGTTGACAGTTGACGGAAAGAGCAATGACCAATTACCAATGACCAATTACCAATTACCATGCTTTAACTAAATATGGGAGATGTCAAATAATTAATTTCATATCCAAAAAACACCATGTTAGTCACAAAGCAACCTGTTTTCAAACGCTTCTGGTATCCCGTTATTCCCGTCGCCGAATTGTCCGGCGAACCCAAACCTTTTGTATTGTTAGGTGAGCCGATCGCACTTTGGCTCGATTCCGAAGGTAAACCCGCAGCAGTAGAAGACCGCTGCTGTCACCGCACTGCTAAACTTTCACTGGGAAAAGTTGTTAGTGGCAACATTTCCTGTGCTTACCACGGCTGGACATTCAACTCGTCAGGAACTTGTGTCCGCGTTCCCCAACAGCCAAACGGTGCAATTTCTGCTAACTACAAAGTCAAATCTTATCAGACGTGCGATCGCTACGGATACGTTTGGGTTTGTTTGGGCGAACCAATCGCCGAAATTCCCGATATTCCAGAAGTAGCAGACCCCAACTACCGCCAAATTCACGAATTTTACGAACCTTGGAATTGTGCGGGATTGCGAGTGATGGAAAACGAATTAGATATGGCTCATCCTACTTTTGTACATACCACAACTTTCGGCAGCGAAGAGCATCTCACGCCGGATTTGATGGAGTTTACCGAAACAGAATGGGAACTGCATTACCGAAGTGTTTTGGGTGTCGCAAATCCCGCAGAACAACAGCAAAACTTAAAAATAGAGCAACAGGAAACCGTGCGGACGATCGATGGAATTTGGTTTATGCCGTTTACCGTCAAGCTGCGGATTGCTTACCCCAACGGACTCGTTCACATCATCGTCAATACCATGACTCCGATTGACGATTCGACTTCTCAAATGGTGCAATTTTGTCTCCGCAACGATACCGAAGATCAGGCAAAAGCCAGCGATATTATTGCCTTCGATCGCGCTGTTACTTTAGAGGACAAGCGGATTTTAGAAACCACCGATTGGGACGTACCGCTCGACATCGCGCAAGAGCAGCATATGCTGACAGATAAGCCGGGAATCATCATCCGCCGCAAGATTGCTGCACTCCTAAAAGCCCACGGCGAAGTCGAACAAACTAAAGTCAGTTGACAGTTGACCTGGGACAGTTGACAGTTTGTAGATGTAGGGTGCGTCGCTAAGAGAAAATTCCCCGAAAACATCGACAATCTCACAGCGACGCACCACGCGAATACTGTTGTCTGAGTTTTAAGAATTGGCACAATTAATTTAATTAGCAATGCAATACTCTCTAGTTGAGCTCAACCAAATGAGCCAGGAGGCATTTACAGAAGCCTTGGCTGCGATTTTTGAAGATACGCCCGCCGTCGCCCGCCGCACTTGGGACGATCGACCTTTTGCCAACATACCCGATTTATACGCCAAAATGGTAACAGTCGTCAATTCTACGACTCAGGAAGAAAAATTAGCTTTAATTCAAGCACACCCGGACTTAGGAAGCAAAGCAAAAATGGCGGAAGCATCGGTTGACGAACAAGCCGGTGCAGGTTTGGATCGGCTATCTGTTGAAGAATTCGATCGCTTTCAATTCCTCAACCGAGAATATCGCAAAAAGTTTGGTTTCCCCTTCATTGTGGCGGTAAAAAACCACACTCAAGCCAGCATTCTCGAAGCATTTGAGCACCGCCTCGACAATTCCCCGGAAACTGAAATGCAGCAGGCTTTAACAGAAATTTATCAGATTGCGCGGTTTCGCCTGGAGTCGGCAATAGAAAGAGAGGACTGAAGTCCTGACTACGTTAAGTGCGATCGGGAAAATGCCAGCAAAAATGCCGTCAGAATTGCTGGCACCGTACCAATGCCAAACCACAGCGCAAACAGTGGCACAAAAATGCTACTTTCGGTAGAGTATTGAATCCAAGTGAGGCTCATGTCTAAATTTTTGTCTTTCCAAATCCTGCTGACAGCAACGCCCTCACTATTTTGTATGAGTCTGCTGCATTCTCCGGCAAGCTCTGCTGCGGAAGTTTCCGCTACAGAAAGTCAGGAAGTAATAGCCTCGCCAGCCGACTTGCCGCTGGTTAATGCCGAGTCACAAAGTACGATCGCACAGATTCAAACACCGATAAATCCTGCGGGAACGCCAGAAACCACCGCTGATATCAAACAAGAAAATCAAGAAAAACCGGAAAGTATTTCCCTCGCAACAGACAGCGGAAAAACCGCTGAGATTTCTCAACCCAACGATGTCAATGCGATAAATATAGCAACGAAAAAATCAGGCGCATCTAAAGTTGTGCTTGAGCCAATTACAACACAGACAAATCCTGCGGCAACGCCAGAAATAACTGCCGATATTTCACCAAAAGCAACAACAAACAAACCAGCGGCATTCGCCGCAGTTTTCCAACAAAATAATCTCCAAGCTACAGATACAGCAACTCAAGACTCCAGCCAGTCAAACCTATTAGCAGAGTCAATTCAAACCCCACAAAATCCGGCGCCTGCAAGCATCGCTGACATCCCAGCCGACAGCCGAGAAGTAAACGATACTTCAGCCGCGCCAGAGATGGAACAAGTCACTTCTGTTTCCCAACTCAGCGATGTTAAACCTACAGATTGGGCATTTCAAGCGCTGCAATCGTTAGTTGAACGCTACGGGTGCATAGCGGGATATCCCGACGGCACCTATCGCGGAAATCGAGCCATGACTCGCTACGAATTCGCCGCCGGTTTGAATGCGTGCCTCGATAAAGTTGCTGAGTTGGTAACAGCAGGAACCTCGAATTTAGTTAAAAAAGAGGATTTACAAAAACTCCAGAGACTGCAAGAAGAATTTGCGGCAGAACTAGCAACGCTGCGCGGTAGAATCGATGTATTAGAAGCTCGCACGGCGAATCTAGAATCGAATCAATTCTCAACTACAACGAAACTTAATGCTACCGTTTGGTTCAATCTAACATCAGCATTTCCGACAGGTGATATCACCGCCGAACGCAGCCGGACTGCCCCGAACAGCCCCTTTGCTGCCCCTACTCGCGATGCCAACAACCGACCGACTCGCGTTGAGCGCGGGCAACCTGAAACTACTTTTAGCTACTATGCTTTTCTGACGCTAAACACTTCGTTTACAGGCAAAGATTCGCTGGTGACTCAGTTGGTTTTTGGCAACGGCAACTCGCCTGCAAACGAATTAGTTTCGGCTGGTTTTTACAATTCGTGGGGAACTCCTTTTTTGGATCAAACTGGCACGCCGGCGGCTAATGTTGTGGGAATTCGCGAGATGTCTTACACGTTTCCCGTAGGAAATAAAGTTCAAGTTGCGATCGGGCCGCGATTGAATTATTATCGATATTTCGACGGCAACCGTTTCACGTTTTTTCTGAAAGGGGCAACGAGTTTTAACTCGAACGGCAGTACACTGTTGAATGCGGTCGATCGCGGTTCTGGTGCTGTTGTCAGTTGGCAAGCTGCCAAGCGGCTTAAGTTGACGGCTGCTTATATGGCTGAAAATACAGAATTTTTGAATCCTGCCGTATATAATACCGCTAGCAATCCCAGGGATGGTTTGTTTAACAGTTCCAATACGATTACAGCGCAGTTGGAATACGCCCCCACCAACTCTTTTAATCTCAGGTTGATTTACGCGCGATCGAGCCTCAAACCTTATAGAACCCATTTGACATCTAAGAAGAGGGTGCAAGCCTTCTAATCATCAGCCTAATAAAACAAAGGTTGAGTTTG
>PVWI01000229.1 GCA_003003725.1 filamentous cyanobacterium Phorm 6 | reverse complement strand
CGCTGGCGGCGGTTGTCAGCTTCAAATATAGCGATTAATTCATCCAGGTTTAGAGTCAAAGCGTCCAACTGTTGGCAGACTTCACGCATCTTTTCAATGTGTCGCTTTCTGGTTTCAGCATCGGGGATTCTAGGTTGTTGATTCATGGCAAATTCCAATCCATTTTGATTTCTCGGATAGTTGCTTCTGAGGCATCGACAGCCGCCTCTGTTTGTTCTATCGTTCTATACAGAAAGTTTAACGTATCCGCAGTCGCAGCGGGTTGAGATTCTGCTACCTGCTGCAAAAGCCTGTACAAACGATTGTAAGGGTTTCTCAACCTTTCCTTAACATTATCTAGGGATTCTAGTTCGGGGAGTGTCGCTTCTGTCTCGCCAAACTGCTGCATTAAAATATATTCTGTGGCGGTTGTTTCGTTGAGGATTTTCACTAGCCGCCGCTGCAATGTGAAAATTGTGTTCAGGATGTCATCAGGTAGCTTTGCCATTGTCCTTGATTTTTAGGGATAACAACTTAACACAATATAGCAGAATGTTTGCTTCCTTCTATTTTAGTTTGAATCAAGAGCGATCGCACTCCCAATTTACCACATTTAAACCTAACTAAAAGCATCCAGATTACCAGCATCCATATCGATCCGTGAGGTCGCTTTCTTCAATCCTCCAATCTCAAATCGATCGCACTTCGCATCGCCAAAAGCGCAACTCCATAAGCAGCCGCAGTCTGAACCGGAGTTTCCACCGGCACTTTCAAATAACGCTTTCTAATCGCACTCCAAACCGCATTTTTTGCGCCGCCGCCAGCAGTATAAACCTTTGTCAAAGGAGTTGCACCCAACTCCTGCAATAATTGATATCCCCGCGCTTCAATCCGCGCGATACTTTCTAGCAAACCGTGCAGAAATTCCACAGAATCAGCGGGACGCGGTTCGAGTCTGGGTGCTAAATTCGGGTCATTAATTGGAAAGCGATCGCCCTTTTTCAACAATGGGTAATAATCCAGCAAACTCTCTTGTTCTGGATTAATTTGTGTGCTATAATTAGCTAATTCAGCATCAGTAAAAAAGTGTCGCAGCACCGCACCTCCGGTATTAGAAGCGCCTCCAACTAACCACAAATCGCCTAATTTATGGCTGTAAATCCCGTATCGTGAATCATCTACGCGGGTATGACTTAACAGTTTGACGGCTAAAGTGGAACCGAGAGAAGTTACTGCTTCTCCTGGTGAATTGACACCGCTTGCTAAAAATGCTGCAATACTATCGGTTGTGCCGGCACAAACTGTACAATCGCGGGGAAATCCGAAGCGACTCCTCACTTGAGCTCTCACTTCCCCCACAGGCGTTCCCGGTGCGACAACTTGCGGCAATTCAGGCGTTGCAGTGCCGGCAATTCCCTCTACCAGCCAATTCGGATAGCACAAAGTATCAACATCGAAACCGAGTTTCAAAGCATTGTGATAGTCGCTAATTCCCAATTTTCCGTGCAGCAGAAATGCCAACCAGTCAGCTTGATGCAGGAAAACCGTAGGGGCGGTGCCCCCGTGCCCGCCCTCTGCTGCGGTGGATGGGGCGAGCACGGGGGCATCGCCCCTACAAAACCACAGGAGTTTTGCCAGACTCGATGTAGCGCTTAATACTGTGTGGTTATCCGGGGCGATCGCCCGCAACTTCTCTGTCACCGCTGCACCGCGCGCATCATTGTATAAAATCGGCTCGCATACTGGTATACCGTCGGTATTGCACAGCATGACAGTGGAAGATGTGCCGTCAAGGGCGATCGCCCTTACCTGATTGCGGATTGTTGGGGGAATTTGCTCGATCGAATCCCACAGGGCATTTTGCCACACCGAGGGCAATTCAGGCTGTTGTTGCCCGTTGTTGGCAAAAGTATATTCTGTCTCACAATGTATTGTACCCTGGGAGTCTATGACAGTCGATCGGGCCCCAGTCGTGCCAAAATCTATTCCCAAATAAAGATTCATTTGGCACTCCCGCGAATTTTTCTATACAGAAGTCTGCTTGTTTCTACGAGCAGCTAAGGCTAATTCAAAGCCTGCCTTGAGTTGGTCAGCTATGTCCGAGGTATGGGATGCTTCTCCTCCTTGCCTTGCTTTGGGTTGTAACGGTGCGGTGATCGCAATCCGTTCCTCTTCATAGTCCGTAAGAGCTTTAGCAACAGAAGGAGTATCCTGCAAGTTCAGCCCCTTGAGTTTTTTTGTTAAAGCAACAGCATCCTCAAATGCCATAGTAGTCCCTAATCCTAAGGACGGTCGTATCGGGTGAGCGGCATCCCCTAATAAGGTGATTCTCTCTCTATCCCCCCATTGGGATACTGGTTCCCGATCGAACACGCCAGTTTCCACAATGGTGGTAGGGTCAGTTGCTCGAATAACCCTTTCAACAAAGGGAGTCCATCGGTCAAAAACTTGGAGAACCATAGCTAAAACATCGGTACTCTTCTCTGTAGTCGGATGGAGTGCAGTCCCTGTCCAAGCCAGCACCTCGGGTCCTGCATCCATAATCCAAAAATTTTTCTGGTCTCCGACCACCAGTTGAAAACCAGCCCCTTCTGCAAAGGGTTCAGCGAGGGGGGCTAGGATTTGACGGGGCAAGATTCCTCGCCAAGTCATGGTTCCAGTGTACAGAGGCGCACCATCTCCCACGGTAAGACCGCGAACCACGGAGTGATACCCATCGGCACCAATTAACAGTCGTGCGCCAACATCGGGCTGATTCTCAAAGTGCAAACGTAAGGGAGCCTGGGACGGATCAGCTACCTTAGTGAAGTTGACAAACTTATGGTTAAGGTGAAGGGATACCGTAGGTGGCAGTGTGTTGTGCAATGAGCTTTGTAGGTTATACCACGCTAGCCAAGTGAAGGGAGTACCCGCCAAGGGCGATTCATCAGAAAACAGAACCTCGCCATTGGGTCTCATCAGCAGTTGTCGCTGTGGGTTGGCACCTAAGGCACGAACTTGGGTAGCGAGATCGGGATTGATAAGAGCCAATGCCTTATACCCCGCTTCTCCCAACCCTAGGGCAGCGCCGATGGGACGAAAAGCTCTAGCTCGTTCAAATACAGCTACCGAAAAACCTAAATTGGCTAGCCCGTGGGCTGCACATAGTCCGCCTGGTCCTGCACCAATAATGGCGATATCGAAAGTTGGGGTTTCAGTCATGAATTGTGTTGAGAGATTTCGGACTTGTGTGTAGGGGGATTGGGACTCGGCGATCGACCAGAGATACAATTGTTTTCAGGCGATTGTTGACACCTGTGGACTGACCCCGTGTCCCTACTTTCATCCGTTAAACTTTTGTCCCGCACTCAGGACAAAACTTATTGCTCGAAACATTCTTCGCGCCGCAACTCGGACAATAAACCAACTGGGCAGATTGCAACTTGCTTCGTTCGGGCAAACCAACCATTTGAGCGTTGCTCTTACCCGGAACTACCATCGGATAGCAGTTTTCGTCCCTCGTCACCTTCACGTTCATCAGCACCGGGCCGTCGTGAGCGAGCATTTGAGCGATCGCATCTTTAAGTTCCTCCGGCTGCGAAACCAGCATCCCTCTCACCCCGTAAGCTTCAGCCAGCATCACAAAATCCGGCATCCCTACAGTCATATTCGACGAGGAATAACGCTCCCCATAGAACGCCTGCTGCCACTGCCGTACCATTCCCTGCCAGCCATTATTTACAATCACAACCTTGACATTAATGCCGTATTGTGCTAATGTTCCCAACTCTTGAATATTCATTTGTATGCTAGCGTCGCCAGCAATACAAATCACTTGCTCATTGGGTAGCGCCATTTTCGCGCCCATCGCCGCCGGCAGCCCAAAACCCATCGTTCCCAAACCAGCGCTCGAAATCCAGCGGCGCGGCCCGTTGTTTAAGAATTGAGCCGACCACATTTGATGTTGACCGACATCCGTCGTGTAGTAAGCATCCGGCGCTTGAGTAGCCAATTCCCAAATCACCTCTTGCGGAGACAAAATGTCGGGGTAGTGAGGCACAACTAACGGATAGTCCTGTTTCCAGCGATCGATCCTGTGCAGCCATTCCGCAGTTTGTCCGGGAGTACCCGAAACACCTGTTTCCCGACAGCGGCGCAGCAAATCAATCAAAACTTGCCGGACATCTCCGACAATCGGCACGTCGGGGCCGCGATTTTTGCCAACTTCTGCCGGATCGATATCGATGTGAATCACCTTCGCCCGCGCTGCAAACTCGTCTAATTTGCCCGTCACGCGATCGTCAAACCGAGCTCCGACAGCAATCAGCAAATCGCACTCGGTAACGGCAAAATTAGCGTAAGCAGTGCCGTGCATCCCCAGCATTTTCACCGACAAAGGATGTTTTTCGTCAAAAGCGCCTTTGCCCATCAGCGTTGTCGTGACAGGTAATTGGAACATCTCGGCGAGTTCCTTAATTTCCTCGTGGGCCGCTGCTGCGATCGCCCCGCCGCCCACATAAAGCAAAGGACGCTTCGCTTCCTTCAGCAAATGAATCGCTTGATTAATTTGCCGGGGATTTCCCTTGACAGTCGGACGATAGCCCGGAATTCTCACAGATCCGGGTTCCACCGGCAGATACTCAAACTCTTCTAAACCGACATCCTTGGGCACATCAATCAACACCGGGCCCGGCCGCCCGGTACTCGCGATATGGAAAGCTTCAGCCACAATTCGGGCCATGTCTCTGGGGTCGCGCACTACATAGGAATGCTTGACAATGGGCAGAGTAATGCCGTAAATATCAGTTTCCTGAAACGCATCAGTGCCGATCGCCGGACGGGGCACTTGACCGGTAATAATTACCATCGGGATCGAATCCATGTGCGCCGTCGCAATCCCCGTCACCAAATTAGTTGCGCCGGGCCCGGAAGTCGCGAAACAAACCCCAACTTGTCCGGTAGCGCGGGCGTATCCGTCGGCGGCGTGAGCAGCACCTTGCTCGTGCCGCACTAGAATGTGTTTGATCGCGCCAGTTTCTTCAGCCCGGTATAGTTCGTCGTAAAGCGGCAAAATTGCGCCGCCGGGATAACCAAAAATATGCTTGACACCGTGGCGGATCAAGCTGTCGATCAAAGCGAATCCACCTGTTGCACGCCTGATGGCTACTTTAGTTTTTAGTTGCACTGAATTTTCGTCCTCAAACTAATTATGAATTTTAATGAAAGCTTTTATACTACTTTAATCTCTACGATCGAACTCTGAGAATTTAACGGCGGATATTTTACAAAAAGTTTCGCGCTGCGGCGGTTTGCGATCGTCCGATCGCCAAATTGTGGAACAGAAGAGGAAGAAAAGAAATAGAGGAAATCGCGGTTTCTCGATCGTTTTACCGGATTTGACGCTTGTAGAGCATTCGTCATTCAGCATTATACAAGAAAAACTTTGTTTCAGCAATTAAAAACGTCCTCAACATCAGGGCGGTTGCTACGTAATATCGTGTCCGATCGATTGACAACTATAAAATTGGTTCGTAGTGCGGACTTTAGTCCGCAATATGCAGCGGACTGAAGTCCGCACTACAAACGGTTTTTGTTATAGTTATCGATCGTCCCGGATATTGTAGATCGATCGCCACAAGAAAGCCCTCTTCCTTCTTCCTTGTTCCTAATGACAGCAGAACTGATGGGTAATCGGCAATCAATGATGGGTAATCGGGAATTCTATCCGTTACATCCGTTACATCCGTTACACAATCCGCTGCCGAACTTCCCTCTGTCAACTCTTCACAGAGCATCCTTTAAGACTTTGCTGGTATGGCGCCAAGCTGCGATACCCATCAAGGCGACCAAAAATCCCAAACTCATCAGCACGATCCGCAAGCCGAGGTCATCGGAACCCACTGCTTTACTGACAGCATCCGTCAGCGGGCCGGTAATGGCTAAAGGCAAGCTGAGGGCAATGTTAATCGCATTGTTCTCCAAGCCAAAGACTTTCCCGCGCATAGATTCTGGAGTTTTTTCTTGAATCAAAGCTTGCATCGGGCCGTTAATTAAAGAAGCACCAAAACCGAAGAGAGCGCTCAATCCAAATCCTAGCCACAACTGTCTGGTAAAGGCGAACATTGCCAATACAAAACCCATCATCAAGAAACCGATTAATGCCAAAGGTTTGTTGTAGACGCGATCGCCCCAGTGACCCAAAAAAGCCGCGCCGAAGACCATTCCGACTCCTGCCGCCGCCAGCAAAAACCCGAATTGAGTTTCTTTGAGACCTATTTTTCCCGAAAGTGCGATCGCCAGTACCTGAAGCGCAGCAAACACCGAATACAAAATCGTCAATTGTACCATCGCATTGCTAACAAGTCGATTGTGCTTCAAATAGCGCAAACCTTCCTTGAAGTCTTGCCAAGGATGGATGTTTTTTGCATTACTGCCGACATGAGTTTCTTTGATCCGCATGGCATAGATTAAAGCCCCAGATATTAGGTACAACCCGCCCAGGAAAAACTCTTGAGAAGCTGATCCGTAGCTGTGTTTAATCCAAGTAAACACCGGTTCGCCGATCGTCATACCGATAATAATCCCACCCATTGTGGACGAAGCAAACAAAGCATTTGCCGACATCAGTCCCTCTCGCCCCACCGCCAGCGGGATGGCGGCAGCTTCTGCGGGAGCAAAAAATTGCGTTACGGTAGAGACCAAAAACGTGACTGTCAACAACACGACAAAAGTTTTGGGCAAAAACGGCAAACATCCAATCAACACGGCTCTAATCACGTTGCAGCCGATCAGCATTTGCTTTTTGGAAAAGCGGTCTACAACGATACCAGCGGCCGAACCAAATACGATCGCCGGCACCGTGTAGGCAATCATCACCATTGACAGCATGGAATTTTCAAAATTCTGCGCAGGTATGTAACCGCCTGTTTTCAGCAGAATAATCAGCAATACATAAAAAATCTTATCCGCCACTTGGGCTAACAACTGGCCCGTCCACAAGGCGAGGAAGGGGCGATTTCTCAGTAGGGCATCAAGCCCGCTGCGGTCAGGGGGAGGGCTGGCTGGGTGCATAGGAATATCTTAACTGACCGCTTCTGGCAATTATAGTTTTCAGCAATACGTGCAAATCTGACATGACGAGCGTGGAAACTTGTAAAACTCCTGTTTCCTACGTTCTTTTTCTGTTTTAGCAGATCGGCGGGGTCTCGGCTGCTGTTTTCTTCACTCTACTCTCGAAGCGGTCGATCGATCGCCCACGTCCTGCCCCCATCCGAGAATATTGTAAAAAGTTGTCGTCCACGACATCGGGAGTACAACATAGGGTAATATATTTGACAAAATACTTGGTATTGGTCGTGATATTAAATAGACATCTCCTAAAAAGCCTGTTTTGAACAGGCTTTCGGGCCTGTTCCACAAGAATTACGGGAGATGTCTAAAGATGTCACTCCGATTAAGTAATATAACGAAAGTAGTAATGTTAGGAGTGAGAAACTTGAAAAAGGTTGAAGCGATTATTCGCCCCTTTAAACTTGACGAAGTGAAAATCGCCCTCGTCAATGCTGGCATTGTGGGGATGACTGTTTCGGAAGTTAGAGGTTTTGGCCGTCAAAAGGGCATGACTGAACGCTATCGCGGTTCTGAGTACACCGTTGAGTTCTTGCAAAAGCTCAAGGTCGAGATTGTTGTGGAAAACGATCAAGTTGATATGGTAGTTGATAAAATTATCACTGCTTCCCGCACGGGCGAGATTGGCGACGGCAAGATTTTCATCTCTCCTGTAGAACAAATTATCCGAATTCGGACTGGGGAAAAGAACCTGGAGGCAATCTAAGATACTGGGGCATTGGGCATGGGGCATTGGGCATTGGGCATTGGTAATTGGTAATTGGTCATTAGTCATTGGTCATTGGTCATTGGTCATTGGTCATTGGTCATTGGTAACTGCCAACGAATAACCTCTTTCCTGTTTAGTTCTGATACCGAGCGTGTCGATATCCAATGCCCCTATTTTTGCTTTTTGCCTCAGTTGGGGTTGACAATGTTCGCCATTTGTGGTATTAGAGCTTGGAATGCTAGGCCGCGGTGGGAGTGCGATCGCTTAATTTCAGGTGTCATTTCGGCAAAAGTCTGTTGCTGTGCCCGCACGTAGAAAATCGGGTCATACCCGAAACCTCCCGTACCGCGAGGACTGTGCAGGATTTCACCGTGGCAAATGCCTTCTACTTGCAGGGCAATTGTACCGTCGGGACGGGCCAGGGCGATCGCGCACACAAATTGTGCTTGTCGGTTTTGTTCGCTTCCTAATTCTGTGAGGAGTCGATCGATCCTGTCAGCATCCGTCTTCCCGTAGCGTGCCGAGTAAATCCCCGGTTGACCGTCGAGTGCATCTACCATTAAACCAGAATCATCGGCGATCGACCATTCACCCATCGCCTTAGCAATTTCAGAAGCTTTCAAACAAGCATTAGCGATAAAAGTCTCGCCAGTTTCCTCTATTTCCAACTCTTCCGGTTTCAGTTGCAACTCCCACCCCAAATCCTGAAGATAAACCTGCATTTCCTTAACTTTGCCGGGATTGCTGGTAGCTACAATGAGTAATTTATTTGTCATTATTTCAATTAAAACTTACGCATAGATATTAACAAACATTTTGGGGAAATGGTTGCAGCAAAATTCCCAAAATCTGATCAAGCTGATTAATATAGTATTCTGTCTTCCGTAGGGTGTGTCGCCCTTAAAAATATCTGCATAAAAATCAACTTTTCGAGTGGCGACGCACCTTACGCAATTGTTGAAGAAACAAGTACCAACAATTATTGTGTATCAAGCTTTTTCTGGTGCGTCGCCTTAAGATTGTCTGTCGAATTTAGGGATTTTCAATGGCGACACACCTTACAAGACTTTTGATTTGTGAACAAGAAAGATTTGTTTTAACCGCAGAGGCCGCAGAAGACACAGAGAAGAAGAATGGAGAAATAAGTGATATCAAATCCGTTGACATCGAAATTATTCATCTCTATCTCTTCTTTTCCTCTGCGACCTCTGTGGTCTCTGCGGTTAAAAACTCTAATTTTTATGCGCCCAACTTTTCGCCCAATTCAAGTTGTGCATCACTTCTTTCAAAGTCGCAGCTTCTGAATACAACCGCAACACTGGTTCAGTACCGCTAAACCGAATTAACAGCCAACTTCCGTCAGCTAAACGGAATTTGTATCCGTCAACTTTGTTGCAGTCTACAACTGCTTTGCCGGCTATTTCTGTGAGAGGTTGATTTTCCAACAAATCCAGCAAGCGCGATCGCTCGTCCATGTTTGCTAAGTGCAAGTCGATTCTGTCGTATGCTGAAGTAAAACCAGTCTCTTTTTGCAGTCGGCTATAGATATCGCTCAAATCTTCCCCGGATTTGACAACCGCTTCTAACAAATACAGCGCTGACAGCAAAGCATCCCGTTCGGGGATGTGCGTACCGTAGCCAATTCCCCCGGATTCTTCGCCGCCGACTAGGACTTGAGTGGTTAACATTCGATCGGCTATATACTTGTAACCGATCGGCGTTTCAAACAATGGTAAGCCGTAAAGTTCGGCAATTTTGGGCATAATGTCGGAACCGCTGACGGTTTTGATGACTTCTCCGGTGAAGCCGCGCCGTTTTGCTAGGTGTTCGATTAATATGGGAACTAGGATTTGTGAACTGAGAAAGTTGCCGCTAGAGTCAACGGCTGCTATTCGATCGCTATCTCCGTCAAACACAAACCCGATCGACAAACCGGAACTTTTTCGCTGGTGAGTTCGCATCACCCGAAACAACTGCGACAGGTAGCGCGGCAAAGGTTCAGGAGCACCGCCACCAAACAACGGATCGCGATCACTATTGACTTCATGCACTGGAACTTCTAAGATTTGTGCTAATCCGCCGGCTGCCGCACCGTGCATCACATCTACAAATACTGTAATTTTGTTAGAGGCGATCGCATTTTTAATCGCCTCAATATCCACCATTGCCCGCAACGTTTTGCAGTAAGCAGGCCAAGGATTGAAAATCCCCAATTTTCCGGGAATTGCTGCGAGTGTCGCCGGATTTTCGAGTTTTGCTTCTATCTGTTGCGTAACTTCTGGCGAAACTGAACCGCCAAATCCGCCCTTGACTTTTAACCCTAAATATGCGCCGGGATTGTGGCTGGCTGTCAGGACGATCGCGCCCAAAGCATTTAATTGTTTCGCAGCCAAACTAAAAGCCGGAGTTGGAGCGAAAGAATCACTCAGCAGCACGTCAAATCCTGCGTTCTGGACGGCAACAGCCGCTTCGAGGGCAAATTCTTCAGCCAGAAATCGGCGGTCGTGACCGACAATTACAGTACCGCTGGTTGCATCATTGCCGCCGGTTTGTGCGAGAACTTGTGCCGCTAGAGGAGCTACTAACGCCACGCGATCGAATGTAAAATCGTCAGCAATAATGCCGCGCCAGCCATCTGTACCGAATTTAATAGGATTCATTTAGTCACAAGCCATAAGTCACTCGTCTATTTTATGGGGTTCTTCCTTATTCGTCACTAGCAACAGTCAACAGTAACTGGTTCCCAGGAAGAGCCTGGGAACCGATGGCTAAAGTCTCTCTGCCTCGTTCGGGAAGTAAAATACGAGGCAGAGTCTCTAGATTTGTGTTACCAGGCAGAGTCTGGTAACAAGTAAGGCAGAATTTAAGAAGAGTTGAGAATTCAAGAATCTTTCTTGCTTGTCAGTTAAAACCAGAAATTGCTTCTTCCTTCTTCCTTCTTCCTTCTTCCTTCTTCCTTCTTCCTTCTTCCTTCTTCCTTCTTCCTTCTTCCTTCTTCCTTCTTCC
>PVWI01000228.1 GCA_003003725.1 filamentous cyanobacterium Phorm 6 | reverse complement strand
CAACTCAAAGGCGCAACTAAGAAAAAGCTCGAAGAAGGTAAGGAAGCTGCTTATCATTCTCAGCGGATGGCGACAATTATTCAAGAAGTTCCTTTAGAAGTCAATTTAGAAGATTGTCAGTTGATAGGTTTTGATGAAGCAGCTTTGATTCCGATGCTGGAAAAGTTGGAATTTAAAACATTTTTAACCAAAGTCAAACAAATTCAAAAGCGGTTCGGTGGTGCGGAAAAAGAAAGTTCGGCAGCGGATTCTGTAACGGATTTAACGGATGTTCGGAGGGAAGGTTCGGCAGCGGATTCTGTAACGGATTTAACGGATGTTCGGAAAAAGGGAGAAGTTACAGTCTCTGAATTGCCTAACGCTGATAATTCAAATGATTTTTCCGCTGCAAGTTCTGAAATTTCAGAAGCAGACGAATTGTGGTTTTTTAGTGCGGCAGAAACCAAAGCTGCCCAGCAGGAAAACAAACTGCCAATTAAACCACGAATCATTCAAACAATAGAACAGTTAAACGAATTAGTCCAACTGCTAGAAACCCACACCGACAAAAACTCGCCCGTGGCGTGGGATACCGAAACCACCGCCTTAGAACCGCGAGATGCCGAATTAGTCGGAATTGGCTGCTGTTGGGGAACCGGAGAACAAGATTTAGCTTACATTCCCACGGGACACAAAACGGGTAAAAATTTGGACAAAGCCACGGTTTTAAATGCTTTGCGTCCGATTTTGGAAGGCGAAAATTATCCGAAGGCGCTGCAAAATGCTAAATTCGATCGCCTGATCCTGCGCTGTCAAGGAGTCAAACTCGCCGGCGTTTGCTTCGACACCATGCTAGCTAGTTATGTACTCGATCCAGAACAAAAACATAACCTTGATGATTTGTCAAGTAAATACTTGCATAAGCCGGGTAAATCCCAAAAATATAACGAATTAGTGCCGAAAGGGAAAACAATTGCTGATCTCAGTATTCGAGAAGTAGCTAAATACTGCGGCATGGATGTTCACAGCACTTTTCAGTTAGTAGGTAAACTGCGGGAATCATTGGATCAAGCTGATAAAAATGCGCCATCTCAAAAGTCATTGCATCGGTTGCTGTTAGATGTCGAACAGCCTTTAGAACCAATTTTAGCAGAAATGGAATACTGCGGAATTCGCGTTGATTCAGCTTATCTGCAAGAACTATCGCAACAGCTAGAAACAAGATTAGCCGAACTAGAAGCAAACACCTATCAAGCAGCGGGGAGAGAGTTCAACTTAGGTTCCCCAAAACAACTAAGCGAAATCTTGTTAGAAAAAATCCCCGAACAGTTCCAGAAAAAATCTCGCAAAACAAAGACGGGATACTCTACAGATGCCGCTGTTTTGGATAAATTGCAAGGAGATCACCCGATTGTAGACGATTTATTAGAGCACCGAACATTATCCAAATTAAAATCAACCTATGTCGATGCTTTGCCGCAGTTAGTGCGTGCGGATACCGGGCGAGTGCATACAGATTTTAACCAAGCTGCAACGGGTACGGGCAGGCTTTCTTCTTCTAATCCCAATTTACAAAATATTCCCATCCGCACCGAGTTTTCGCGGCAAATTCGCAAGGCTTTTTTACCGGAAGAAGGTTGGCTGATGGTGTCGGCTGACTATTCTCAAATTGAATTGCGAATTTTGGCTCATTTGAGCCAAGAACCTCTGCTGATAAAAGCTTACAAAGATAATCAAGATGTGCATACCTTGACAGCTAAGCTGTTGTTTGAAAAGGAGGAAATAACGCCAGATGAAAGACGGTTTGGTAAAACAATTAATTTTGGAGTAGTTTATGGTATGGGGGCGATTAAGTTTGGTCGTTCGATGGGCAAGTCTTCTGCAGATGGCAAAGAGTTTATTAAGCGATTTAACGAGCGTTACAGTAAAGTTTTTGAATATTTGGAGGGTGTGAAAAAAAGTGCGATCGCCCTAGGCTACGTTACCACAATACTCGGCCGCCGCCGCTATCTAACATTCGACAAAAATGGTAGCCTCCAGCGCTTAAGAGGCGAAAATCCTCAAGACATTCACTCCGAACAACTGGCGCGCTTAAGCAGAGATGACGCCCAATCTTTGCGCGCCGCAGCCAACGCTCCCATTCAAGGCTCCAGTGCTGATATCATTAAACTTGCCATGATTGAGGTACAGAAAATTTTGCAAAACTATCAGGCGCGGATGCTATTGCAAGTTCACGATGAATTAATCTTTGAAGTGCCTCCCGATGAATGGGAAGAATTGCAGCCAAAAATTAGAACTGCGATGCAAGATGCTCTGCCGGAAATTAGGGTACCGCTGGTAGTTGACATCCACGCAGGGCAGAATTGGATGGAAACAAAATAGAGAGAGAGAATTATGAACCCAACCAAAATCACCCTTTCTCCTAAAATCACCAGCTTGAGTGCACTTTTTCTGATGTTTTTACTCTCCGGCTGTCCGCAAAAACTACCGCCCAACAACTATGCTGTCAAACGAGTCAGCGACGGCGATACCCTTGTCGCCACCGATGCCGCTGGAAAAGATATCAAAGTGCGTTTTGCCTGCATAGATGCACCGGAAATTCCGCACAAACCTGCTGAGAAAAATAGCCCAAACTCAGCACAAAAAAATCAGTTTAAGTGGGGGAATTTAGCCGAGCAAAGAATGCAGCAGCTAGTCAAAGAAGGGGGAGGTCGCGTCGTTTTGACAGTCACCGATACCGACCGCTACGGCCGCCAAGTTAGCGAAGTTCGCTTGCCAAACGGCACATTTACTCAAGAAGTTTTGCTGCGCGAAGGATTAGCAATGGTTTACCGTCCTTACTTAAAAAATTGTCCGAGTGCAAGTCTTGTGCAACAAGCGGAAGCCGAAGCTAAGAAAAATCGCCGCGGTATTTGGGGAGACTCCAAGTTTGTCCCTGCATGGGATTTTCGGCATAAATAATTAGTCAGAAGTCATTAGTCAGAAGGATTTTATTGTTGAACTAGCAAGCAATTAAAATTAAATAATTTTAAATTTTTATTGAATTCTGCCTTCTGACTTATGCGTTCTGCCTTGAGATGTGGTAGGCTCCAGATAACTCAAGAGACTGCCGCCAAAAGCGGTCTATTGCAATCACCCAAAATTAACTTTAGGGAACATTAATGAATATCAAAAATCTGGTTATTTCAGGCCTTGTCCTGCTCCTCGGTACTGCAATCGTAGGAAAAGCTATTGCTCAAGAACTGACCCAGGAGCAAAAAACTGTTACTTGTCGCTTAAAAACAGAAGTTGACCAACGCAAAAGCAACGGTCAAAAGTTGGTGTTTGTACCATTGCTAGGCACTGTTCGCAAGCAAGTTTCATCTCCTTTTCGAGCCACGCTACATCCAGATATGGAGTATACTTTTGTTGCTACTTGCGACGGTAACTGCCAAGATTTAAACCTAACTCTTAAGGATGCAAACGGTATGGAAATCGCTGCGAGTCAAAAGACAGGCGAACTCGCAACAATCTCTTTTACTCCGCCATCCCAAGGCGAATATCAAATTACTGCTAAGCCTGGGGAATGCACGAAGGCAGAGGGTTGCAGTTTCGGTATGGGAATCTTCGTTCCCGCAAGTGCTAGCGTACCTAATGCTTCAAAGATTCCTGCTGAAATAGCACAATTTCGAGTTTGCCAGTAGAGGAAAATTTACAACTTTTAAGCTCATCCCCTGCACTGAAGTGCGGGGGATTTCAGATATAGCGGTTCTCAAGCGTGGTGAGGTATGCCCGCAAGCCCGCAAGCCCGCAAGCCCGCAAGCCCGCAAGCCGGATAGTACCTCATCTTTCTGAGACTCGGCTATATACTCTTAACAGTTAACAGTTGACAGTTAACGGTTAACAATTAACTACACGCATAACTCCTCCAAACTGCCTGTGTCGATCGAGCTGTGGAACCCTGCAAAGACCCCATAACTACCAAAATCAGCCCCTAAGTCATAACTTTCTTTACCGTCAGGCAGGCATCAATTAGAATATAGATAGTGCCTCTCAAGGGTAACGAGTACATTGCCCATGTCTTTAACCTTAGCCTTGAAAAATCAACTCCAGAACCCTCCTCAAAAAGGGTTGAAAAGTCTGTTTAGTCGCTTGGGTATCAGGCAGAAAATCGGCTGCGGATACGCCTTGGTCATTGGTATTGCCATTTTGGGTGCTGTGGCGGGACGGGGAGTAGAATCCTATCACAAACAGCAAGTTAGAGAAAAACTGGCGATCGACCGAGAGAAAGCCGAAATCCTGACAAATCTCAATAATACGGTGCAGGAAGTCAGAATTCACCAGCAAGAACTGGTGAGTCTGACGGCAAAACCGCAAATTTTTGATCGCGAACGATCGGAATTCCTGACCCGCGTTGCTCAGATGAGTGGTATCCTGGAACAACTCCAAACCCAGCCACCGACGAACAATCCCGAGATTGCCAAAGACTATGAACTGTTGCAACAGTTCGCTGAAGTCAACGCCAAGACTGTAGAGTCATACTTTGAACAAGTACAAAAATTGTTGGCGAATACAAAGTTATCTGGTTTAAATCCGAAGCAGCGACAGGCCCTCACGCAGAATTTAAACAATTTTACGAATGGCGAAACCGCTTTTAAACTCGAACAGTTTTCCCTAGATTCAGCCAAACTCGCAGGCAACTTTCGCGATAAGGCGGACGAGGCATTTAGAGCCTACGAGAAAGCCGAAAAACTCGGAAGTCTGATTATCGCTTGTTCTCTGTTGATATCGGCTGGTATCGCAGCTTTACTAGCAGCATACACCAGTGCTGCGATCGCCCGACCACTAGAAGCGACCACCCTGATCGCTCAGCGAGTTACCGAAGAATCAAACTTTGACCTACAAGTACCCGTCACTACCTCTGACGAAGTGGGAATGCTGGCAGTTTCCCTCAACGAACTGATCCAAAGAGTAGCGGAATACACAGAAGACTTGCACGAAGCAAAAGTAGCAGCCGAAGCTGCCAACCGCTCGAAAAGTGCATTTCTAGCCAACATGAGCCACGAACTGCGTACCCCCCTGAATGCCATCATCAACTACAGCGAAATGCTGCAAGAAGATGCTCAAGATTCCGGTTCCGAAGACTTTCTGCCCGATTTAGAAAAAATTCAAACCGCAGGCAAACATTTGCTGGATATGATCAGCGACATCCTCGACATTTCCAAAATAGAAGCCGGCCACGTCACGCTTTATTTGGAAAACTTCGACGTGGCGACGATGATTGAAGAAGTGATGACTACGGCTCAAACGCTAGTAGAAAAAAAAGGCAATGCTTTAGCGCTGAAAACTAAAGGCGAACTCGGCACAATGTACGCTGACCAACCGAAAGTCCGGCAAATTCTCCTCAACTTGCTCAGCAATGCTGCCAAATTTACCGAGAAAGGCGTCATTACTATCGAGGTCGAAAGAATTAAAAATGAAAAACTTAAACCGAAGAAAAGAAAGAAAAATAAGGATTTTAACTCTGGTTCAAACTACAGTTCTCAAATTTTAATTTTTCGAGTCAGCGACACTGGTATTGGCATGACAGACGAGCAATTAGACCAGATATTCAAACCTTTTACTCAAGCTGATGCTTCGACTACCCGCAAGTATGGAGGCACGGGTTTGGGATTGACAATTAGCCAACGTTTGTGTGAAATTCTCGGCGGCGAAATTAGTGTCGAAAGCGAGGACGGGAAAGGTTCAACTTTTATTGTCAGTCTCCCGGAACGAGTGATTATGCAAGCTTGAGGGCACTCTAAGAGATTTTGATACGGATGCAATAGATTAATGATTGAGCAGGGGATTTTAACTAACAAATCAACCGGAGATGATATGACTTTTACTGCCACTCCAAAATTAAGCCTAACTCTGCCAGACCACACTCAATTACCTGACTCTGACGGGACTTTTGTGAAAAATCTTCAAGAACATCCTCAAAGCATACTGTTAACTGATTCAATCAAACCTGTATTGCAGCAATTGCATCCCGATGGACAATATTGCATTGGTCAAGATTCGGGCATTTACTGGCGAATGACTGAGCCGCTTGAGCGAGGTGCAGAAGCGCCAGACTGGTTTTATGTGCCCAATGTACCGCCTGCATTGAATGGTCAAATGCGGCGTTCTTACGTGTTGTGGCAAGAATATATTGCGCCGTTAATTATCTTAGAATTTGTGTCGGGGAACGGTTCAGAAGAACGAGACAATACTCCTTTGTCTTCTGCTGATCATGAAGGCGATCGCAAAGCGGGTAAGTTTTGGATTTACGAACAGGTGATTCGTCCGGCATTTTACGGCATTTATGAAGTAAAAAAAGCTAGTATTGAATTGTATCATTTGGTAGAAAATGGCTTTGAATTATTAGCTGCAAATGAACGAGGACATTACTCGATTCCTCAAATGGGAGTTGAGTTGGGAATTTGGCAGGGCGAATATTTGAATGTAGAATTGCCGTGGCTGCGCTGGTGGGATTTGGAAGGAAATCTGTTGTTAACGGGTGAAGAACGCGCGGAGAGAGAACGTCAGCGAGGCGATCGATTAGCTGCACAACTGCGATCGCTCGGAATTGAACCGGAAGCTTAGAATAGAACTATTAATCTCATACTTGACAGATGAGGTTATTTTATGCTACTTTATCTGAAAATAAAAAACCTGTTAGTAAAGCTAAGAAAAACTATTCAGGAAATATTCAGGAAATGTGGCATCTGCTCCTGTAACAATTGGTTCCTAGATATAAGGGTTTTAAATGCAATTTAATAGTAATTGGTCGTCACCATACAAGTTTACACCAGGAAGGGATAACTTAGATGTTATCAACTCTTGGGGGTGCAAAGGAAAAGCTGGGATTTATCTTATTCGTGATGAGTCCGATCGACAAAATCTCTATGCAGGACAAGCTACTAACCAAGATATCGCCACACGGCTCCAACAGGAGATAAAATCGAGTCACAACCAGCTTTTGAAAAATTATTTATTAGTTGAGAACAAGACTATTACACTCCGTTGGGCTGAATGCAGCAATCCCATAATGGGTGAAAATATTGCTATTATTGGTTGTGAACCCTTGTTCAACCGCCGGATGTCGCCTTGGAAAGGCACTGATAGACCAACACAAGATGAGTATTTGCGTGAAGCCACAAGGCTCGGCATATTCACATCCCAGGAAAGGTCTTTGGATAACTTGACAAAATATTTAATCAGTGATATAGAGACTAATCCTCAGCTTTGGGAAAGGAAGCCAAGTCCTAATCGAGAAAGAAAAACTTATCGGGAGCGATTCTAATGGACATTTGGAAGAAAATTTTTAAGTGGTATTTAATAGTCTGCATATTTATCAGTTATGCAATGGTGTATGTTGTGATGTCTACCTTCAGTTATTTATCCGCAGACTTTAGTACCAAGGTGGGTTTGTGGGGTGAGTTTTTCCCCACAAAAGAACGCAGAGAACGTGACGCAATACAGGAAAGATACCTAATGCAAAATATGAATTGGATTGATAAAGCTTTCCTCGCTTTTTATCGTTTGGTAAAGAACTGGTAGCCAATTTATCCAGTGTCCTTTGATAGGCAGAATTTCACTACTATCTTATTAACAACAACTTCTTGTCAAACTTCTATGATTAAAGTTCTTGGCCCAAAAGACAAGTCTCCCCGTCCAGATAAATATCGAGATTATATGGATTATCGGGGCGTTGCTGAAGAGGAGGAAGTGAAACAATTATCTCCGGGTGCGGTCAGTTTAGGGCGTTATTTACACCCTGACGGTAGGCAAGGACAGGAATTGTTTTTATCTGCTGATATACTGAAACGACACTGTGCGGTTATTGGGAAAACCGGGGTTGGAAAAACAGAGGGTGTTATTGTGCCTTGGGCGATCGGGTTAATGAAAAATGGGCACAGTGTGGTGACAGTAGATGTTGTTGGCAACCTCACCAATCGCCTCAGCAATGAAGCGAAAAGATTGGGCTGTCGGGTTTGGTATTGGGATCATGGCGATCCCACTTCTTCTGATTCTTGGAATTGGTTAGATGCGATTCAATTATCAGATGATAGGAGCATAGAATCTGCTATTACTAGCATACTCGGTCATCCTATCCCTAACGATCCGCACAAGTTTTTCTACGATCGCGATGTGTGTTGGTTGCGGGCTTTGATTCCGATCGTCAAAATGGTCTATTCATATAACGCAAAACCTCGTCACCTGCTTCGGTTGATTGCTTTTCAAGATGAACTCCGCAATGTATTTCGCCAATATCCTCAAGTTCGGAATTATGATATTGACCTATTTGATTTTTTGCAATTTAGTGTCGATGAACACTCAAAAGCTGTTCGAGGTTTATTAAATGCTTTAAGTGTATTTAAAAGTTCTTCTGTGATACCAGTAACGGAACGCAGTGATTTTGCACTGTCTGATATTGACAGTCGCCCGACATTGCTAGTCATCCGTCATTACATGGGCAATCAAAAATCGTCACAACTCACTAGCTTAATACTCGATCAACTTTTTGGTCATGTGTACAATCGTAATGCGGGAAAAGCATCTAAGAAAATTCCCCTGAATTTTATCATAGACGAAGCTCCCCAACTTAAAGAGCACATTAAGTACGAACAAGTGCTCGCAGTCGCTCGTAATGCTAATGTTGGTATCTGTTTGGCGGCCCAAGATGTGACTCAATTTGGAGATGAACGCAAGACAGCAGAAATTTTGAGTAATTGCAATACTTTAATTGCGACTAAAGGGGTTTCTCCAGAGGTTGCAGAGTATCTGTCTAGGCAAATGGGAAAGCGACGTGAACAGCAACTCAGAATTAATCAGCAACGGAATTTGGCTGATGATTTTCGAGATATAGATAGCGGTAAGTCTTTTTTTGGGGTTGTATTGGACAGTATGTTTTCTTCAGGTACGGGAGTTGATACGGTGGAAGTTCCTGTGTTGGGCGATCGAGAAATTATGCACCCTCCGGTGGGGCATTATCCGGCAGTTGTGTTAGCTTCACCTGTTACCAGTAAACCTTTTCTTGTGGAGTTGGACACGTCTGTGAGAAAGATATAGCTTTATAAAATCACTGGAATGGTAGTATTATAGAGGCCGTTGAAACAGCATTGCTTTTTTCCCAACATATTAAACTTATAGCATGAGAAGCGTCATTGCCATTGTCATTATGAATAGTTTAGCTATTGCTGAAGTTTTCTGATTTGGTCTATTGATTGTTGATATTCCTCTGTTTTCCCTTCTTTTTGATCGATTTGTGCGGCTTGCTGATAGTCCTCAATAGCTCCCTTTTTATCTCCTAACTGAGAGCGGACAAGACCCCGATTGTAATAGTGATTAGCAAATTTAGAATTAAGTTGAATGGCTTGATTGTAATCCTCAATAGCTCCCTTGTTATCTCCTAAATAATAGCGGACAAGACCCCGATTGTTGTAGGCAATAGCCAATTTAGGATTAAGTTTAATGGCTTGATTATAATCCTGAATAGCTCCATTTTTATCTCCTAAATCATAGCGGGTAATACCCCGATTACTGTAAGCCTCAGCATATTTAGGATTTAGTTCAATGGCTTTATTTAAATCTTCAATAGCTCCTTGTTTATCTCCTAAATAATAGCGGGTAAGACCCCGACCGTTGTAAGGATAACAAGATTTAGGATTAAGTTTAATGGCTTTATTATAATCCTCAATTGCTGCCTTTTTATCTCCTAAATCATAATGGGACTGACCCCGATTGTAGTATTCTGTAGCAGCTAATTTAGAATTAAGGTGCTGTTGAATTGCTTTAGTAAAGTCCTCAATCGCTGCCTTTTTATCTCCTAAAAGATAGTGGGCATGACCTCGCCCACTGTAAGCTTTAGCATTTTTAGGATTAGATTGAATTGCTTGATTATAAGACTCAATAGCTGCTTTATTATCTCCTAAATGAGAGTGAATATGACCCAGGTTTTTATAAGCTTCAGAAAATTTAGGATCAACTTGAATAGCTTTTTTGTAATTTGCAATTGCTCCTTGTTGATCTTCTAAATCATGGTTAGCATCACCCATGTTGTTATAAGCCTCGGCAAATTTAGGATCGACTTGAATAGCTTTAGTGTAATCCGCAATAGCTCCCTGTTTATCTCCTAAATCATAACGAACAAGACCTCTTTTGTTGTAAGCATCCGCACTGTTTGAATCAAGTTGAATGGCTTGAATATAATCTGTAAAATGTTTTTGTTTATCCTTTAATTCGGGGTCTTGGTGAGGATAAAATAGAAAAAAACTGACAGAAAGAACCGCAGCTATTCCACCTAAGCTCAATGCTTTATCTATAAATTTTCGAGTTGGCAGAGAAGGAGTATTGAATTTAGGTGTGGCTGTTGGGGTAGGAGTTAGCGGAGAAAAAGTTGCGTATGTAGGTGTAGGTGCAGGTGCAGGAGTCGGCTGATAAGGAATCGCAGTAGGGCTAGGAGTTGGGCTAGGTGCCGGCGAACTGACAGGTTTGGGTTTGTTTGCAGGCGGCAAAGGAATTTGGACAGGAATATTAGATTGTCCCACTGACATTGGCGGAAACGGATCGATTCCCCTGAGTTGTGTTTTCCTCTCACACCAAGGACAACGGCTCAAATGTCCCCCATACTGATGCTCAGAATTTACCCTACAACTCACCAAATCTTTTTCTGCTTCATCCAATGCCTTCACCCAAGTCCGAGCATCAGGTCGCGCTTGGGGGTTATTGTGCCCATCCTCAAAACACCGTACAAACAACTGTCGCAGCGTCGGATGCAACACATCAAACGGCACGTCCCCTGGCGCAGGGCGATAAGGTACTGTCTTGGCTCCGTAAGGAAAATGCCCTTCTAAAATCCGCTTCTTTGGTGGTGGT
>PVWI01000035.1 GCA_003003725.1 filamentous cyanobacterium Phorm 6 | reverse complement strand
AGTGCAAATTGTCAAATATATTCACCTTTCACCCTAAATCTGAATCCTGTTGTATATTCGTAGTTTGTTGATATATTCCGACACGTCAGTACACTACCTATGGTTCGAGAATTAGAGCGATCGAGTGCCCGCGAGAAACGTCACCTGTCCGATTTCCCCGAAACAGCACCCGCAGCCAATCCAGTATTTTTCAGGACGTACAGCCGCCGTACCGAGACAGGGCGGGAGACTTGGGCCTCCGTGTGCGATCGAACCGTCAAGGGTCTACAAAAGCTGGGAAACCTCACCCCGGAAGAAACACAACTGCTGCACCGGATGCAAAACGAGCTCAAAACCCTCGCTTCAGGCCGCTGGCTGTGGGTGGGCGGCAGCAAATGGATCGAACAACCAGAGAACTTTTCCGGCGCATATAATTGCTCCTCAACCAATATTATTGACTGGCGCGCCTTTGGCTTATTGATGGATTTGGCAATGATGGGCTGCGGCACAGGCGCAGTCTTGGAACCAAAATACATCAACCAACTGCCACAGATCCGCAACCGCTTAACCGTGACAGTCCAAGGTGCGATCGGCTCTACACCCGCTTTAGAGCGCCGCCAAGAAACCGAAGTAAAAATAGACGAAAAAACCGCCACTATTTATGTCGGAGATTCCCGCCAAGGTTGGGTAAAATCCTATCAAGCTTTGCTGGAATTATCCACAGATGAAAGATTTGCAGGAGAAGCTGAAATCTACATCGATTTGAGCGACGTTCGCCCGGTGGGAGAACCTTTAAAAGGCTTTGGCGGAGTAGCAAATCCGATAAAATTGCCCGACCTTTATCAGCGGTGCGCGGCAATTTTGAATAAAGCTCAAGGGCGGCAGTTGAATTCAGTTGAATGCTGCGTATTAATTGACGAAGCGGCGGTCACAATCGTCGCGGGCAATATTAGAAGAAGCGCTGGAATGCGTCAGTTTGAATCTGGTGATGAACTAGGCGCAAATGCTAAAAACAATCTGTGGCAGCAAGATGAAAGTGGCAACTGGAGAATAGATCCAGAACGCGATGCCCTTCGCATGGCAAACCATACACGAGTTTTTCATACGAAACCGACACTAGAAGAATGTATTGAAGCCGTCCGCAAACAGTATTATTCTGGCGAAGGTGCGATTCAATGGGCTGGCGAAGCTGTAGCTAGAACTAACGTTGATTTGCTTTCTACACCGAGTCTTAAACTTGAGTTTTTGAAAGCTTATAACGAAGGAAAAGCTAAAGATTGGTTGCAGAAACGCTATCCTGACATGACCGCTGGCGAGTTAGATCATCGGTTAGTCCGTGTTGGATTAAACCCCTGTGGTGAAATCATCGGCTCGAATTTTTTCTGCAATTTGTCTGAGATCCACCTCAATCAACTCGATCCTTATAACTTCAAAGAACAGGAGGAAGCTTTCAGGGCCGGAGCTCTATCTGTCGCGGTACTTCTGAATCACAAATTTAGCGAACCTCGCTATCAATATAGTCGCGAATTAGACCCGATTGTCGGCGTATCTTTTACTGGATTGTTCGATTTCTTCGTTCACGCTTTTGGCGTTGAGTGGCTGCGCTGGTGGGTGGAAGGACGCCCGCAAACTCCCCAGGGAATCGCTTTTAAACAGCGGGAAGAAGAGTATTTGACTGGTTGGCGGGAGACTGTGAATCGGGTAGTTTGGGATTATTGCGATCGCCATTCCTTAAAACGCCCCAATCGCTGCACAACCGTGCAACCATCCGGTACTAAATCTCTGCTCACAGGCGCTTCTCCGGGGTGGCATCCGCCGAAAGCCCAGCGTTTTATTCGCCGGATCACTTTCGGCAAAAACGACCCCGTAGCCCTCGCCTGCATCGACTACGGATACAACGTGATTCCGTCTCAATCTGACAAAGATGAAAACGGCAATTTGCTCAACAATCCCTTCGATGAGCGCTGCACGGAATGGCTGGTAGAAATACCCGTTGCGGTAAGTTGGGCTGACTTGCCCGGTGCTGATGAAATTGACATTAACAAGTTTTCGGCGGCGGCACAAATGGACTTTTATATGCAAGTGCAAAAGTTCTATGTCAGACACAACACTTCAGCCACAATTGAGTTGCGGGAAAATGAAGTTGAAAGTTTGGGAACTCGGATTTACGAAGCGATTCGCGATGACGAAGGCTACATTTCCGCAGCACTTTTGGCTCGGTTTGATGCTCTGGAAACTTTCCCGCGTTTGCCCTTTGAACCGATAAACAAAGAAACTTACACCAAAATGGTAGCAGAGGCTTTATCGCGCCGCGAAACTGAGGTTTTCCACGAGGCTTTGAGCCGTTACGATTTGGGTGAAATGATGGATTCTGGGCCGGCTGGCTGCGATTCTGATAAGTGTTTGATGCCTGAGATTAAGTAGATTTAGCGATGGTTTAAATATGAGAAATCCCCTGTTTTTGGGGATTTCTTTTTTTCAATACTTCGGACAGTTTTAGATATAGTCGAGTCTCCGAAACCATTGCTGGCTATATGTTGGACCATTTTTTCAATGTTTAAGTTCAGCCCTAAGTTTCAGAAAATGCGTAAAAAATGGCAGGGCTTACTCTGTAAGGCTTACAGGGCCGTTAAAAAACTGTCCAAAGTATTGTTTTTTGTGTTGCACAAAAATGCTAAAAAAAACTGCGATCTCTATTGACATTAGCTGGCAAACTTGCGAATATTATCTGTAGAAATATCTCGCAGCAACTATAGAACAAAAACATGAACGCAGACGAAGATATCCTGCAATTACCCCATATAGCTTTAAAGAACAGAGCTATACTTCCCGAACTATCGGGAATATATTACGTTATAGACGAAAAGTTTATAATTTGGTACATAGGAAAAGCAAAGAATCTACGTGCCCGCTGGGCCGGTGACAGCCACCACAGACTCGATCAACTACAAAAGCAACGAAAAAAGCTGTTTACGATCTATTATGAGTTAGTGCCTGAATCGCTACTTGATGTTACAGAACAGCAGCGTATTGAGCAGCACAGCCCGCAGTTGAATGGAACTCAAGTCAAGGTTAAGAAATTACATCCAACAGAAACACTATTACGGGAAACGCTAGCTAACCTTGCCCCTTACAGTTTTATATTAGGTGTAGAATCTGCCAGAAAACAAGACCTGAAGTTCATAGAAGATGCTATGTATAGGGGAGCTAATTGGAGAATCAAGAAAGCTATTTTACCTCTTACTGTGATACACATTTGTATAAATGTAAGCGAATTATGGATCGGGAAAAACGGAAATTCAGGGATACGTTTCCTCAATAAAATTTTTAGGAAGCGCAGTAATTATTCAAACAACTGGAATTTTGCTTGTAAAGATGACAGTAAATATCAATTCTTACCACCGAGAAGATTGTTAGTTAACGGCTTTGTTATAGAAGTATATGAAATCAAGCCAGAAGCATTTGAATTAATTCAATACTATGAATTAATTAAACTGGCTAATGTAGAAATGAGGGCTGTGGATGAAGATTCTTTAGTTATACTAAAAAACAAGTGTTTACTTAGCCATTTAGGGGTATGTTTGGCTACTGAGAACCAAGATTATCCATACGATCAACTTTCTCGAAAAGCAATAGAACGAATATATCCTTATAAACAAGATTTGGTTAAAGTAATATTTAATGAAGAAATTGATCTAAGTAAGCCGCAAGTATTACCAACAGATACCAGAACTCTACGCGATAGTAATACGGGTTTTCTGGTCAGGATAGCTAACATTGCTAATAAGAAAAAATATCTGACAGCATTGTTAAATGAACGCGGTCTTGACTTAAATCGTTACGGGGTTAACAAGTATCTAGAGTCCATACCAAAAGATGATAATTACGTAGACAACATCGGAGATAAAAGAATGATTGTTTTTATCAAGTCATTTCTTTGGAATTTCCAAAATGTTTTTTGGGTAGCCACAACAGTAGACACAGTGTTTTGGTTATTGTTAGAAACTTACTTGTCTGATTTTGCTAAATTAAAGCGGGACGAAGAAGAAGGAACGGCAAAAACAGTGTATATATTCACTAAAAAAAATTATACTACCTGCGACACTGACTGTCACCTTAAATGGGAAATGGAAAGCAGCTATCCCATTTGGTTCTAAAGATGATATGTCATACAATGCCGTTGTAGATATTATCACAAATCGCTTACAGGCAAGCGGAATACCTAAGCTGAAGTTCTCATTCACATTGGAGAATACACGGGGGGTGCATATCACATGATTGTATAATTAAATTAGCCTGGTTTTTAGAGTTTGTAACTAATATCAACATGATCAGAGGTGCGCTTCCAGATGATATTCCCACCAATTTACAAGAACAAATACTGCTGCAAGACGCTAAGGCTCAACCTGCCATCATGATTCAAGGTGGCTCCAGGAGACCGCTAGGAGATGCTCCCAGATTGGTTGCACACTATGGCGGTCAGCCTGAAGATTGGTATAAAATGGCTAGTAACCAAACCGCAATTATCGAGGGATATGTGGCTGAAATCCATTGGTATAGAAATGCCTGCACTCTCCAAAATGTGGAGTACAAAATTAAACGTACATATCCTAAAATAGCACCTAAAAACCAGTGAGGTTAATATATGAAAATTCGCTGCATTGCCAACAAAGGAGCAGACCTGCCAGAAAATTACCTAAATCCACCGCTAGACATTACCCAAAAAACTGAATTTAAATTGATAGTTGGTAAAGAGTACACTGTCTATGCTATCTCCCAATGGCAAGGAAATTTAGGGTACTATATTTGCGATGAGCGCTATACTTATTATCCCATACACAATCCAGCCCCGTTATTTGAGATAGTCGATGCCAGATATTCTCGGTACTGGCAAGTGCAATTAGCAACTAACGGTTTGTTAGAGATTGCTTTTGAGCATTGGTTTTCGATCCCTTATTTTTATGAAAAACTAACTGATGGAGAACCAGAAGCAATTTTGATTTTTGAGAAAATTCGAGAACTTATGGATGCTGAAGCTGCAATTCCTCAACGTCAACCTTTCTCAGTGGAGGAATTGCTTGCGATGTCTCCATTGCAGGATAGAGCAAAAGTACCTGGTTGAAACAATTGGGGTAAGGTGCGCATTGCGCACCCTACATATAGACATTTTGCGTAAATTTTATCTGTCTAAAATCTCTATTTGAAAATATCTTTTCTCTTTTGCCGCACCAAGGTTACGGTTAAATAAACTGCTGCGTGCAATCCTAAAATTCCCCAATTCAAAGCCAAGTTTTGCCAAGTTGGTTCGTAGACGGCGCTTTTCTCGAATAACTGCGGTAGGATTGTTCGATCGCTCTCGTTCGATCGGCTTTGGCACCATCGCGTTCACATTTACCAAGCTTCCGTAAGCCCCCACCTACCACCGGCTGACGGTAAACCACGACAGATTTTGTTTGGGTGCATCTCAATTTTTGCAAATATATTCGTAGGGGCTCTGCCATTCCGGCAGTAAATCTCTGATTTTCACTAACAAATCGTCTGCCGTCAGTGCGAGAACCCTTGCACTCGCCCTGATGCACCTGTTTGTTTTCTGACGGGTTTGATTTGTCATAAAATTTTAATTTTTAGATTTTAGGTTTTAGATTGTGCGATAATTGAGTATTCAAAACATGAGTAATGTTATATCATATTTAATAATCAATGCTGACAAGCACCGCACTAATCCCAAGCTGTCCCAATTCGGATAGCTTTCAGGAAGCTGCTTTGGCACGAGATACTATTTCTACCAAGCTAATTCCTCCTTACCATGAGCTACTGCATTAATCCCAACTGCCGCCATCCAGAAAATCTTGACACTATCAACTTCTGCCAAAGCTGTGGCTCAAAGTTGTTAATAGACGAACGCTATCGGGTACTTAGTGTTTTGGGGCAAGGAGGCTTTGGCAAAACTTTTGAAGTCACAGATAGAGACGGGACTCGGAAAGTTTTAAAAGTTCTGATTAATAACGATCCTTTGGGGGTGGAACTGTTTCAGAGAGAAGCTCATGTTTTGCAGCGGCTGAAGCATCCGGGACTCCCGAAAGTAGAACCCGACGCCTATTTTACTTTCAAGCCTAACGATACTACCAACTCTTTGCACTGTTTGGTGATGGAGAAAATTGAAGGTAAGAATTTGCAGCAGTGGTTGGAAAATCAGAATCATCAACCTATAGACTCACAGCTAGCTATTGACTGGTTGACGCAACTAACAGAAATTTTGAATCTTGTTCACAATCAAAATTATTTTCACCGGGATATTAAGCCGCAGAATATCATGTGGCGATCGAACGGTAAATTAGCCTTGATTGATTTTGGGGCGGTGCGGGAATTCACAGAAACTGTTCAGAGAACGAATGGAGAGGTGACGAGAATTTCTTCGGCGGGTTACACTCCACTTGAACAAAAAAATGGTAAGGCCGAGCCGCGTTCGGATTTTTTTGCTTTGGGGCGGACTTTTGTGTATTTGCTGACGGCTCAACAACCGAGAATTTTGCAGGAAGATCCGCGATCGGGTAAATTGATTTGGCGTACTTTGGCGACTCAAGTATCGAAGCCCGTAGCAGATTTGGTTGATGATTTGATGGCTCATTTCCCGAATGGGCGGCCGAAAGATACGCAAGTTTTGTTGCAGCGTTTGGCTAAAATGGTCGATCGACCATCTACATCTACCATTCTGAAAACTTCTACATTTACATTGGGATGGAAGCCAGCTTTAATCGGGATCGGAGTTGCTGGGGCGATCGCAGCTTCCGCCTTCGCAATTCAAAATTTCTCGAAAACTGGAGTTGACAAGTTATTAACTTATCAAAGTTCCACCCATCAGTTTAAAATCAAATATCCTGAAAAATGGGAAAAGCAAGAGTCGCAAAATACATTAATTAGCGACGTGGTTGTCTTCCTCGCCCCGAAAAAGAACAGCGCTGATTCTTTTCAAGAACAAATTACTGTCAGTATAGAAGATTTGCCAAAACCGATGTCTCTAGATGAGTACAATCAGTCGTCTATTAATTCAATTAAAACTAACTTTAATGATGTCAAAATTCTCGAAGAAAATTCAAAAACTTTTGCAAATAATCGAGGTCATACAGTAATTTTTGATACCCAAGACGGGCAAAAAGCTACTCAAATCATGCAAACTTGGACGCTGATGAATAATAAAGCTTATGTGCTGACTTACACGGCCGAAAAATCTGAGTATTCGGAATATATAAAGACGGCTGAAGCAATGATGAATTCCTTAGAAATCAATTAATTCTTTTGTTCGTAGTGAGGACTAAAGTCCTTCTTTCCTAAGACTTTGAAGAAGGACTAAAGTCCTCACTACGAACCGTGAAGAAGGACTAAAGTCCTCACTACGAACCGTGAAGAAGGACTAAAGTCCTCACTACGAACCGGGCTGATTTTGCCACTTTTTACCAAAATCTGTCAGCGTTTCTTTGGGAATTTGCTGCTGTAACCATTCCAATGCTCGATTTTGGTGCGGGTGGAGGCCTGCCCGATCGTACACTTTGCAAACATCGACCAAATTAATCGGCCTGTTACCTGCTCTGGCGATCAATTGAGTGCGCCACTCTTCGGCAAATTTTTGCATGGTTTGGGCGGGAATTTTGCCCTGCAACCACTCTAAAGCTCGCTCTTGGTGGGGATTTTGACCGCTGAGGTCGTAAGTATTGCAAACATTCACCAAACTCAAAAAACCGATCGGCGCTGCTACTCTGGTTTGAGGTGGATTTGCTCTTGCCGTGGGAGTCGGTGCTGGCCGGGCTGCGGGAGTCGGTGCTGGCCTAGCTACTAGATTTTGCTGCGGCAAACTGCTGACATTTCTGAGATTCGTACCCACACCGCAAGCTAAATTGCTTCTGCCGTAAGTCGGATCGGGAGGGCGAACGTTGATTGCAGTCGTTGCTTCGCAGACAATTGAGACAGTCAGCGGATTATTTAAATTGCTGCTTTCCTCCAAGAAAATCGCTCCCACATAAGCTTTCATGTCCGCAGACTTCGGTATTGCGTAGTGAAAAGCGCCTCTAGTCGTGGTGCGAATGGCAAAGTTGTAATCCTGTGGTAATAAAATGCTAAAGGTTTTGGCGATCGACGGCACAGAATTGAGAAAATTGCGGTTGCGAGAAACATAAGTTTGCTGACTGCGAACCATCGAACTAATTGCCGACTCCGCAGGCGATTGCGCTTCCCTAGCTGCAATGGGTTCCGGTTCTGGTGGAGCGAAAGCCGCGGCTGGTGCTTCTACCGGGGCTGGTGCTTCCACCGCCGGTTCGCGAGCTGCTGGTGCAGGTGCTGGTGTGCGAGCTGGAGTTGGGGCTGGAGCTTCTACCGGGGCTGGTGCGGGGGCTGGCGGTTCTATTTCCACGGGCGGTCTTTGGGCTGAGGTCGATCGCTCCTCGCGAGTCCTTTGGCTCTCTTTTGCCAAAAATATTTCAAACGGAACGCCGTAATTGCCCACAGCGCCTTGAATTTCCCGCACCTCAGCTCTGCCGTGAATTCCCACCAAGCGACCAGTGCCGTCGAGCACCGGCCCGCCACTCATACCGGGGAGAGCGTTGCCACTGTACGATAGTTCGTAACCTTCATTCGCACCTTGCACTCGGCTAGTAACGCGAACTTCTTCAAAGCGGTAGCTGCGTTTGGTGTCAACCTGTCCTGGACTGGGATAGCCTGCGAAATAAATTGTTGCTCCTGGCCGTAAGTTCACAGAACTCCCGGCTTGCGCAACGGCATAGTTTTGTTTGCTCTGGAACTGCAACACGGCTAAATCGGTTCGAGGAACGAGGCGGGCTTCGTAGAGTTTGTAGCTCATACCGTCAGGGGTTTTGATGAAGCATTGGCCAGTCGTCTTTGCTACGACGTGGTTGGCGGTGAGGACGGTGTAATTTTCGCCTTCACGCTCAATGATTACTCCCGAGCCTTTGCAGTCGCCATCAATCACCACTGTAATTTTTTGGGCAATTTCACTGATTTGTGTTGGTTCTAGGGCGGTTGCTGCCAGTATTTGAAATGAGCCGATCGCGATCGTCCCGATCAGTACGGCTGGAATTCTGCTATAAAAGTTTGTCATTTTCCAATTATTTAATTTAATCTAAGCAATCGCACGACAGGCTTACAGATATTTTCCATCGGAAATGATGAATCCTCGTGCACCGCCCTGATCAGTGCACAATATCGGCTATTTCTTCAGAGAATTTGTCATCTCAGAAGCTGGAGGCGCTAGCTGCTTGAAAGTGTCGATCGGAATACCCCAACTGTACTTACTCATCTGCTCTCGCAGCGCTGCATTCGGTTCACTACCATCTTTGTACTGATAAGGGTCTCCCCACAGCGGGTAAGCGTGGATGCCGTTAACACCCACCACCTCGCCGCGAGCGTTCAGCAGCGGCCCACCGCTCATTCCTTTTTCAATATCGTTGGTATAACCAATTTGATAGCCGCCTTCCAAAGCTTTCTCTAGCACCAGCCAAACTTTGCCGGTTTTGAAAACAAATCCTCGGTCTTTTGAACCTTCTTCCGAAAAAGGAAAGCCACCTGCAAATACTTGATCTTCAACTTTTGGCACAGCACCCAGCTTAGCTGTCGTGTATTCAGCGCTGCTAGTAAAGCGCAACAAGGCTAAATCATTGCCTTTAAAATTAGCATCTTTAACTTCTGTTGCCTGATAAATTTTATGATCTGGGGTTTGGATTTGGTAGGGGGCTTTCCCGGATTTGAGGACGTGTTCATTTGTCAGTACGGTGTACTCCAAACCTTGCTTGCGAATGGCGATTCCTGTTCCTGCAACTTGTCCCGACGAGCGAATCCTCACAGCTATTGACTCAGCTTGCTGCTGCAATTTCTGTTGCGATATTTCGATGGGTAGTTGTTTTAAGGAATTTTTGTCAGGCGGGAGTTGTGCCGGCAGCATCATTGAGATGCCGCCGATACAAGTTGCCATAATCAGTGAACGCCAATCCATGTTTATTTAGCTCACGGTTTCTTTGCTACTTTTACCACAAAGGCTGGTTGTCTGCGGCGGGTTCGTTGTTGAGCAACACATTTAGATTGACGTTAGTATCGCCATTTTCGTATGTTACCAACTGCTTTTCTCCACTCAAATACAGGGGTTGCTTGGAAGCACGGTTCCGGGTATCGAGCATTTGTTCGAGAATCTGGTTGGCATTGCTGCGCTGGGGTAATGTCAGCACTACTGATCCAGCACTGGAACAATTGCCACTGCCTTTGGCTCGATCGACACACAATACTTTTTGCCCGTTGAACGTCCCTGCTCTCATGAAATTGAGCTGTCCGTTGTCGTTGAACCGTTGAAATCTAGCAGATACCTCCTCGCAGCGCTTTTTGGGAGGGAAGCCGGAAACTGAAAAAGCTTCGTTGTTCCAGACTATCAAGGGTATGTTCCCTCTCGCCGCTGTGCGAACTATGGTTGCGGGTTTGCCTTCGCTAATCCCGCAGTAGAATTGATTTCTGGTTTGAGCGACTGCCGAGGAGGAGAAAACAGCCGATGTACCTATGACGATCGCACCGGCGGCGATCGTACCAAATAAAGGTTGTCTCATTGGGTAGCCTATATAGTTTTGATCGATCAAAGATTTTTACGTTCTCTCCTGTTAAACTCGATCGAACTCACAGGAGATCCCTTGCCGTATTTAATTATTAAATTTTTAACGACCCTTAGTTCAGAATTTTACAGTATTAAATAATATTAGTCAATATCTGTCAAGCAAGTTTTGGATCATTAGCTGCCTGTTCTGGACAGGCTTGCGTACCTGCACAGAAACAGACGTATTGGATCTTTAGTTTTGTCGAACAGGCACAAAAGCCAATTCTTGACGCCCCACCAGAACATCAAACTCCCGATTCACAAACCATTTAGCGTGTTTTTGAGCATCGTGCATTCGTGTAAGGAACGATCGAACTACGCAGCATCTCAACCGTTTACGTAATAATCCCGAGTCCCCTTTGCATTCATCGCTGCACCGAGTCGGTGCAAACCGTACACGTAAGCAGCAGTTCTCATACAAACTGACAATTCCTCAGATTTTTTCCAAATTGCCTCAGTTTCTTCGACCATTTTATGCTGCAACCGCTGATTAACTTCTCCCAGCGTCCAATAAAGCCCGCAGCGGTTTTGCACCCACTCAAAATAGCTAACGGTGACGCCGCCAGCATTGACTAAAATATCAGGAATCACCTGAATTCCCCTCGCTTCTAAAATTAGATCGGCAGCCGAATCAATCGGCCCGTTAGCTACTTCAAAAATAAATTTAGCTTTAACATCATTGACATTTGCTTCCGTTATTTGATTCTCCAAAGCTGCTGGAATTAGCACGTCCACATCTAGTTCTAAAAGTTGCTCGTTTGTCAAAATTTCGTGTTCGACAATATTACAGACAGAGCCTTCACAATAAATAGCTTTGATACCTTTATTAGCATCTTTAAAGCGTCGAATGCTGGGAATGTCCAGCCCTTGTTTCGCATAAATTCCACCCTGGGAATCGCTAACAGCCACAACTTTGTAACCCGCTTTCCAGAGCAACTCGGCTAATTCTGCCCCGGCATTGCCGAAACCTTGCACGGCTACAGTTGTCTCGCTAGGAATTCGCTTAAATTTGGGCAACAGAGTTTGAATCACAAAAAAAGCACCGGTTGCCGTTGCTGTTTCTCTGCCCAAACTGCCACCGATTGTGACTGGTTTACCTGTCACTACCGCCGGACTGAGCTGGCGTTTAATAATATTGTATTGATCCATCATCCAACCCATAATCATCGGATTGGTATAGACATCAGGCGCGGGAATATCGACATCGGGGCCGATGAAATCTGCGATCGCATCCACGTAACCCCGGCTCAACCGTTCCAATTCCAGTTTGGACAATTCTTTGGGATTAAGAGTAATTCCGCCCTTTGCTCCTCCAAATGGCAAGTTGAGAACCGCACATTTAAAAGTCATCCAAAAGGCTAGAGATTGTACTTCATCAAGGGATACTTTGGGGTGGTAGCGCACACCCCCTTTTGTCGGGCCTCTAGTATCGTCGTAGCGCACCCGATAACCTTGGAAAATTCGCAGCGATCCGTCGTCCATCCGCACCGGAATTGATACAATCAAACTGGATTTGGGATATTTCAGTCGCTCGATCGTATCCTCGGAAAGAGACACATATTTTAAGGCTCGTTCTAATCGGCGGCTGGCATCGGCAAATAATGAATCAGACATAAGAAGTTATTTGATTGTTGTCCGTTGACTGTTGTCAGTTGTTGATCGTCAATATCATATCAATTCCGGTTGCATCGGAATTAATATTACCCGAAATGAGGAGACGGCGAATGCCTTAGTCCCTACAGTTAATCTGGCGTAGTCCAAGAGCACGCACGTGTAGTTTCTTCTATCTCATTCCGGCGTGGCCGGAATTGATGTCACATCCCCAAGCAGAGATTCAGCAGATATACTTAGAATAGACGGTGAGCTTTAAGCTCACTTCACAATTTTTTGAGGAGAAATTCCTCAAATCACAGTCAGCCACCAGGGGAATTAAATTCTGAAATAGATCGATGCTGTAGCTGACGTTATAAAGTTAATTATTATGATTGGACTCCTAGCTGCGCTCTCTGCGTCTGCGGCAGGGGGGATGAGAATTGCCCTGCCGCTACTGTTAATTGGTCTGTTACGCATCGACAAACTTTGGTCGGAAATACCTTTATTATCTCGGGTTAACCCCCAAGTCGTGATTACGGTTTTGGTGAGTTGGTCGCTGTTAGAGTTATTTGCTTCTAAAACTTTTGTGGGAATGCGGGTGCTGCAAATTGTGCAAATTATTTTCAGTCCTATTGTAGGAGCAATTATGGGAATTGCGATCGCACAGGTAAGTTCGATCGACGAAATTGTTGCTCATCCTTGGATACTGTCGATTATTGGCGTTGTCGGAGGTTTGTTGGCTTTAGTGCTGCAACTGGTACAAGCAGGATGGCTTTATCGGCTGCGGAGTTTGCCGATTTGGATGATTTTCCTCCAAGATGTTCTGTGCATTTCCTTGGTGTTGTTTGCTTTTGACGCCCCGCGACAGGGAGGATTAATTGCGATGCTACTGCTGTGGATGGCTATCCGCAGTTCTAAAGAGTGGTACGGATGGTACAGAAGTCAGGGAGTTGGGGGCGTACTGGGAAATCCCCGCCAAAGTAAGCGCGATCCAGATTAATTTGGTTATTGGTTATTGGTTATTAGTTATTAGTTATTGGTTATTGGTTATTGGTTATTGGTTATTGGTTATTGGTTATTGGTTATTGGTAACAACAGTTAACAGTTAACAGTTAACAGTTAACAGTCAACTGTCAACTGTCAACAGTCAACAGTCAACTAACTACAGATTTAAAGCAAGCCGATCGAATGTAGCGGGCCTTGACCCGCAATTAACTCGATCAATAGTGCAATAAAACCAACCATTGCCACACGACCGTTCCAGACTTCCGCCCCGGTTGTCAAACCCCACTCCCACTGCTCTTGAGGGTACATCTTCACTTTTTTGGAAGGGCGGATCACATCAGAGAACTTAACGCTGGGAGATTCGATCGACTCGATGACTAAATCTGCCAATGCCTCAATAAACACCGGATAAGTATTTAGCGCTGGTACTCGGTAGAAATTGTGAATCCCCGACTCTTCTGCCAATTCTCGATACTCCATGTCAATTTCTTGGAGAGTTTCGATGTGATCGGAAACAAAACTAATCGGAACTACCAACAAATCTTGGACTCCATTTGCTGCTAATTCGGTGATGGCATCTTCGGTGTAAGGCTTGAGCCATTCCACCGGCCCGACCCGACTTTGATAGGCTAGAGTGTGTTCGTTCGATCGATTCAAATGCTCCATAATTAGACGAGTGCAATCTTGAATTTCGCGCTGATAGGGATCTCCAGCCTCTTCTACATAGCTGGCGGGGACACCGTGGGCGCTAAAAAAGATGTGAACTCGATCGGGATTAGGAGTATTGTCTAACTCTTGGGCGATCAATTCAGACATTGCCTGAATGTAGCCTGGCCGCTGATACCAAGAAGGAATTGCAGTGTATTCAATCTGACTAAGGGCTGGATCTTTGCCCCACATTTCCTCTAGCTGTCGGAAGCTAGAACCGCTCGTACTGATGGAAAATTGAGGATACAGTGGCAGGATAGCCAGTTGTTCGATGCGATCGCGCTTAATTTGGGCGATCGCCTCTTCAGTAAAAGGATACCAGTAGCGCATCCCTACATATACTTGAGCATCTTGTCCCTTTTGCTGCAAAAGTTCTTGCAGGGCTAGGGCTTGTTCGTCTGTGATGCGACGCAAAGGAGAGCCGCCCCCGATTTGGCGGTAGTTTTCCTGGGATTTTTGAAAGCGCAGGGTCGAAATCAACCAGGCGAGTGGTTTCTGCAACCAGGGAAACGGCAGGCGAATGATTTCCGGGTCAGCGAACAAGTTGAACAGGAAAGGGCGGACATCCTCGATTTTATCGGGCCCGCCCAAGTTTAATAGCAATACTCCTACACGGCCCATAACGATTACAGCTCTCCGATCGTTTTAGTTTTGTTATTTATTTTCACAATATGGCTTTATGATATCTTAAGTCGATAGCAACGTGCACATAATTTTGATTTTGGCAACAATTTTTCCAGATTTAAGCGATCGGTATCAGTGCTTGTAGGATGCGATCCCCCGTTTTGATCTTCAAACTGGCGATCGAACTACCCACTTTTTTGTGCAATATTCCCATCATGTCACAAAACTGGATGCTTCGGGGCATCAACCAATTTTGGATTTTGGATTTTCGATTTTCGATTGAAGAATTGACCCCACCGATCAATCCAGAGGCTGCAACCAAATTGCTTGATTGTCAACAGTTAACAGCTAACAGTTGACAGATGACAGTTGACAGATGACAGTTGACCTCTACCTAAAAGGAAGAGGATTGGAGTAATGAATAGTTTTCTTTTAATTTCTCCCCGATCAGGGTTCCCGCTTTAAACCAATTGTTTCTGGCAACCAAATTGCTTGATTGTCAACAGTCAACAGTTAACAGTTAACAGTCAACTAACAAACTTTTTCGCGAATAACAAAGCCGCCTCAAACTTCAGCAATACATCCTTTTCTGTGTGAATAACTTTCTCCTGTTCCAGCAGCGGACGGCCAAACCTAAAAATGCCATCTTGTTCTACGTGATCCACAGCAGGTAAAGTTTCTGGATGCGGCAAAAATTTTCGACCTATCGTGTACGGCGTGTGGTAAGAAAAACTAAAATCGGGAAACTTATCGCTCTTGATTTCCAGGTAATAAAGCGAGTAATAATCTTTGGTTTCGCAGTACACGCATTCGCGACATTTAGTTACCAGTCTGCGGTTCTGATTTAAAAACTCCCACTTGTCCCAATAGTAGCCATCTTTCATCATTTCCTGGTGGTCGTCGCACAGTTCCAAATATAATTTATCAGCACCAGGGGGACGATAGAAGTAAAGCATGGCATAGGGCATTTCAATCAGTAACTTGACTGCTTGATTTTTGCGTTCGTACCATTCCTGCTGGTGAGTTTCGTAGATTTCATTAGATCCAACTGCTTTACTGTTTAGCTGATTTTCTTTTGCCCATCGCGATGCCCAAACTGTCCAGTAAGCTAGCTGGAATGTTGCTGAAATTTCCGCCGAACCTTGTTCGTTCCAATCAACAATAATCTTTTCCCAAGCTGAACTAAAAGCTACTCGCGATTGTTCATTTTGTTCGGTATTTTCTGTACTGATTTGGACAGGTTTTTGACGATGGTTTTGAGTTAGCTCTTTGGGTTCTTGCCGCCAACTCTTAATATCAGTTTGTGTGAGATTTAAGATAAATCTTCTGTCGTGAACGGGATATTCTAAATGGATTCCTGATTTGCGGAAAGAGCGGTATTCTAGGATAGGAAGCTTGCCCTGTTCAATCCACTGCTGGCGTTCTACTGCCGAACACTTGAGAATTTCTTCTAATTCTACCGGATCGACGGCTAATTCACTTTTGAATGTCTCCCAAAATCTTGCTTGTTCGGCTGTGTCCACTTCTAGCACGGATACAATTGTGCTAACGAGGTGGTCTGTTTTGTCTTGGCAATTGCCGGGAAGTCCTAAGAAGTCGATGAGTTTGGCCTTGACTATTTGTCTGGCAGAGATTAGCTCGGCTAACATGAGAAGCTCCAGTAGAGTCTGAACTTGCGCTTTTGTTGAATCTGCAAGATTTGCGCAAGTCTTTATATACTTTACAGCAATTGAAGGGTCGATCGCTCGCAATTCACAAAAAAATCAGCATAAATACTCAAAAGACTAGGCTGCGGTCGATCGCCCCTTCAGCTAAAATCGATAATTGCGATCGCGCACCCACAAACTCACGGGTACAGCGTGGCCTGTTTTGTCCACCTTCACTTCTACCACAAAAGATTGCCGTTTTCCCCTTTGAGCTACGCCAATCTCCTGATTAACCTTTTCCCTTTCGTTTTCTGGCATATAATAAGTTTCTAAACCATATTCCATCTGTCGGCCATTATATTTACCCTGAAGTGCGATTTGGTTTGCAGGTAAATTAGATGGATTTTCCAAACTGACACGCATAGGTTTCCAGGCTTTCGGACTACCAGAATTAGCTGCATCTTTTGGCGATTCCAAAATAACATAAAAACTGGTTCCTGCCTTGACATAGTGCGTCTTTTTATCTGGGCAAACAATGCCGACAGGACAAGCTTTTATGTCACTGGGGGGCAAATCTTTCCACCCTGGTAATTTCTCAAGATTATTACTCTGAGAAATATCATAACTCAAAACTTGGTAATATCCGCGTAGCAAATCGTAAGGGTCTACTGGTACTGTTTGCAAAATCACTGTTTTGCCAGTGACAAAAGTGTAAACTGATTGAGCGGGTACGGCGGCAATTAATCCGATTTGCAATAACAAAGGAATCCACAGTCGCCAGCCAGGAATACGTTTCGCCTCCGGGGGAAGCTGAAACAGATTTGTTGTATCTGGATTTTCAACTAATAAGTCAGTGTTGTTTGTGTTCATATTACTAATTGGGGATTCGGGATTTGTCACGGGGTTTGGGTGAAGCATTCTGACATATAAATTCGGGATTTTTATATTTTATTGTCGCCCGAATGCTTCACCCCTACGTTTTTTGGGTTCGGTTGGGGATTGATTTGTAATTATCGAAATTAACAATTTCTATTCATCTTTAATTGTGGCGAAGTGTCTCTCGAACCACAAGCCAGCGGCAATTACACCTATTCCACACAACACAAATACGAAAGATTTGAGCAACAGTTCAGTATTGTATTCAAACAAGCGGCTGATAATTTGCAAAGTTATTAATACCATTCCTCCCCAAAAACTCTTGCGGTTTCCTAAAGCTAAACCTTCTCGGATTAAACCGACGGCTAGCAGAAATGATAAAACATTAAACAGAAAAGTCGCTAATTCTGGAATCCGAATAAAATTCAAGTGGTAAAGCGGTATTAAAGCAGTGATGACTATCAAAAGTGCGATCGCACCTGTAGTCAAATCCACACCTTTTTGTTTTCGTCGCCGCAGTTCCAAACGTCCCAAATGCAGCCACTCAAACACCGTCAAAGCACCCAAAACAGTCACATTTGCCAAAACATTCCAATCCAGCGAAATTTCCGAAGGATTTGGTGAACTTTGCCACAGCCAGTGGAAGGAAAGAAAGTAAAAAAGACTAGCCAAAAATAGCAGTGCTAAACTACGGGCGGTAGCTTGAAACAGCCTGCTGTCTATATTCGGCCACATTGCATCATCGTATCCCCACAACAAAGCGGGCGGTAGGGCGCAAAAGATTGTGGCAGCCCAATTTGGATTTAACCCTTGGGCGATAGAAACTTGTAGGGAAAAAATGAGGACGATCGCACCTAGGGCAAATATAGCACGCGATCGACACCAGTAAGCCAGTGGTATAAACATGATACTAGCTGCGATCGGCATTTGTCGCACCAAAACTTCCAGCCAAGAAAACTCGACTTTGGAAGAGAAATCTAACACAGCCAGCCAATAGCCTAAACTGACTAAAAGTGCTGACAAAACGCCCAAGGAAGTCAAGCGCAAACTGTAAGCCATTCCGAGCACGCCGACTCCCCAAGCGAGGAAAAGTCCGTAGGAAGAACCGCCAATATGAAACATTTGCGCCATCAAAGCCATATTTGCTCCTAAAATCAGAGCGCCTAATAGCAACAATCCTTCACCTAAAAGTTTGTTTCGCCCCTTGGTTGGGGGCATATTTGGATTGAAGTTTGTGCTGCGGGATGGGGGGATTCGCCACAGATAGAAACCGGCTACATTCACTGCTACGAATAGGCTCAGTAGTAGTGTAACTCTGGCTTCCCGCGGCCAAACTTGCCAGTTTGCTGCGACAAAGGTGATGACTCCTATTGCTAGGAGAATGCTGCCGAGACTGATGAGAATAGTGAGGAATCGGTTGCGGGAGGCGGTTTCGAGGGTGTTGAATTGGTAGCGATCGGCAAGTTGTTGGTAGAATGAAGTATCGATGAGTCCTTCTGCTTCCCAGAGTTTAGCTTGCGATCGCAATTCTCGTCGAAATTTATCTGAAATCATTGTTTATATTCCAGAGGATTTGAGCGGTGATAGCTTTCAATATGTCAGTTACCGAGTAATTGTAGGTGGAAGGTGGGACACCTGTCTAAGTTGCACAGTAGATTTGATACGAAATCCTGTAGTTAGGAGACGGCACTGCCCATTGGTGTCAACTTAAGCCTGAAAGCCATATAAATGTAGCTCTTAGGCAAAGTCTAGATCCCCCTAAATCCCCCTTAAGAAGGGGGACTTTGAAAAGACTCTTGTCCCCCCCTTCTTAAGGGGGGCTAGGGGGGATCTAAGTTTAATAGTCAAACAACCATCTGTGACTGGGTTTGAGCTTAAGTTGACACCTATGGGCACTGCCGTGTCCCTACAATTAATAAGGAATGTAATATTATGGTACAAGCTCAATCTAAAAAATTAACTTTTGACGAGTACCTTAACTACTCAGATAACACCGATAATCGCTATGAATTAATTGATGGGGAGTTAATCGCTTTGCCGCCAGAATCTGAACCTAACAATTTTATTGCCAACTATCTATTTTTCTATCTGGCTAGCAGCGGGCTAGTGCCACTTAGACTGATTAAAACTCATAATTGTGAGGTTCAAGTTGCTGTTTTGCGATCGGGAGATGCCGCCAATCGTTACCCCGATTTGATTATTTTGGAACCCGAACACATTCCGCTGACAGCAAACAGGCTGACTATCACTTTCGATATGCTGCCTCCTCGGTTGGTTGTGGAGGTAGTTAGTCCGGGTAGGGTGGGTAGCGATCGGGATTACGAGCGCAAACGAGCCCAGTATGCAGCGCGGGGCATCGCAGAGTATTGGGTTGTTGATCCTATTGAACAAGTCCTGACTGTGTTGCGGCTTGAGGAGGGGCAATATGTTGAGGTTGGGGTATTTCGGGATGGAGAGGCGATCGTATCTCCGATGTTTCCACAGCTAAGTTTGACGGTTCAACAGATTTTGAGTGGAGAGGTTTAAGGGCGGATCAATAGCTAATTGGTTAGCATTCATCTAACCACCTACCGATTAGTGAAAATCTCCACCCTCAACCTGATTAAGGCTATGTTTCCATCCCTAATAGGGGTTTAGTTTGATTGCGGCTTTTCCGAGTTGTTGGCTGGCTCCGGTCTATGGAAGTGTTTCAATCCCTGATAGGGATTTAGGTTGATTGCAACCCGGCCCTCTGCCCCAACCGCCCCAGCACCCACAAAAAGTTTCAATCCCTGATAGGGATTTAGGTTGATTGCAACTTGAAGACGCAAAACAAGAGTTAGAGATCCTTAAATCTGTTTCAATCCCTGATAGGGATTTAGGTTGATTGCCACCTGTAAGTTTCGCTCTAACAGTCACCATTTTTAGATAGTGACGTGAGAAGATCACCAACCTTACTTTGCTAAATAAATCTAGGCGGGGAAACTGTAATTTTCCCGCATAATGTACTTTCATCAATTAAATAACTGGAATGTCTATTAGTTTAGTAAGAGCATCTAATATTATAATACCTTCTCTCATTTTCTGACAATTCGTTTTAACTTCTTGTTCAGATTCTGTTGTAGTTTTTTGTTTTTGGAAAAAATCAAACAATCCACCTTTTGTAGTAGCTAGTAAAAAAGCAGTTATAATAAATATATACTCTTGTATAAGAATAACATCTAACCTTGATATTAAAACTGACAAGATTGTAATTGGAATAAGAAATGAAATGTAAATCAACAAATTTAAAAACGTATCTATTAAAACTACTACAAAAACAATTAATATTTTTTGCAACTGAAAAATTAAACAACGTTTAATCTCGCTAAAAATTTCGTTTGATGTAGCTTTATAATCTTCCTCATATATTTTGTGAAAATATTCTATTTTACAAGTTTTTTTTAAAGAGTTTATTAATGATTTATACGTCATATATGCGAAAACACCACAGAAAGAGTAATAAAGAACTAAATTATAAGAATATATACTAGAAAAAATATCGGTTAAAAAATTAATCGTTTCTATACCTCCAAAAACTAAAACTAAAATGAGAATAACAGCCATTAAAATTTTAAACATTATTTATTTACTCTAAAGCGAATTAGTTATTACATTTATAATATTAATTTTTTCTGATTTAGTGTCATCCGTAAAAATACTTAAACATCAACTTTTTACATATAAAACCACACATTCTGAAAACCACTGTAATGTACTTGCAGCGGGCTTTGTGGTGTTTTCACTCGTTTTTAGTTTTTAAAAAAAGTGTGTGTTTTGATGTCGCAACCGTGACGCAAAATTTTCAGCAGTCCGTCCGATCGCTAAACTCTGCCAGCGCTCCCACACTCTCCACACTGCCACTGCCAGCCCTCTCTATGCCCTCACCTTGTCCTCTGTTTGCCCTCACCTTGCGACTGTTTGCCCTAGACCCCCTCAAAAAAACACCTACTGGTTAGGAAAAATCTCAATCCTCAACCCGATTCAAATTCCAGTCGTAAGGCAAAAAAACGATCGCACATTCATCCCCCATCACCACATCCGCGCCCAAATAACCACCCACATATCCAGCCACCGAACCCGCCGCCTTCACAAAATCCTCACCATACCACTTAAAAATCTTGCTCAAATAAAGCCTCTTTTTCCCCGCATCGTACTTCACCTTATCAGGATTGTGAATAAAACGGTTCGCATCCGCTTCTAGTTGAGTCCGTACCGACTCCGGGAAATAAGCCCCCCGGCGCAGCAGCGGGCACCCAACCGCAGCGCAAACTAAGGCAAAATGGATGCGCGGTTCGGCAAATTCCCGGCGTAAAATCCCGTGTTCGATTTGATTGAGACTGTACTTTTTGCCGCCAATAATCGAATTTGAACGAGTGAAAAATTCCAAAAAGCTCAGCCAGTTGGGAATTCCCAAAACTTTTGGACTAATTGACGCGATCGGATATACTTCAATAACTTGAGCAATCGCGATCGCATTATAGACATTCAGCCACAAAGCCAGCCGCCAATCTGTATCAACACCCACCAAATCCACATCCGCCAAATTTTCCAGCCACTGTCTCAAAACATCCGCCGACTCAGCTTTCCAGCGCCGATAATTAACGCGGCCAACATCGTCAACATAGGTGTGTAGCAAATTGTCCCAAGTCTTAAATGCGATCGTATTTATCATGACAATTTACAGCCTTTACCTTCTACAATCTTAAAAGATTCTAAATTCAAACTTCAATGGCAATTTGTCTATTTCGGCAAAATTACTGTTCCAATTTTAACAGCCAATTCTGATTCTTAAATTCCCATCCCCAAATACCCATGATCGATCAAACAAACTTTAGCGATAAACTGTTGACGGCTATTGAAAACAATCAAAGTTTGCTGTATTTAGCCCTTGATCCAGATCCTGAAAATTTGATTAGTTCACTGTCAATAACCACGGATTTGTTGGCAAAGGTTAAATTTGCGATCGACCAAACTGCCGACTTAATTTGTGCCTACAAAATCACCCTGGGTTTTTACCAATCTTTAGGCATTCCCGGTTTGCAACTGCTGCAACAAATATTCGCAATTATCCCTCCTCATATTCCTGTAATTTTAGATGCCAAACACTGCGATTTAAGCGCGAGTACAGTCTTTGCTAAAACCGTATTTGAGGACTGGGAAGTTGACGCAGTTACCCTAAGTCCCTATGCCGGATTCGATCAAGTAGCACCATTTTTATTGTATCCCGGCAAAACAGTTTTTGTCCTGTGTGCCACGGCCAATTCCTCCGCCACCACTTTGCAACAATACCCAACACCAGAAAACCCTTTTTACTTGCAATTAGTCCGCGTTTCTCAGACTTGGGGAACTCCTGAAAAACTCGGTTTAGAAGTAGGAGTAATGCCGGATGTGTTGGCGCGCATCCGCCAAACTGCTCCTGAACGCCTAATTTTAGTTGAAGGAGATATCGCAGCAGAAAATGACATCGAAGCAGAAAACAACCTCGCTCAACTGCTAGCGGCTGGTTTAAGCAAGAATGGTGAGGATTTATTGCTACCAATACCTGCCAGTTTATTCGCGCAGTCAAATCCCCGCGAAGCAGTTCAAAAATTGCGGGATAATATCAACGAAGAGCGTTTAAAGGCGATCGCAGGTAGTCCTACTTGTGACTTGTGGCTACCGGATGTTTGCTTTTTGCAACCGGAACCTCACCGCGATTTAATCTTGCAACTTTATGACATCGGCTGTGTGGTTTTTGGCGATCATGTACAAGCATCAGGAGCGGTGTTTCCATATTATATTGACTTGCGAAAAATCATCTCAATTCCGCAAATTTTCCACCAAATTGTCAGCGCCTATGCGGATATTCTCAAAGACTTAAAATTTGATCGCATTGCGGGAATTCCCTACGGTTCTTTGCCCACAGCAACTGGTTTAGCTTTGCGGATGGAAAGACCGATGATTTTCCCCCGAAAGGAAGTGAAAACTTACGGTGCTGGCAAGTTGATTGAGGGGCATTTTCAGGCTGGAGAAACTATTGTGGTAGTTGATGATATTTTGATTAGTGGCAAGAGTGTGATGGAAGGTGCGGCTAAGTTGCAATCTGCTGGCTTGAATGTGGAAGATATTGTGGTTTTGATTGACCACGAACAGGGAGTAAAAGATAGATTGCTGGTGAATGGTTATCGCGCACATTCTGTGTTAGCACTTTCGGAAATTGCTCAGATTTTGTATCAAGCAAATCGGATTGATACGGAGGAATTCCAGCTTTTGACTGCGGAACATTAAACCCCAATTCTTGTATGGGTAGGCAATACCCTGCCCTACATTTAAATTCTGTGTCAAAAATCAATCAAACACTCTTGTGGGATGGGCTTCGACGCCGTGCCGAATATACAATTTAAATGCACAACAGCTTAATTGCTACAACAAAGTTAGGGCTTTTTTGTCAGTTTGTGGACGGATGGCCAATGGCGATTAATCTGATCAAGCTCAATAGCGCCTTTAAAACTCAGCCAAAAGCCCGATCGCACTTACCGAATGATATACTTTCAATACAATTATTTTCATACACACCGTTAGCGAGATCAACAGCATGGTGGAAACAGCGGACACAATCGAAACAATTGACGATCATCGCACACAAACCCGCTACTGGGGTCAAGTTACAGTCATAGACGCGGGCGATCGTTACAAAATCAATCGGATTGAACTCAAACCGGGCCACCATATCAGCACCCAAATGCACTATCATCGGAGCGAACACTGGGTTGTGGTTTCCGGTACCGCTAAAGTAATCTGCAACGACAACGAGACGATTCTCATGCAGAAACAGTCAACCTATGTTCCCATGAATACACCTCACCGCGTCGAAAATCCAGGCGTTATTCCCCTAGTGATGATTGAAATCCAAAATGGCGAATACCTCGGCGATGATGACATTATTCGTTTCCCCCAAGATGCTCACGAAGAAGATTAATTACTAAGGATCGCGAATTAAATAACTTACAATTTTAATTGTTATTGTGGGATGGGCGTCCCGCCCATCCCACAAACTTGTGGAAGTTATTTAATTCTCATTCCTAACAAAGTGTAAGATGCAACTATCAACATCCTACAGTTAATTTTTTTGAGTAAATTCAATAATTAAAATTATAGGGGCAATTACGGAATTGCCCCTACATGATTATATTAAGTTGGTTAAACACGCGAATTTGATATAACAACTGGCGATCGTCCTACGGCAAAGCAGCATTTTTCAAATCTACATTTGCCATATTGGCATCTTTTAAATTAGCACCAGTCAAGTCCGAACCGTTCAGATTTGCACCAGTCAAATTGGCACCGGTCAAATTTGCATCCCGCAAGTTAACTCCCAGTACGTCGATTCCCGACAAACTGCCGCCTCTGAGGCTGACATTAGCTAAATTCGCTATGGACTGGCGAGCATTTTTCATATTTGCGCCAGCCAAATTGGCACTTTCTAAGTTAGCGCCCACTAAATTAGCGTTGGTGAGGTTGGTATTTTTCAAGCTGGCAATTACTAAACCCGCCAGACTCAGGTTAGCCCTGGTTAAATCAGCACCCTGCAAATTTACTCCGTGCATTCTAGCCGCAATTAAACTCGCACCTTGCAATTTAGCTTGTTGCAGATTGGCTTCGTTCAGTTTTGCTTCATTGAGATTAGCACCGTTCAAATTCGCTCCGCTCAAATTCGCTCCGCTCAAGTCGGCTCCGCTGAGATCAGCACCAGCAAGTTGCGCTCCTGTCAAGTCACATTTGCTACATTCTTTAGTTTCTAATAGTTGCTTGACTTGCGATACGTTTTCTGCTTTGACTCCAGAAGCAAAACCCATTGCAATTAGTAGCGCTGTTGTTGTTAAAATTCCAAATTTCATATACTCACCCTCGGCGATATCTCTCTTTTAATAATATCCCACATATTTTTAGAGGGTTGGGTGATCAGTCTCTTTGATAAACTGTGACAATCATCACCCTGTTATGCACGTAACATGATAAAATTATTGACGTTTCAATTCTTCAAATTTATTGTAAACAATTATTGCTTTTTCAGGAACCAAAAGGGAAAGGATTGCGTCGGCTCTAAACGGACACCGCTGATCTTGTTCTGAGCAAAAGTATAGTCCTTATCCTGCCAAAGAGGGATGAAAGGTACATCTCTACCTAGTATGTCCTGAATTTCGCCAAACAAAGCTTTGCGGGTTTGGGGGTTTGGTTCTTTTCGCTGCTTGTCGATCAGTTGATTTACTCGATCGCTATAATAAAACGAACCCTGACCCTGACTCGCACCCTTTTCGCACCCGGTGGCCTCCGAACCCGTCGCACAATCCAAAAACGGCTGAATATAATTGTCAGCGTCAAAAAAGTCGGCGTACCAATCCACCAAAACCGCAGGATAAATCCCCTTCTCTATATTTTGAAACAAAGTCGGAGATTCAACGCTGTTAACTTCTACCTGCATTATCCCGTCCATCTTCAGTTTGGCCAAAGCTTTGATCGTACTCGCCACCAAAGCTCGCTTTGTGGAAGCAGAAGGATGCCAAATTTGCAGAATAAACGGATTAGCCGCCGAGTATCCCGCTTTCGTCAACAGTTCCTTCGCCTTTGTCATGTTGGCGTCGCCGTACATTTCTTTAAACACCGGCTTGTTAACGTCGAAGGTTGTGGGAATCAGACTGTACAGTGGCTGCGCTTGTCCCCGCAGTACGCGATCGTTAATCAGGGGCCGATCCATCACCGAGGCGATCGCCTGTCTCACCTCCAACTTATCCAGCGGTGGAGACTTGATATTTAGCGTCATATAACTGACTGTACTGCTCTCGGCGGCGAATTCCTGCCATTTCCCCTTTTTTGCTCCCTCGTCCAAGCTGCGAACTTGATCTGCATCCAGAGATAAATACGCAACATCGATCGCACCAGTCCGAAAAGTATTAAACAAATTTGACGAACTAGAAAGCAGCAAAATGTCAATACCTTGATTAACCGGCTTTTCCCCCCAATACTTATCAAACACATCAAACCTGAGAGAATCGCTGCCATACTTCGCCAACTTATACCGTCCAGTTCCCACAAATGTATCGGGTTTAAATTTGCCGTCCCCAATTTCGTAGGCTTTCGGAGAAACAGCACAAATACCAGCAAATGTCAATAGGGAAGGAAAAGCAGCAAAAGGCTTTTTGAGTTGAAAAGTTAATTCGTATTCGCCCGTCGCTTTCACCGATGCTACTGCATCGCTCAACAAGAAAGCCGGACGGCCGCCATTTTTGATAAACCGCTGCAAGGAAAATTCCATTGCTGTGGCGTTAAACGGTGTGTCATCGTGGAAAATTACGCCTTGACGCAAAGGAATTGTATAAGTCAATCCGTCTTTGCTAACTTTGGGCATTGCTGTCGCTAAGCCGGGGATTAACTCAGTAGTTCCCGACTTGTAGGTGTAGAGAGTGTCGCCCAAATTGCGCAGCAGTTGTCCTGAGATAACTTCGTAAGCGTCGGCGGGGTCGATCGTCCGCAATTTCAAGGTTGTGCCAATAGTAACGCGATCGTTGTTGCCGTTATTTGCCGAATTGGGCGATCGAGAGGCCCCCTGTCCGCAGCTTGCAGTTAACAAGCAGCACAGGCAGAACAGAGCTATAACTTTAATCACTGAAGGTTTTATAGATATTCTCGGCTGCCGCTTGTTGATTCCCATCGTTATTTCTTGACACTCCAAATTACTAATTATATTATCAGGACTTACGCACTCTTAGACTAGAAACCCGGTTTCTTGGTAGATGTTTTGCTACTCGTTCCCAGGAAGAGCCTGGGAACAAGTTAAGATTGGTTCGTAGTGCGGACTTTAGTCCGCTCCATGAAAGCGGACTAAAGTCCGCACTACGAACCGTATTTTTAAATTTTTTCCAAACGAGGCAGAGCCTCTGTATATGGGTTACTTTCGCAGAGCTGTGAAACAAGTTAATCAACGACTAATGACTAACGACTAATGACTAATAACCAATAACTAATGACTAATGACTTCTTCTAAATTCCCTTGAGGAGCGATCGCCAATCCCGACAGCGTTTCAAATAAATACGAGCTACGGGATCGATCGGATTTGTCCGCAAACACTCTTCAAACAATTTTCCCGCTTCTCGGAACTCCTTGCGATCGCACAAGAACATAGCTTCAGTATATACGGGCAAATTGGCTAGCTTTGCCAAAAGAATTTCCGGCGGATCGGCATCAAATACCTCATAGACTATGACATATTTAGATTTTCCTTTTACCTGTACTTTATCCACAATCCGTATAGCATAATCAGCCGGATTTCGCAACCGTTCCAAAGTCTGCTGAGAAATTAACAGAGGTACGCCGTAATCTTTAGTCAATCCTTCAATCCGAGATGCCAAATTAACAGCATCGCTAATCACAGTGCTGTCCATTCGGCTTGCGCCGCCGACTGTCCCCAGCATCAAAGAACCCGAATTGATACCAATGCCAATTTGAATCGGGATGTAGCCGACACTTTGACGGTGTTGGTTGTAATCAGTCAGGATGTGTAGCATCGCAATACCCGCTTTCACTGCATCATCTGCACAATCGCTAAACAGAGCCATAATTGCATCGCCGATATATTTGTCAATAAAGCCGTTATTGCTAGTAATTGCAGGCTCCATCCGCGACAGGTAAGCATTTATAAAATTAAAATTTTGTTGCGGCGTCATAGTTTCCGAAAGCGTCGTGAAGTCGCGGATATCCGCAAACAGCACCGACATTTCCTCTTGCACTTGGTCGCCTAAATTGACATCGAGAATACTTTCATATCCCAATAAATTTAGAAATTGATGCGGCACAAATCGCCCGTAGGCATCCGTTAATTCTGATTCAACATCCAGGGATTTTTCCAGATTTTGATTTAGTTCAAATAGTTTTTTAATCAATTCGTGGCGGTCGGATTCAGCTTGTTTGCGTTCCGTGATATCTTGGAAGATTGCGATTGCAAAAGCAACCTTACCACTTTTATCAAAAATTGGCGTCCCCCAACTTTCAATGGGAATTTTACTGTCTGGTTGATGAACTTCCATATCGTCAGCACTCGAAATTTCACCCCTCAAAGCTCGAACGATCGGCAAATTATCGAAAGGGTAAATAGTATCAGTTCCCGCGATATAAAGTTGATAAATATTTGACAATTTCTCAACTGCATTTAAGGGCAAAACCCCTTGACCCAGTAACTGCTGTCCGGCGTGATTGACGTAGTAAGGTTGGCCTTGAGAATCGAGCACGGCTACGCCTATCGGAATCGCTTCCAGAAATCGAGCCAGCTTGACTTCGCCTTCCCGCACCGCTTCCAATGCCCGATCCTGCAACTCACTAGCAAGACTATCAGAATGTTCAGCAGTAGTTTCCAGCAAGATTTCCAGATCCGCTTTTTCTTCCTTCAAGTCTTCCACTTGCTGGCGCAATCTTTCTATCTCCAAAAGTAGCTGTTCTCTAGATGGTTGTTCTTCCAGCATGACCCGAGAATTTGCGCCTCTACTAACAGAAAATTACTCAACAGCCTGCACCTTGAAAATAATCCTTCTTTATACTAATTCCAACTGCAAACTAGGCATTAGGCGCTGCAAATTCTTTAAAGATTTACCTTGCCAAGCTATCCGTTTAGAGCCTTGTACAGCCATTTGCAACCGAGCTTTTTTGCACACCTCAATAATGAATTTTGACAGCATATTGATGCCAGAAATTTTCAAAAATTCTAACTGCTGTAAATTGAGGGTAATTTTTGCTGGTTCCACAGAGGCTATGGAGCCCAGCAACTGCACTATCGGCGCGTACTCCGCAGGCCCGCTAAGCCTCAGAGAGCCAACAAAACTCACGGTTGTCGTTGTTGGATCGTAACAGATCCGGTAATCTTCTGTCTTAATTTTCATTGTCGCAAAAAGTCCCTTAGATATTATCGATCGCCCGATCGGCTTATACTATCAATTGCACCATCGTTGTCACCGCAATTACTTCCGGGTCTTTTTGCACGGTCTGGAACTTCCAGCCTATTTTGGCGCCATAATCGCTGAGCATAGTCAGCAAGCCCAATCCCGAATCAGTACAGCTTTCGGATGCAGCATTTTTTTCCAACTGCTCAATGTACAGCTCGCTAGGATCGGAGGCCAGCAAATGCTGAATGTCAGCCTGAAACTTGCCCACAGCTTGCGGATGGATGCTGTTAGCAACCGAGAAAATCAGTCGATTGCTCTCTAATTGCAGTTTAATGTCGATCGGGTAATCTGAGGTTTCATCATTAAACTTCATCGCATTTTCTAATAACTCATTAGCAATGTAGCTCACAGCACTTTTAATTTCAGCTTGTCTGTTAATTGTCGATGGTTCGTCTTCATTTCCTGGGAAAAAACTCGTCAAGTAGTCAGCCAGAAAATCCGCAGATAAACCGTTATTTCGCCAGCGATGCTTGAGGGGGATCGAACTTGGAGAAAATCCAATTATCAAGTATTCTGAGCTAGGTGACTGCTCGATGAAATCGCCGAAAGTCTGAATCATATCCATTCCCAATTATCTATGATAAATTACCAATTACTTTAGCTTAATTCCTAGCAACTTAAGTTAGCTATTTTTGTTTTAGTACCAGCAATGTGATGTCATCAAAAACTTTTTGTTCCCCAATGTGCGATCGCACGTCGTAGATTACAGCCTGCCTGATTTCTGTAGCCGTTTGCTGCCAATTAATCTGTATCACCTCAATTAATCGCTCTAAACCATAAAGCACTTTATCCATATTTTCAGCCTCCGTAATCCCATCAGTGTACAGCACTACCACATCTCCTGAATGCAACTGTACAACTGTTTCAGCAACAAATTCAGCAATATTTGCATCCAGCCCGATCGGGAAACCCAAATCGATCGTATCAAACCGCTCCACAGAACCGTTACACCGCACCACAATCATTTCTTCATGCTGGCCGCTCAACTTCAGAATTCCCTCGTGATAGTCTAACAAAGCAAGGCTAGCATTTTTATCGCATTTCATCCGCTGCACGTTATCATAAATTGCACTATTAATAGCACTTAAAAATCTCACCGGATCTGGTTCGTTGTAAGCGAGCAAAGTTCGGACTGCCGTTTGAACCATAATCATTAAAACGCCGCTTTCCAATCCGTGTCCCGTCACATCGCCAATCCCAATTTTCACTCTACCTTCGTGCTGGAGCACGTCGTAATAGTCGCCGCCTACTTCCTCAGCAGCTTCCATAAATCCTGCAATATCTAAGCCAATAACTTCCTTCAGTTCTAAATCTTTCGGTAGCAGCATCTGCTGAATCTTGCGAGTGACATCAAGTTCGGCGCTCATCCGTACATTTTCGGCTTTTAGGCGATTATTGAGAACAGTAATTTCTTGGTTAGCATAAACTAAGGCATCGGCAATTTTGTTAAACGAACCCACAACTTGTCCGAGTTCATCTCTGTTATCCAAAACAATTTTGTGGTCTAGATTGCCGCTTGCCATCTTTTTTGACGCTTCGTCCAGCACAAATACAGTTTGCATAACTGCCCGGTAAAAAGATACAAACAAATAAATAACTATTGCTAAACTTGTTAACACAAAAATAGCAATTATGCGCTTTTTTGCAACAAAACTATCAATCCGCTTTTGCAGGAGAAAGTCTAATTCAGTGAGACTTTCGTCCCACAGTTCAAAACTCGAAGTCAGAACTCGATCGCTGCCATCTAGATAGCCATAATATTCCACTACGGCTGTGGGATAAATCAGTTTATCTAGTTGCCCTGTTAGCTGTTCTACTACCGCGTTAAAGTTCCTCAAAGACTCGCTTAGTTTCGGTCGCAGATTCCCGTGAGGATTATTGCTAAATCCTACCTCCATATTGATTGCTAAATCCTGATTGAGTTCTCTCAATTTGCCCGCCAAAGTAATCATTTGCGCTCTTTCCTGTGGTGTGGCATCGGAACGCGCGCTACTTTTTTGAGAAATTAGCCTAATTTCTGACAAGACTTTTTGCATTTCTGGAAGCTTCAGTAAAGTGGCATCCATCAAATAATAGGTATCTAGATCCGGGTCTAATATTAGATTGGAAGTGTCGCCGACGTGAACGCTCAATCTATTAATATATGCTGTTATTTTATAATATACAACATCGTAGGTTTCTAAACTCCACTGGCTGCGACGGAGTTTAAAATTTTGCCAGTTTTGATAAAGATGATTAAATTTGTCGCTGCTAACTAAAATCTTTCCTAATCGGCGGTCTGTATTTGCCAGAGAGTGAAAGTTTTCCTCTATCTTAGCTTCTAAATTTTCCCTGGCATCGAGATTGGTTAAATTGCGATTTAAAGCCTGATAATTTAACAGTTGAAGCTTCGGTATGTATTCCCTCAACTGTCGCAGCGGGCGCAGATATTCATTACCGTAGATTTCTTTTTGGGCAAAATCAACCCTGCTGTTAATTTCGGAAATTAGCAGGTATATGACCAAGGTTAATGGCAGGGCAAATAGAAAACCGATTAAGGTAAATTTTTGAGGATAGCTCAGTCGATTCATTAAATGGATTCCCAGGGATTTTCTGTTCATAATCAATACATTTCAACAAGATTGTACTAAAAAAGTAGCGATCGCTACTTTTTTAGTTTCGATGATCGCTCTTCAAAAACAGAATGCTACAATGAATCAGTGATAGCTTGCTTAATTTATAATAGGTTCCCGTCCTGTTGCAACAGATTGTACGGTATCTCTTTGATATCAAAGGCTTAGCTCGCATCCCACAGTCTAAAACACCTTTAGCAGTTGTGGCAGGATGAATAGTCATTTGTACTGAGATTCTCAACCAGAATCAGATTTTTTTTCAGAATATTTACTTAAACCTTAATTTTTCTCGATACCGCGAGAGTACGAGTAAAAATTAAGTAATAACTAGGTAGTGCAATTTTCCTGAAACACGAGTGTTGGCAGTGAGTATGAGATACTTGCACTGCGCCAGCAGTCAAATGGGTTCTGGACAAAGGAACCAACGGCACCAGCAAAAGTGTCTAAATAAGTATCTGGAGTTGAGTGCAAGTCGAGCGATCGTGCAAGAGTATAAAGTGAGGAAGAGAGCGTATGATCAAACCAATCTCCGAAAATAACTCTCAAAACAGTCAAAACCGAGGTAAAAAGCAGCCGAATCCTTTAATCTTGGCTTTGGTGTTGACAGGAATTCTCGCCTGGGAAATGTATCCGGCGCTAATACACGCCACTGCGGCTAACGCGGGCGCTCTCAAACATTCCCTGGCCCAGTTGGAAAGCCAAGAGCAGCCAGCGGCTGTGTCCCCCAAAATTAGCTATTCTGGATTGGCACTAAATAGTTTAACTTCTGAACCGGGCAATTTGGCAGAGAGTACGCGCCAAAATCCCTCGAACCAATTGCCCGCAACCTTAGCACTGTCTCTTATACACATCT
>PVWI01000227.1 GCA_003003725.1 filamentous cyanobacterium Phorm 6 | reverse complement strand
CCGCACCCCTTTGGGCCCGACACCGCAATTCATTAAAACAAAACGCTAAAATAGTAGATCCAACAATTTGGGAATTAATATTTGACACTTGCACCTACGCGCGAAAACGTCCTAGCTTGGCTCTCACAGCGCGTTCCTGCCGCCCGCATCACACATATCCTCGGAGTCGAACAAACAGCAGGAGACTTGGCCCGCCATTACGGCCTCGACGAAGCAAAAGCTCGATCGGCAGGACTGCTGCACGATTTGGCAAAATACTTTAAACCCCAACTGCTGCTGCTTATGGCTCAGAAGGAAGGTTTAGAGTTAGACTCAGTGTTGGAAGCACACCCGCATTTGCTGCACGCAGACGCCAGCGCGATCGTCGCTAGAGACGAATTCGGGGTGGTCGATCGAGAAATTTTGGACGCGATCGCCAATCACACCCTCGGCAGACCAAACATGAGCCAGCTCAGTTGTACCGTATTTATAGCAGATACTATAGAGCCGAGCCGCGGCAACACAGCCGAACTAGCAGCACTGCGCGAGGCAAGCTGGCAAAATCTTTATGCAGGCGTGTGGCAAACTAGCGATTATTCTCTGAAATATTTGCTAGAAACTCGCTGCTACATTCACCCGCGCACCGTACTTACCCGCAATTGGGCGCTGCTTATGGCTCGCGCGGAATCGCCGGAAACAGGAAATTCGACGGGAAAGTCGATCGAACAAATCACAAGTTAACAGTAAAATTTACCAGCAATCCTGTACTTACTTTTGGCTTGAACTTAATTCCTATTTCCAGTCTCAATCTGCCAACAACCGATTCCCCTTTACTCTCTCAATTAGGAACTTAAACACTTAATGTCAGAACTAACCCAACTCGAATATTCCACAACTCAGTCTACAGTAACCGACAACACCCCCTCAGACGAAGCGCGCGGTTTGATCCTCACCGCTGCGCAAGCTGCCGATGACCGCAAAGCAGTTGATATTGTATTACTCCAGGTGTCAGAAGTATGCTATCTGGCAGACTACTTTGCGATCGTCACCGGATTTTCCAACGTGCAGGTACGAGCCATCTCCCAAGCCATCGCAGACCAAGTAGAAGAAGACTGGGGACGCTTGCCGCTGCGTACACAAGGCCTATCAGACGCTAGTTGGGTCGTCATGGACTACGGCGACGCGATTATCCACATCTTTAAACCTCAAGAGCGCGAATTCTACAATTTAGAAGCGTTCTGGGGACACGCCGATCGCCTTGACTTTTCCCCCGCAGAGGAACGCTAATGTGAAAAACGCTTCTGTTTCTATTTGTCCTGTTCCCCAAGAACAGCGACCGGTTAATGAATACCAAGAACTTACAGAATCCTGGTTTTTTAGCTGGGTAACTCTCGATTGGCCCGCATATCTGGCAAAACTCGCTTGGGTATGGGGTTGGAGTTGCTTGGTATCCGGGCCCTTAGCAGCCGCCAGCTTCGTTCCAACCAAGTATCCAGTTCAGTTCGCCCTGATGACCGCCGCCGGTGCCGGTTTTATTCTAGGATTAGCTTTGCTGCGACTTTACTTGGGTTGGTTCTACGTGCGATCGCGCCTTTCAAATCCCACCGTCGTCTACGAAGAGTCTGGCTGGTACGATTGTCAAGCTTGGCCTAAAACTCCCGAAGTTTTGGTTCAAGACCAGTTGATAGTCAACTATGAACTAGAACCAATTCTGAAGCGTCTGCGACAGACGTTTTATGGTTTGGTATCATTGCTGGTTGCCGGGGGGCTAATTTGGAATTGTTTGTAAGGAAGGAGCCAAAACAGGGGAGTTATGAGTTTTTGCCGAAAAAATTGACTTTTTAACTGACATTTTTAACTGACAACTGACAACTCATATCGTTTCCGGTTGGATCGGTATTGTCCAAACAGTCAACAGTTAACAGTTAACAGTCAACAGTTAACAGTTAACAGTTAACAGTCAACAGTTAACAATCATGTCGAAGAGTGCAACCGGAATTGATATCATAACTCCCCTGTACCCCAGTCTAAAATCTAAAATCTAAAATCTAAAATTGATATGACAAGGGGAAAACGAACCCAAGCTCCCGAACTGGAAGTCACACTGCTGCGCGAAGGCATTGTGGAATCGAAGCACCGCGTCCAGGCCGCTGTCTGCGACAAACGCGGCCGCGTTCTGTCCGTTGCGGGTAACTCGGACACGGCGACATTTGTCCGTTCTTCACTCAAACCGTTTCAAGCTTTGGCTGTGACGGCGAGTGGCACTTTAGAACGCTACGAATTGACCGATCGAGATTTAGCGATTATTTGCAGTTCTCATCAAGGTACGATCGAGCAATCGCGGCAGGTATTTAACGTCCTGTGGCGCTGCGACATAGACCCATCTAAACTTCAATGCCCCATTCCCGAAGGCAAAAAGAGCGCTCTGCAATACAACTGCTCCGGCAAACACGCCGGAATGCTGGCTGTCTGTCAACTACGGCGCTGGGATCTGAAAAATTATTTGAGTCGCAAACATCCCGTCCAGCAGCTTATTTTGGATAAAGTGGCAGACTTGCTAGGAATGCCTGCCGAAGAGTTTATCAGCGCTCGGGACGACTGTGGCGCTCCTACCTATTTCTTGCAGTTGGGGCAAATGGCATCTTTGTACGCTCAGTTAGCCTCCGGCGACAATGTGGATATGGAGCGGATTGTCCGCGCTATGACTCACCACCCGATGATGGTTGCTGGTGAGGGCAAATTTGATACGGAACTGATGCGCTTGACTCAAGGGGAATTGGTGAGCAAGTCCGGCGCCGAAGGGGTGCAGTGCATTGGCCAGGTTGGCGAAGGCATGGGCTTGGCAATTAAGGTCACGGATGGCGGAAAGCGCGCTCAATTTGCTGTGGCGATTCACTTGCTCAAGCAGTTGGGGTGGATTACTCCGACAATCGCCGAAACTCTTTCGGACACTTACCTGACTCTCAGCGATTTTAAGCGCTTGGAAGTAGTGGGCGAAGTTTCGATGCTTTAGTGCGATCGAGACTTCTTCGCCAATTTCAGCAACCCCTCCCACAATCTCAAAAGTTTTTTTGATTTAGGGGTTGCAATTTTCAGAAAGGTATGGTTATATTAGAGAGAGACAAAAAACGACGCGGGATAGAGCAGCCTGGTAGCTCGTCGGGCTCATAACCCGAAGGTCAGTGGTTCAAATCCACTTCCCGCCACCAAATTCAATAAAACAAGCCCCGGCAACCTAAAAGTTGTTGGGGTTTGTTTTGTGTCGTCTGGAGCCATAAAACAGAACATCAACCTTAACACTCAACCCTATACTTTAAAGACGACCGTTTGTATAAGCTTTATTTCTCAAAAATCCGCAATCCCAGATCCAGATTTTTCAACTCGGAATTTTAAATTTCTAAGTCGGCTGAGTTTGCAGCCAATCAAAAATCAGGTTTAACTGTTCCAGCGTAACTAACCCATACTGCCACAGAATCATCGGCAGTTGGCTGGCATCTTGTTCACCGTGTCGGAGTGCAATGGCGATCGCAGAATTCGATATCGCCAACTCCCCTCGCAAATAATCGATCAGTAGAGCCTTTCCCATGACCTTGACCGCCAGTTTTATACGCTGTTGTAAATGATATGTAGTCGATCGGACTGAATCGGAATTTCAACTGCACTAACTTTAGGTTCAGAATAAAGAATGTCGTGTGATGAAAACCACAGAAAACTTGTGATTAAAATTAGATCAAAAAGCGATCGCAGTCACAAGACCTCTGAGCGTCAAAAATTGGGTTGGGCGATCTTGGCTTCCGATCAATTCATTTAAAATTGCTAGAGTCCTAGCTGAAGCTGAACTCCCCCTCCTGTGCCGCTGTCATTGGGTTTGAGAGGTAAGGGATTTCCTAGACGCTGGGCGTCGGAAGGAGTAGTGATAAATTCCAATTCCGGGCCGACTTTCAGGCGAAATGTATCTCCCAAGCTGCGCTCCCGAATAGCAGCATTAGCCGCCGTTTCTCGTTCGCCAATCAAGTTTTGGTAATCCGAGTCTACGGTTCTGTCTTCCACAGTTCTCAGGGAGTCGCCAGATAAAGTCGTTTCCGAATTTTCGGGCGCTGGTTGCAGTCTTTGTTGGGCGAGAACCGCCGGGGTCAAACCGATCAAAATTGAGCTTAGTCCGAGAGCAATGCCAAGATTAGTAATAACTGCATTCACGATCGATCCCTCCGCTAGTTGCATCCTATTACTGCTTATTGTACCCAGCCGGAATTAAGTTGGTATCTATCCAAAGTAGCTGGTTATGGAGATGTCCATTAAAGTTCCGGCGAAAACTTGTAAATTGCGATCGCACTCCGACTCTCAGAAACCGGGTTTCTTACTGGATGTGCCGGATGTGACGAAGTGTTGCTGTGAAAAAAAACCCGGTTTCTGGCCAAGCGAGTGCGCGAGCAAACTACCCAATCTCAAATCTCAAATAGTATCAGCCTTCTTAGAGTCAGATCGCGAAGTGATACTGTAAAAGCTCGATCGCCCGTGTTCCCAAAGTGACCGATCGCGCTAAGATGGCGGTGGCAGTCGTTAAAAATTCAATTACCAGCGGCAGATTATAAGTTCTTAACAGCAGATTGCCTACTAAAACCATCTCAACTTCAAAATCTGCGCTAATCAGGTTGTACTCTACTGAAATGTTGTGGGTTCGTAATATTTCTGCTTCACCATGCCAATCAGATATCTGACCGACCCGATTTTAAAAATGTCGGGAAAAATACCAATTCGCATCATCCTTGTTGTGCCTTTTGCCCTCCAGACTTTCGCTGCGGTAGGGCTGACGGGGTGGCTGTCATTGCGCAACGGGCGCATAGCTGTCAACGATGTTGCCACGCAACTGCGGGCCGAAGTCACATCGCGTATCCAGCAACACATTCATAGTTTCATCGAAACGCCACACCAAATCAATCAACTCAATCTCGATGCCATCCGTCTCGGCATTTTGAACGTCCAGGATGAAGTTAGCTTGCGCAGCTACTTCTCCAAACAACTCCAAACGTTTGATAAAGTGAGCTACATTCAATTTGGCTCCGAACAAAAAAGTTTTCTGGGAGTTGAACGCCTCGACGATGGCAAGTTGCAAGTTCGGATTTCTAATCAATCTACTGGCTATAACTTTCACAGCTACGCGCCCTCGGAATTCGGCGAACCAACTAAGCTATTAAAAATTACTCCCAACTACGACCCCCGCCTCCGACCTTGGTACATAGCTCCGGTGCGGGCCCGAAAACCGACATGGACTAAAATTTATACTTATTTTGACTCTCCCAAACTAGCGATTACGGCGGCTACACCAGTTTATGGCAAGAATAACAAATTGATTGGAATCCTGGGTTCTGACTTGACACTTTCCCAAATCAATCAATTCTTGGGAAGCCTGAAAATTGGTAAATCAGGACAGACTTTTATTGTAGAAAGGTCTGGACAATTGGTGGCAAATTCTACTCCAGAAGCGCCGTTTATTGTTAGCAACGGCGTTCCGAAACGAATTGCTGCAACGAGCAGCCAGAATGTTCTAATTCGATCGACTGCCCGGTATTTGAAAGAACGCTTTGGGGATTTGAGCAAGATTGACAGCTCTCGCCAGCTAGATTTTGCGATCGACGGAGAACGGCAATTTCTACAGGTGACGCCCTTCTCAGACAGCAAGGGCCTCGATTGGTTGATTGTGGTGGCGGTTCCCGAAGCCGATTTTATGGAAGCGATTAACGCTAACACTCGTTACACTGTGTTGCTGTGTTTCGGTGCTTTGGTGGTGGCGATAGCTATTGGGAGTCTAACTTCCAGGTGGATTGTGATGCCGGTGCGGCGCCTGAGCAAGGCTGCGGAGGCTTTGTCGCGGGGAGAATGGGACTCGATGGCGGTAGATCCCCGCTTGATGGCGTCTGTAGAGCGGGAGGATGAGGTGGGTATTTTGGCTCGTTCTTTTAATCAAATGGCCGATCAATTGGAAGAGTCATTTACTACTCTAGAAGATCGGGTGGAATCTGCGATCGCTGATAAAACTCAATTAATTAGCTCTCTGAAAAAATCTCAGCAAAAACTCGCTCTCCACCTCTATCAAACTCCTTTAGGTGCGATCGAATGGGATCTAAACTTTAAAGTTGCCGACTGGAATCTGTCAGCGGAAAGAATTTTTGGATTCAACCGTTTGGAAGCAATGGAACAGCACGGAGTCGATCTAATAGTTCCTGAAAGTGCTAAGGAGTATGTCAGGCAACTATCGATAACTTTGCTGACTAATCAAGGAGGAGTTAGTAGCCTTAACCAGAACGTCAGAAAGGACGGCAAAATTATTCTTTGCGAGTGGTACAATACGACTTTGGTTGATGCTGACGGCTCTATCATCGGGGTGGCATCGCTGGTTCAAGATGTGACAGAGTTTCACTCTGCTGTGGAGCAGTTGCGGGCCAGCGAGGAGCGGTTTCGCCAGTTGGCAGAAAATATTCATGAGGTATTTTGGATTAGAGAACCCGATCAACAGCACATAATTTATGTGAGCCCTGCTTGCGAGAAAATATGGAATTTGAGCTATCAGAGTTTGCTGTCAAAACCGGAGGCTTTTTGGGATGCTATTCACCCGGAGGATGTCGATCGCGTCAAGGCTGCTTTTGAGAAACAGGTGCGGGGCGATTATGATGATGAGTATCGGGTAGTGCGATCTGACGGTTCAGTTTGCTGGGTGCGCGATCGGGCTTTTCCAGTCCGCAACGAAACCGGAGAAATTTACCGCATCGTCGGCATTGCTGAAGACATTACCCAGCGTAAACTAGCAGAAGAATTCCAACAAGTAGCTCAAACCGCTCAAGCAGCCAGTCAAGCCAAAAGCGCCTTCTTAGCCAATATGAGCCACGAATTGCGTACTCCCCTCAACGCTATCATCGGCTACAGCGAGATGCTCAAAGAAGACGCGGAGGATTCAGGCCACGAAGATTTTATCCCCGACTTGTACAAAATTCAAACAGCAGGCAAACACTTGCTATCTTTAATTAGCGACATTCTCGATATTTCTAAGATAGAAGCGGGGCGGATGGAACTTTATTTAGAAACTTTCAACCCTGCTAGTTTAATTGACGACGTAGTTTCCACAGTCGAATCCCTCGTGGAAAAAAATTCTAATAAGTTTGAAATTGATTGTGCGACGGACTTGGGAATGATGTATGCTGATGTTACTAAAACTAGGCAAATATTGCTAAATTTACTCAGCAATGCAGCCAAATTTACGAAAGGTGGCACTATTAAAATCAGCGTTGAAAGAGTGACAAATCAAGGGTCAAAAAATCAACAACTAGAAGACTCTTCCGACTTGATAATTTTTCGCGTAGCTGATACAGGCATTGGAATTCCCGCCGAACAATTGCAGCATTTATTTCAAGCTTTCATGCAAGGCGATGCTTCAACCACTCGCGAGTACGGCGGAACGGGTTTGGGATTGACGATTAGCCGTCATTTCTGCCTGATGATGGGTGGTGATATTCAAGTTCAAAGCGAGTTAGGTAGCGGTTCTATTTTTACTGTGTGCTTGCCGACACACGTTGAATTAAATAAAGAGGACTAAAGTCCTCATTACAAACTTATTTTAATTTTTAACTTCCCGTTTTTGTTTCCCCAAAAGTTGAGCTGCTAATACACCGCCTGCAAAGCCAAAGAAATGTGCTTGCCACGAAACTCCAGGCTGCGAGGGCAAAACTCCCCAAATCAAACTGCCGTAGAAGAAACCAACAATTAAAGATATCAAAAGTGAAGTAAAACTACGTTCAAATAAGCCGCGCAGTAGCAAAAAACCGAAGTAGCCAAAGATTAATCCGCTAGCACCAATGTGCACGGAATTGGGCGCGCCTGTCAGCCAAACTCCCAATCCGCTAACTAGCATAGTGACGGCACTTACGACAAAAAAGTCGCTAACTTTTCGCAGCATAATCAACCAACCAAATGTTAAGAAAGGAAGAGTATTACTGGCTAAGTGAGCAAAACTGCCGTGCAGAAAAGGCATCAACAGGATGCCTTCAAGTCCATCGATGCTGCGTGGGCGGACTCCGTAGGAATTCAGCGCGCCTCCGAAGACGAATACATCAACGATCTCGATAATCCAGAGAAGGGCAACGAAGCCGCCGAGTATGGCGGCGTGGCTTTGTAATTCGCGGGTGATACTTTGGGTTTCTGGGTTGCTCATGGGTGGTGAGGGCGGTGATACCGATTATTTCTAATTGTAGGAGTTTCTGGGCGATCGCTGTGAGAATTGGGCCGGGGTTTCAGCTTTTTTGCAGCAGAGCTTATATTTATAACTATCATCACTTTTATCAAAAGTTCCGCATTTTCACGTATAGACTTTTTCACAAAGATGCGTCAGAATCATAAAAGAACTGCAAAAGGAGACTCAACCAAAGGTAGGTTAAAAACTCCAGGAACTAATTTTATCGCACAAAGTCATTAATTCAAGAAGTTCAATCCGGTAAAGCAAAACGGGCTGCTGTAGATACTGATTGTAGACAAAAGCAAAAACTCTACAAAGGGTTCTTGGCACCTCGTTATAAGAGAGGAACAGAGCAAAATGAATGTATTTAAGCATACAGTACCCGATCGCATTCTGCCAATTTGGGTATGGGTTGAGCAACCAGAAACCGTAGTTAGTGTCCCTACAAATCCTCAAAATTACGGTCAAAAGCCGCGCTTTGACTTATGGCATCCGCTGAAACAGTGGCTGGATAGCGCCGAAATTAAAAGTCAAAAATTGGCTCGATTCTTGTGTAAATTTATTCCGTCGCAGTGTCCGTTTGAACGGGAAGTCAAAATTGGCGATCGCACTTTATTTTCCATTCCGCCGTTGTGCAAGTTAAATCCGCTTTACGAGCAAGTGGTTGGGCTGCGCTTTCGGGCTTTGTGTTATTTGGCTGACGACTGTGGCGTGGATGTGACTCCCTATTGTTAATTCTGTAAAGTTTCAATTTCTAACTCTCTTTTTCGCCCTCCCTTCTCCTTGTTGGGGAGGGTTTTTTGTTGTTTTGTGCGGGCGAATTAGCGATCGGAAGTGCGATCGCCCTTACGGAAGCTAAGACAGCATATTTCAGGCTTGTAGGGGCGGTTCTAAGAGTTCCCGCCCGCGATCGACCTAAAATTTGCTCAGACGATCCAACCGAGGACTAAAGTCCTTACTACGAACCTATTTGGAGTGACTATCGCTGTCTTTCTCTTCTTGCCTAATATCCTGAAAAATATGCCAAATCAAGCAAACAATACCAATCCAAAATCCTGAAACTGGATCTAACCACGAGATTAAATTGACGATGCCAAACTCGGTCAATTGTCCCGAAACGCAGGTAAATTTGTGAGTTTTGACAATATCTTTGAACTCCTGGGAGAGTGATTTTTTACTCAATTCGAGGCTTTCTAGTTCTGCGTCTTCGATGAAAGCCAGCAAAATCCATAATTGAATTTGCGGATTTTGAGCCAAGATGATTTTGAATTGTTGTATAGTCATGGCGGGTATTGGATGAATTAATGAATTTACCAGTACATTTATCAAAGCATCCTGTAGCCCCCCAACATCAGTCCCAAAAACCTCCACTACAAGTGGAACTCAAGTAGAACTTATCTTCCACCTAGACTGCAAATACACCATGTTCAGCAAATATCTGTTACTATCTCAATCATTACATCGCTAAATATTCGGCTCATGGTGTGGGATGATTTTCTCAAGCGGATGGCTATAGACTGCGGCCTGGCTCAAGGACAGTATCAAGTCTTTATAAAGAGATTTGCACAAAATAATATCGATAAGCGAGAAAGCGAGATAGAAGCGAATAGTAAGGAGCTTCTTGACAACATTGAAGCTGAAGCTTATAAGAAGCAGAGGGGCGAGATTTACAAGAAATTTACTGGCAAATGTCCCCAATTGAAGACAGCGGGTTCTCACAAAGCTGAAACGCTGCGAAAGTGGCTTTTAAGTGAATATTCTGCTGGGGCGATCGACATTTCAGCACCAGAAACAGCCAAAACATCCGAGTTTCCGTCACCAGCAAGCCAAATTGACTGGCGCGAAACCTGCCGCGCCGCAGCCCAAACCAAGCGACAAGCAGCCAACACTTTTTTTGCCAACGACTTAGGGCGAAAAATAGACCTCGACGACATTCACGTCCCCTTGGGATTAATCGAACGCCAGCAAAAACCCCAGCGTCGCGATGATTTTTCCCCTCAAATAGGTTCCCAAGCTTATCAGGAAGCCGAAAAACTCATTCCCCTCAGTTACCACGAATTTTGCGAAAAAGTCCTCACAAACAGCGACAGCCCTAAAAGCAACGGGAAACGCCTTGCTGTCATCGGCGAACCGGGTGCGGGAAAAACTACTCAATTGTTCAAAATTGGCGATCGCATATTGGCGAAAACTGAATATTTGCCGGTATGGATATCCTTAGCAGAGGTGAAAAAACCTTTGTGCCAATATTTAATCGAAGATTGGCTGCGAATAGCGGCGGGAAAATTGGATGCTGCACCTGCGGAATGGGTGAAAGAATTTCAGGAATTACTGAGTGAAGGAAAAATCTGGTTGCTGTTGGACGGCGCGGATGAAATGGGAATAGCGGATTCCCTGGGAACTCTATCGCCACAGTTGAGAGAACGGGTATTTGATAAAGTACGAATAGTAATCAGTTGCCGCCTGAATATTTGGGAGGTTACGGGGAATTCCCTGTCTGATTTTGATACTTATAGAATGCTCGATTTCGGCTATGGAGACGGCGAGAATTGCGATCAAGTGAAATTGTTTATAGATCAATGGTTTACCCCCCTTAATTCCCCCTTGGCAAGGGGGGAAACTGGCCCGATTCCTAATCTCTTACCAAGCGTGGAAACCACCTCAATTCCTACTCCCCCCCTTACCAAGGGGGGGCTGGGGGG